>NZ_JAJHOG010000001.1:0-470383 GCF_020819615.1 Rheinheimera sp. UJ51
GCGTCCTACTTCTTACTACCTGGACGCCGAGAGCGATGTTATCCTCGCTGCCTAAAGTCGAGTAAGCAGAAATACCCTGTCCGAAAGAAAAATGCCGGCCAGCTTAACTGACCGGCATTAGCCATTGGCCGCTTTTTTCATTGTTATCGCGGTAAATTCGCTCATCATTGTAAAGTAACCTCGGCTATTTTAATTCTTTTTACCTTAGCCTCATGCAGCAAAAACCAGCCGAAATCGCCAACACGCCTGAGTAATGACGCTTTTATTAGGCTCAATAAAAGGTGCTTCTCGCTAAAAGGGGTGGCTTTAGGCATAATAGCCGCCTTGTTTTTGTCTTGAGCTTCCCGACATGTCTGTGTTTGATGCCGCCGCTTTTCGTCAACAGTTCCCTTTTTTTCGTGAACAACCCGCTTGGATCTACCTTGATAACGCAGCAACTACGCACAAACCTCAGGTCGTCATTGATAGCCTGGTACAGTTTTATCAGCATGATAATAGCAATGTGCATCGCGGAACGCATCAGTTAAGCCAACAGGCAACAAGCCAATTTGAAGAGGCAAGACGCACAGTACAGCAGTTTATTAATGCCGCCGAGCCAGCCGAAATTGTCTTTACCAGTGGTACCACGGCGGCGTTTAACCAATTAGCCTTTGGTTTAATGCATACCGTATTGCAAGCCGGTGATCGCATTTTAATCTCGGCCTTAGAACATCACGCGAATATCGTACCTTGGCAACTGCATTGTCAGCGGCACGGGGTTATCATTGATGTGATCCCATTGACCGTTGATAAACAACTTGACCAAGCCGCCTATCAAACACTGTTAGACCGCAAGCCAAAAATTGTCAGTCTTACTCAAGTATCTAATGCACTTGGCAATGTTTTGCCTTTAGCACAGATGTTAAGCGACGCAAAAGCAGCCGGGGCCATTACCATCGTCGATGGCGCTCAAGGCATTGCTTGGCAACGACCCGATGTACAAAAATTGCCTGCCGACTTTTACTGTTTCTCAGCGCATAAGTTATATGGCCCAACCGGGATCGGTGTGTTGTATGGCAAGCGGGCATACTTAGAACGACTGACACCGTTACAGGGCGGCGGTGAAATGATTGAACATGTTAGCTTTAGTGGCAGTCGCTTTAACAGCCTACCCGCCCGTTTAGAAGCGGGTACCCCGCATATTGCGGGTGCGCTGGGCCTTGCTCAGGCCATTAAATTTATTAGTGGGTTTGACGCTCAGCAAATAAACAGTTATAAAGGCCTGTTATTAAAGGCTTTTCATAATGGTTTACAGCATATCCCTGGCATTCAATTGTTATCGTCTCGCCACGATAATGCCGGTATTGTGACCTTGAACATTCAAGGTGAACACCCTGCCGATGTCGCGGCATTGCTGAACGAACAACACATTGCTGTGCGCGCGGGCAGTCATTGTGCTATGCCCTTATTTGAACAATTAGCCGCGCCAGGCGCGCTGCGTTTCGCTTTTGCACCTTATAATCAGTTAACCGAAGTTGAGCAATGTTTAGCGGCATTGGCTCAGGCAGTGGAGATCCTTACGGTATGACCATGGCACAACTTATTACGGATACTGCGACAGCCCTTACGGCTATCCGGCAACAGGATTTGCCACAGTTACAACAACCCCAAGATTGGCAAAGTAAGTATCGTTTATTGATGCAATTAGGTAAAAAATTACCGCCGATCCCAGAAAAAATGCGCCAAAATGAGTGGCTAGTTAAAGGCTGCGAAAGTCGGGCTTGGTTACTGCACTACTATGATAGCCGCACCGAACAACACTTTTTTGTGTTAGACAGCGATGCCCGCATCGTCAAAGGGTTACTGGCCATCATGTTATGCTTTGTTAATGGCCTGACGCGGCAAGAAATCTCTACACTGGATTTACAACGCAGCTTTGATAGTTTGAATTTGAAACCCTATTTAAGCCAATCGCGAGGCAATGGCTTAAATGCGATGGTCAATCGAATAAAAGACGTGGTCGCCGCCCATTAAACGGCGGCTTTTTGCTGCAACTTGATTAAAATTCGCGACACGGCGGCCAAACCAAAGGTTGCCGTAACCACCATAGCGGCGCCAAAACCGCCACTACAATCTAAGCGCATACTGCCTGTATTATCGGGTTTTTGTTGGCAAATACTGCCGTCGGCTTGTGGATAACGTAATTGTTCAGTAGAAAACACGCAATCCACTCCAAAACGCCGCTTAGGATTACGGGTAAACTGATGATCGCGCCTGAGCATATTGCGTACTTTCGCCAACAACGGGTCATTATAGGCTAAGGTTAAATCAGCCAATTGAATTTGCGTTGGATCCAATTGCCCACCGGCCCCACCGGTTGTGATCAGTGGCATTTTATTGCGTTTGCACCATGCAATTAATGCGACCTTTGCTTTAACAGCATCAATCGCATCTAACACATAGTCTGCGTTAGCCGGTAACAGGGTCGCTAAGTTATCCGGGGCAATAAAATCAGCGACTTGATTCACTTTACACTCTGGATTAATTTGTAAAATCCGCTCAGCCATCACCGCCACTTTGTCTTGGCCGACCGTGTCGGTCAGCGCATGCGCTTGCCGATTGATATTACTTATACACACATCATCTAAATCGATTAGCGTTAACTCACCGATCCCTGAGCGCGCTAAAGCTTCACAAGCCCAGCTTCCGACGCCACCAATACCGATCACCACCACATGTGATCGCTGAAATTTTGCTAAGGCCTGCTGACCATATAAACGCGCAATGCCAGCAAAACGCGTATTAAAATCTGACATACTTCTTCCTGTTAACGCTCAAACGGCAAGCTAGGTGCCGCGGGCCAAGCATATTGCCATGGTGTTAGCCACGATCCGGGTAATCCGTGATGCACTAACGCCAGAAACTGCTCACCGCTATCGGGTAATAATTGATATTGATAGTCTATGCCAGCAAAACGAAACGCCAAGGCATAGGCATGCAGATAAACGCGGTCGGCCTCTGCAGCACCATATAAGCTATCGCCTAGGATAGGTGCACCCTGACTTTTTAACGCCACGCGTAATTGATGTGTTTTACCGGTATAAGGCCGCAGTAAATAAGCGCGAAACGGTAAGTTTTCAAAGCCCTGACTAACAAAATACGTGGCCGCTAAAGCCTGTTGTGCCGACGTTAACTTCCAACCGCCGCGCCGGCCAGGCTGCATGGCACCTTTCACCCAACCTTGTTTTTTGTTAGGCCGTACTGCACTTAACGCCAAGTAACATTTCTGGATTTGCCGACGACTAAATAATTGGGTAAATTCTGCTGCTGCAACAGCATTGCGCGCCAACAGCAATAAACCCGAGGTGACTTTATCTAATCGATGCACCGCAAACAACTTTTCGCCTAACTGTTGCTCGGCAATGGCCACTACCCCCGGCCCCTCTTCCGAATGAAAGCTTAAACCTGCGGGTTTATTAATAACCACAAAATCTGCGGTACTATCGACGATAGTCAGTGGTTTAAACATGTTGTTGAGTGGCAAAAGCAATGGCTCGCGCCAGATCTTCTGCGGTATCAACGCCGACCGCCGGCGTTTCTATCGCTGTCGCCACATGAATGGCTTCACCTTGCCAGAGCACTCGTAACTGCTCTAACGCTTCAATTTGTTCCAGGGTTGATGTTGGCCACGCCACGTAGTCGGCAATAAAACCCGCACGATACGCATATAAGCCGATATGCCGCCGATAATGTATTGCAAGGGCATCACGGTAACGATCGTCACGGTCAAACGGAATGGCTGAACGACTAAAATATAAGGCGTAACCGGCATGATCGGTTACCACTTTCACCACATTTGGATTTTTCAGCTCGGCAAGATCATGCAGCGGCACGGCTAAAGTGGCCATCCGAGCTTTTTGTTGCAGCGCTAAATTCTCTGCTACCTGACGAATAATTTGCGGTGGAATAAAAGGCTCATCACCCTGCACATTCACCACGATATCATCTGCAGCTAAACCTAATTGAGTGACCACTTCGGCCAAGCGTTCCGTACCAGAATTATGACTGGCCGCCGTCATGCACACTTCACCGCCAAACTGGCGCACTGCAGCGGCAACGCGCTGATCATCGGTCGCAACCAGCACGCGCTCGGCACCGCTTTGTATCGCTTGTCGATACACACGCTCAATCATGCTTTGACCTGCAATATCCGCTAACGGCTTACCCGGTAAGCGAGAGCTGGCGTAGCGAGCAGGAATAACGACTATGAACGCCATTTTTCACACTCTTCTGAGCTTAATGGCGTTGCTTCATTCGCCAGTAACACCGGGATATTATTGCTTAAACGATAAGCCAGTTGATCAAAGGTGCAGATCAAGCGCTCGCCTGTTTTGTCATATTTTAATTTACCCTTACATACCGGGCAGGCCAAAATATCAATCAATGCCAGATTCATGGCCATATTGACTCCGTAATAAGTTAAGTTTTTTGCTTAGTTGCTCAGTAAATTGGGGATCTAACCGCGCCTGAACGGCTAAATAGTACCAACCGCTTTTGGCAAAAGACCGACATTTTACCGCATCTTTTTCCGTCATTAACAGCGGGAGTGTCAAATCGGTAAAATCGTCAGGGCTAAAAGGATGGTGATCGGCAAAGAAATGCTGCCCTGCAATGTTAAAACCGGCCTCTTGCGCCGAACGAGCAAAACGTGCTGGATTGCCAATTGCCGCCACTAACTGAACCGGTGTCGACACCGCTAACGCCGGTTGCTCAGCCAAAAGGGGCCGCGCAGCAACAACGGCTAGCGTCATGTGGCCATCAACACCGTCTAATGGCCCACTGTTTGCCACCGTAAAATCCACTGAGGCTAAACGAGAAGGCAACTCGCGCAAAGGGCCGGCTGGAAGTAACCAGCCATTCCCCAGAACACGCTGACCGTCAATCAGCACAATTTCTAGATCGCGCGCTAACCGATAATGCTGTAGGCCATCATCAGAGATAATAATGTCGACGTCTGGGCAACGTGACAGCAAATGCTGGCCGGCGCTAACACGATCCGGAAAAACGACCACCGGACAGCCGCTGCGCTGAGCTAATAAGAGTGGCTCATCCCCCACCTGATTTGCCATGCAGTTAGCGGTAACTAAACGTGGCGCCGTTAATTTTACGCCATAGCCCCGACTAATAATGCCTGGGGTAAAGCCCTGCTCGCGCAATAACTGGCATAACCATAACGTAAACGGCGTTTTGCCCGTACCGCCAACGGTAATATTGCCGACAACAATAACCGGCACCGGTAAACGATAATGGCGTTTAATGCCCAGGCGAAATAACGCGCGGCGCAAGATCGACAATAACCAAAACAACAGGCTAAATGGCGCCAGTAAATAACACCACCATCGACCTTGATACCAGCCACGCTCCAGTGCGGTCATTTTTCAGAGCCGAACTGCAATTTATGTAACGAAGCATAAACGCCATCACGCGCTAATAATTCGGCGTGTGTGCCCTGCTCTAAAATACGACCTTGATCCATCACAATAATGCTGTCGGCATTTTCAATGGTTGATAAGCGGTGGGCAATCACAATACTGGTGCGCCCTTTTAACAGTACGTCAAGAGCGGCTTGGATCTTGCGTTCAGATTCTGTATCCAAAGCCGAGGTGGCTTCATCTAAAATCAGTACTGGCGCTTGGCGTAATAACGCGCGAGCAATGGCAATACGTTGGCGCTGACCACCAGATAAACTGACGCCATTTTCACCAATTTGTGTATCGAGGCCCTCTGGCATCTTCTTAGCAAATTCCATCACGTGGGCTTGCTCGGCAACCGCCAATAATTGCTCGCGACTGACCGGCTCTGCCATACCGTAACAAATGTTATTGGCGATTGAATCGTTAAACAGCATCACATGTTGTGAAACTACGGCGATTTGATGACGTAGAGAACTGCGGCTATACAATTGAATGTTTTGACCATCCACTAAAATCTCGCCCTGCGCTACCTCATAAAAACGCGGTAATAAACTGGAGATGGTGGTTTTACCACTGCCTGAACGCCCCACTAACGCCACCGTTTTACCTGCAGGCACGTGAAACGACACATCGTCGAGAACCTGCTGCTGATGGCCAGGATAGTTAAAGGTGACATGTTTAAACTCGATGTCGCCTTTGGCCTGCTTTAATTCAATGGTTCCCGTTTCCCGCTCCGCGGCTTCATCCATAACTCGAAAAATACTGGCAGCGGCGGCTAAGCCGCGTTGAAACTCGCTATTTACCGTGGTTAATTGTTTTAGCGGCTTTAACAGCATGACCATCGACGTGACAATGGCAGAGAAAATACCGGCGGTTAAGGTATCAAGCATTTCCGGTTGACTGGCCATAAACACCACAAAAGCCAAGGCAAAAGAGGCGATCAGTTGGATCACACCAGAACTAATGGCCGAGGTGGCATCCATTTTCACGCCTTGTAAGCGAGTTTGATTATTCACTTCTTCAAAACGCGCATCTTCAATCGCTTGGCCACCAAAGGCTAAAATCACTTTATGCCCATTGAGCATCTGTTCAGAAGCGGTCGTTACGCCGCCCATCGCATGTTGAATTTTATGGCTTAACTTACGAAAGCGTTTCGAGACAAAGCTAACAATAACGGCGATCACCGGTGCAATTAAAAAGAAGATTAACGAGAGCTGCCAGCTATACCAAAACATTACACCAATTAAACCCAGTACCAAGGCACCATCACGCACCAACACGATAAGGGCTTTGGTGAGCGATTGCTTGATTTGCTCTGAGTCATAGGTGATTTTAGAGATCAGCTCACCGGTAGAATGTTTATCATGAAAGCTCACCGGTAAACGCATCATATGGCTGAATAATTGCTGTCGCATATCTTTGACAATTTGATTACCTACCCAACTAATACAATAGGTTGCGGTAAAGTGAAAAATGCCACGCAAGATAAACATCAAAATGACCACTAAAGGCGCTAGGCGTAAAAATTCGGTATCTTTTTCTTGAATGCCGCGGTCAATAAACGGCTGTACCGAAGCAATAAAGCCCGCATCCACCGCTGAATACCCCACCATACCGATAATGGCGGCAACAAAACCTAAGCGGTAGGGTTTTAAATAGCTGAGTAACCGACGATAAACCGCCGCTGACGTTGTTTGCTCTGTCTGCAAAATTCTAAACCTTTTATCGTTATCATCTGGCTATTCTAACGTGTTGAGGCAGAGGTTTCAGCTATTGCTGTCGGCTTTTCTGCCCAAGGGTAGTGTTTTTCTCTATTTTCTTGGCGAATGCGCAGTTTTTCAGCCGTAAATTCAATCTGCAAGCTGCCTTGTAACCCAGTATGATACAGCGGTAAATTCAATAAGTTAATCCGTTGTTGCACGGCAGCTTGTGGATAAGTATAGGGCCCTTGTGCGTTGGCCGCTAATAGCAATTGCCGTGGCGCTAAAGCTTGTAAAAAAGCTAATGAATTAGCGTTAGCGCGCCCATAATCTGCCAGTAAATAAATATCCGCGGTTAAATCAGCATACTGCTGCAATAATGCCCGCTCTTGAGCCTGTTGCAACTTACCCGGCAACAACAGTTGCCAGCCTGCCATATTAACACTGAGCACACAGGGATCGGCTTTAGCTAACAACCAATGCCGAAAGCCAATGTCAGGATAAGCTGCAACTAATTGAGTACAGGTCTGCACTTCTGGTAATGTCGCTACCGCACTGTAAAATTTTGCCATTGGATAAGCGTGTTGAATTAACGCCATAGCCGGCGCCATTTCTCGCTCAAGTGCCGGTATAATGACCGGCCCCAATTGCCGCAACCGTTGTTGCTGTAACAAAGGTAATACCTGCTGGCGAACCAGCCCTTCCAGCTGTGTCGCAGGGGCATCTAAATATAAAATGGCGTTATGAGGTTGCTGTAATAATAATACCGTGCGCTGCCCGCTATCGATTAGCTGTAATTGCGGGTAAACATTCACCGGCAAACAGACCATTAATACCACCACAGTAAGCCATAACAGCCACAGAGAGCCCTTTACACGGCAGGCTAGCAGCAATGCTAAAGCCCCGGCCAGTAATAACGCCGTCAGGGGGGAAAGCTTAGGTAAACTCCACCACACTGCTTGAGAGGCACTCCACTCTAACCATGTCATTAAGGGAATAAACAACACATCGGTTAACTGCCAAAACCATTGAACATAAGGCAAGCCCGCCAAGCTCCAACAGACCGTGATCAATAAAAACGGGATCGCGAGCAACGTACACCAAGGCACAAACAACAGATTAGAGAGAATGGATAAGACACTCACACCCGAGAAAAAAGCCATGCTAATAAATGACATTAACAAGGTTAATGCTAATTGAAACCGCAACCAGTAACGTAATTTTGCCCAGCGCTGTGGCGCTGCAGGAGCTAAGCACCATAGCAGTAACACAATGCAGCCTACGGCTAACATCGACAACCAAAAACTATAACTGAGTAACCACAACGGATTGGCCAGGAGCAATAATGCCAATAACAGCAACCACGCTTGATGCTTGGCTAAGGGGCGCAGTAATAATCGGCTCAGCACAAAAATAGCCAATGCCACGGCCGCGCGTAATGTTGGGATGGTAAAACCAGCCAACCAGCCATAGCCTATGACCGGTAACACACTGAGTAATAAAGCCAGCTCCACTTTAAAGCGCCAGGGGCTAAGGCGTAGCACCCCGCTAAATAACAACAGGCTCCAACCATAGACCAAGCCAAGGTGTAAACCCGAGATAGTTAAAATATGTCCCAAGCCACTGTGCCGGATCCCTTGCCACAATTGCGCATCAAATTGTCGCTCTGCTACTGTTAACGCTAACAGCAGTGGCGCACTGCTAAGGGATGCAGTCGACGTTTTTAGCTGGGTAATGATGGTTTCTCTGGCTGACGCAGGGGCCTGTAATAAGATGACCGGCTGCTCTGGCAACACATATCCCTCGCCAATCACACCTTGCAATAAGGCTTGCAGCGAACGAGGCCGAGACAGTGGAGTCCAACTCTGTGCTACTGGTCGCAATTTTAACGGTAAACGCCAAAGTTGATTATTTTCGAGGCTTGGGGCTTGTCGCCAGCGCACAGAGAGCAGATACTGATCATATGAGCTTTGCTGTAGTTGCAGTTTCACTGTCAAATCACCGGTGCCGTGATCGGTCCAACTGACGATCCGCACATCATGATAGCTGCTTGCTGAGTTTAACAACGTATTCTGTGCCTGCCAGTATGCAGACAACTGCCAATGCCAACTGACTATAAACGCGCTGCAACCGGCTAAAAAAAACAGCCGAAAGCGGCAGCTGACTAGAAAAGCCGCTAGAAAAATATATTGAAAAAAAGCTGGCGGAAGCGGTAAAAATAACGACAATAGGCAGCCAGCTAATACACCTGTGCAAAAGTGTTGCATGTTTACTTTTCGTAAATAGGTTGTAATGCCAAAGAAGACTATTAAGAAATATTTACCATCTCCAGAAAAAATCAAGCAGATGAAATTATTAAATCTGTTCGGTTCGATGCTGCACGATGGTAATTTATGGCACTTAAACCGCCGCTCTGCGCGCGGCGCTTTTGCTGTCGGTCTTTTTTGGGCCTGGATGCCCTTCCCTTTTCAAATGCTATTCTCGGCGCTGATGGCCGTGCCTTTACGCGTTAACTTACCGTTAAGTGTGGCGTTAGTGTGGATTTCAAACCCGCTCACCATGCCGGTAATGCTGTATCTCAGTTATTTAATTGGCAGTGTAGTACTTAAAGCGCCTGCCGAGCCCTTTGCTTTTGAAGCTTCGCTCGGCTGGTTGTGGCATAGCATGCAAACCATCGGCAAACCTTTACTGACCGGCTGTTTATTAATGGGCATTACCGCCAGCATTGTTGGCTATTTTGCCATTGACTGGTTATGGCGTTTATCGGTAAAGAAAGAAAAGCTCGCGCGCTTGTTACGGCATAAAAATCGCCTAAAACAAAACTAATGGCTTAATTAGCGTTGCTTTAGGCAGAGAGTCACTAAAAAGCTTGAATAGAACACAACGGGGGATGTTATCGTTGCCCCAGCACGTTTGCCGGTTGCACCCTACTTGCACGAAATGCCGGATACAGCGTCGATAATAAACTTAAGCCCAATGCCAACAGCACCGTAACGACCACATCCTGCCACAGCAATAACGACGGCACGTAATCGATAAAGTAGATGCTCGGATCTAATAACGATTTGCCAAGTGTCGAGGTTACAAAAGCAAAGATCGGCTCAATGTAATGTGCCAGTAACACGCCAACAACAGCCCCGCCTAAGGTGCCAACCAAACCATTTAGCCAGCCTAACAACATAAAGGTTTTAATTAATGCCGCCGGTCGCATGCCCATGGTCAGCAAAATGGCAATATCCGATTCTTTTTCCCGCACAGCCATCACCAAGGTCGCGACAATATTAAAGCAGGCCACGGCGATCACCAGCGACAACACCAAATATAAGATGGCGCGCACCATTTGAATATCTTGATAAACATGGCCTTGGCTACGAAACCAATCGAGTAGATAGACATAATCATCCGACAACTGCCCGAGTTGCCGTGCCATGGCCGGTGCCGCAAAGATATCGTCTAAACGAAAGGCTAAACCGTGTACGGTGTCTTCTGGCATAGCTAAAAAATCGGCTAATGCATCCAAACCCAGCCACGCTTGGCTATAATCGAGTTGCCCGCCCACCGCAATAATGGCACTGACACTCAGCACCCGATTAGAATAACTGGCTAAACGACCATCATCGGTAAAACGAGGTAGCATTAATTGCACATTATCACCGACCTGCAAACCCAGTGCTGCGGCAATACCGCTGCCTAACACAACTTGCTCTGCCGCCAAGGTCTCTAGGCTGCCGCTTTGTAAGTAAGTGGCAAAGTCACTGAGTTGCTGTTCAAGTTGCAAATCAATACCGCGCAGCTGTACCGCTTTAATTTGGCTGCCCGCACGTAGCATGCCGTTGGCTTTAATATAAGGTGCGCCCGCTATTACGCCTTCTACAGCGCTTAAGCGCGGTAGCTTGCTTTGCCATTGCTGTAAGTTATTTTCCACTGACTCTAATTCAACATGCGGGATCACCGCCAACAAACGCTGTTTTAGTGCCTGCTCAAAACCATTCATCACCGACAGCGCTAAAATTAAAATCGCCACGCCTAAGCCAATACCCCAGGTCGATGAAGCCGAAATAAAGCGAATAAAGCCACTGGTATGGCGAGTATTACGATAACGTCGCGCCAGTTGCCAAACGAGAGCATTCATGGCGCAGGCTCCAAACGACCATCTGTCATCAAATAGTGTTTGTCTAAGCGAGCCGCTAAGGCACGATCATGGGTCACCACCACAAAACTGGTGGCAAATTCACGATTAAGCTCACGTAACAATTGATAAATAGACTCTGCGGTTTGCTGATCTAAATTACCGGTGGGCTCATCGGCTAAAATTAGAGCGGGTTTAGTCACCAATGCCCGAGCAATAGCAACGCGTTGCCGCTCGCCGCCGCTTAATTCAGACGGCTTATGGGTTAAACGATGCGCCAAGCCCACTCGGCTTAGCAAAGCGGTGGCGGCGGCATTCGCTTCGACAGGGGCTTGCCCACGGATCAGTAAGGGCATGGCCACGTTTTCAACCGCCGTAAAATCCATTAATAAATGGTGGAACTGATAAATAAAACCCAGTTTTTCATTACGCAAGCTGGCTTTTTGATTGGCGCTAAGCTTAGCAATCTGTTGCCCAGCGATCTGCACATTGCCACTGTCTGGCGTATCTAAAGTGCCTAAAATATGCAATAAGGTACTCTTGCCCGAGCCTGAACTGCCAACAATGGCCACCATTTGTGCTTTGGCAATGGTTAAATTAACCTGATGCAACACCTCGGTGACCTGCTGGCCATCACGGTAACTTTTACAAATTTGAGAGGCTTCAAGAACATTATTCATCGCGTAATACTTCCGCCGGATTAATTTTTACCGCACGCCAAGCTGGATACAACACGGCGAGCAAGGTTAAGCCAATAGCACTAATGAAGATGGTGGCAATTTGGCTGGCATCCATTAACACAGGTAATTGAATACCGCCTGCAACTTGGAAATTGAACAGATCTAATAACGCATTAAGCTGCCAACTGACTAACACGCCAGCCATCACACCAAGCACAGCACCGAGCAACCCGTTAAATAAACCTTGTATAGCAAACACAAAAAATAGCGCGCGGTCAGTCATGCCTTGCGTTTTTAAAATCGCCACTTCTGCTTGTTTCTCGGTAACCATCATCACTAAAGCTGACACAATGTTAAAGGCCGCCACAGCGACAATCAGCAATAACATCAGCCACATCATGGCTTTCTCCATGGCCACTGCCGCAAATAATTTGCCATGGCTCTGCCGCCAATCTTGCACTGAACTTATCTGCGTATCAGCCGATAATTGCTCTGCTAACAACGGCGCTTGAAAAGGCTCTAATAAACTGACCCGCCAACTCGGCGTGCGCTCGGCCACCGGCAATAACCGCATTAAATCTTCTTGCGCCGTGATCGCGATAACACTATCCACTTCAGAGCCGGTATCAATAATTCCGGCGACGGTAAATAAGCGCTGGCGTGGCATCCAGCCTAAGGGAGTATGGCTGCCACCTTGCGCTAATAGTACCCGAATTTGTTGCCCTAAATGCACATCCAGCTGTTCGGCTAAACCGCGGCCGAGCATCATGCTATAACGCTGCTCGCTTAATGTTTGCCAATCGCCCAGTGCTAAAGATTGTTTTAAAAACTGCGGTAACTGCTCAGGTGTTAAGCCTTGCAGCATCACAGCTGTTAACTGCCGAGGCGCTTGCACTAAGGCTTCAGTTTGCAGAAATGGCGTAATATCCAACACCTTGACTTGTTGTTGTAAGCGTTGTTGCCAGCGGGTATCCCCTTGGGGCGCTTGCACAATAAGATGGGGCACCACGCCTAAGATGCGACGCTTTAATTCCGCCTCAAAGCCGTTCATCACCGAACTGACAATGGTTAATGCCATCACCCCAAGTAAAATACCGGCAACAGAAAATAGGGTGATAAACGAAATAAAGGCATTACCCTTGCGACTTTGGCTATAACGTAAGCCAATAAACAGGCTGACTGGAAGGTGCATGTGAATTTTCAGGACTTTACCTAGGTTAGATGATAAATTAGCGCAAAAGTGGTGCCGATAATAGTGATAATTCGGTGCAATGACAAGCACCAACGGGGGAGAACCCAGATGAGCTCTGAACTGGACAGCCTAGCCGAAGATTTTCAACAGTATTTCAAAGTTGAGCATCGCATTGCCATTAATGTGATACCACTGAGTACGCCTCTGCCAAGCGAAGCAGACTTTACGGCGGCCATCCCCGAGCCTTTTTTGTTAGCTGGGAATGTGGGCCAACTGAATATGAATGCACTGCGCTCGTTACAACGCGTCGGTGAATTAGCCGAAGAGTTAGCGAATTACTTGCAACAGCAAGCAAAAAAGCTCGATTTGCTGCTGCATTACGTTTTACAACAACAAGATGTTGCGGCGTATCGCCATCATACGCAAAGCTACGGCGGTGCTGGCCTCACCTTTAAAACAGATCGCGCCATGCCAGCACTGCAAGCAGTTGAAGTGAAGTTATTTCTTGCTGACAATGCTGGGGCGGTTTTTTGTTTTGGTCAAGTATTAAGCGCTGAGCAAACCACAGATGGCTATCTGATCAAGGTGGTGTTTAAACTGATCCGCGATGAAGATCGCGAACTGCTAGTACGCGCCAGTTTGCAGCAGCAAGCCCGACAATTAAAATTAAAAGCGGAGCAGCGCTGAACTAGCAGCGCCAAATCACTGTAACAGCCAACGCGATTAATCAGGATACGAGTTTATAATTCAATGAGTGTTTTTCCTTCGATACCGCAATTACGCGGCGCTACTGATCAGCAAGCATGGGGCCAACTGACTGGCGCTGCCTTACCTCTAGCCATCAGCAGCTATGTCACACAGCAACAAGGCGTCTGTGTCTTAGTGGTACAAGACACCCCCGCAGCGATGCGCTTAGAGCAAGAGTTAACGGTCTTTCTTGACCCCGCCAAGTGCCCCATTCTCACGCTGCCCGATTGGGAAACCCTGCCCTATGATATGTTTTCGCCGCATCAGGACATTATTTCTCAGCGTTTAACCACGCTGTATCAATTGCCGCGGCTCAGTCATGCCTTAGTGATAGTGCCGGTAAGTACCTTGTTATTGAAAATTGCTGGCCGTGCCCATTTAGAGCAACACAGTTTTATTCTGGCCGAGCAACAACAAACCGATTTAAGTGCTTTTAAGCAGCAATTGGCCGCGGTGGGCTATCGACATGTCGATCAAGTTATGGAGCATGGCGAGTTCTCTGTTCGTGGCTCTTTACTAGACTTGTATCCGATGGGCGCAACGCAGCCTTATCGCATCGACTTTTTTGATAATGAAGTGGATGCCATTCGCACCTTTGATCCTGACACGCAGCGCAGTTTAGATAAAGTGAAACAGATTTCGCTCTTGCCGGCACATGAGTTTCCAACCGACAAGGCAGCGATTGAACGCTTTCGTTTGCGTTATCGCGAACGCTTTGCCGCTCGCAATGAAAAAGAATCTTTATATCAGCAAGTCACCCAAGGTATTTTACCGGCCGGTATTGAATATTATTTACCGCTATTTGCTGAAGATACCTCAAGTTTATTCAGTTACTTACCGGCTAACTCACATATTTTAACCTGTGGTGATATCGAGCACAGTGCCAATCAGTTTTGGCTAGAGTTAAAACGTCGCTATCAAGATCGCGCCATTGATTTACTGCGGCCCATTTTACAACCTACCGAATTGTATTTAGCCACCGATGAGCTGTTTGCCGCGCTAAAAGCTTACCCTAGGTTACGTTTAAGCCGTGCAGAGTTACCGCTTAAAAATGGGCACATTAATGCGCCGATTGCTAACCTGCCTGATCTTAATATTAATCATCAGCTGAAAAATCCGTTAGAAGCCCTTTTAAACTTTTTAACGGCGCTAAAAAAGCAGCAAGGCCGTGCGCTATTTTTAGTGGAAAGTGAAGGTCGTCGTGAAAGTTTATTGCAGCTGCTGCACAAGGCTGCCGTGCATCTACCGCAAACCAGCAGCTTGGCGCAGTTTTTAACGCAACAGCAAGATATTGCCGTGTTGGTCGGAACCCTAGATCAAGGTACCTTCGTTAACACCACCCCGCCGCTGGCCCTGATCAGCGAAAACGAGCTATTTGGCCAAAAAATTAGCCAGCGTAGGCGTCGTAAGAAAAGCCAGCAAATTTCTTCCGATACCATCATTCGTAATCTGGCCGAATTAAGCCTGGGTCAACCTATTGTGCATTTACAACATGGTATTGGCCGCTATCAAGGCTTGCAGGTGTTGGATGCCAATGGCATTAGTGCTGAGTTTGTGACCATTGAATATGCCGGTAGTAGCAAACTGTATGTACCGGTGTCATCACTGCATCTGTTAAGTCGTTACTCAGGCAGCGATGCCGAACATGCCCCCTTGCACAAACTCGGTAACGATACTTGGGAAAAAGCCCGCCGTAAGGCTGCTGAGAAGGTGCGTGATGTTGCAGCAGAATTACTCGATGTCTATGCGCAGCGTGCCGCTCATCAGGGCCATGCATTTAAACTGGATGAAAATGACTATGCGGCCTTTGCCGACAGCTTCCCGTTTGAAGAAACAGCCGATCAGCTCGACGCCATTAACGCTGTATTGCAGGATATGCAGCAACCGCAACCGATGGATCGCCTAGTGTGTGGTGATGTCGGCTTTGGTAAAACCGAAGTGGCTATGCGCGCTGCCTTTGTCGCGGTTAACGGCGGTAAGCAAGTGGCTTTGTTGGTACCAACTACCTTACTTGCACAACAACATTTTGAAAACTTTAAAGATCGTTTTGCTAACTGGCCGGTGCGAGTTGAGGTACTGTCTCGTTTTGTTAGCCCGAAAGCCCAAAAAGCCATTTTAGAAGATGTCAGTAACGGTAAAGTTGATATTGTGATTGGTACGCACAAGCTGCTGCAAGATGATATTAAACTGCACGATTTAGGCCTGCTGATTGTCGATGAAGAACACCGTTTTGGTGTACGCCAAAAAGAGAAAATTAAAGCGCTACGCGCCAACATTGATATTTTAACCTTAACCGCCACGCCCATTCCGCGTACCCTGAATATGTCTATGTCGGGCATGCGTGATCTGTCGATTATCGCCACCCCACCCGCGCGGCGTTTAGCCGTGAAAACCTTTGTGCGCGAGTACGAAAACGGCTTGCTACGCGAAGCGGTGATGCGCGAGATCTTACGGGGTGGTCAGGTCTACTTTTTACACAATGATGTTGCCTCTATCGAAAAAATGGCAGCCGATTTACAAGAGCTGATCCCTGAAGCGAATATCGCCATTGCCCATGGTCAGCTACGTGAACGCGAGCTCGAACAAATTATGGCTGATTTTTATCATCAGCGTTTTAACGTGTTACTGTGCTCCACTATTATCGAAACCGGCATCGATGTGCCCACAGCCAATACCATTATTATTAACCGTGCGGATAACTTTGGCTTGGCGCAGTTACATCAATTGCGGGGTCGGGTTGGCCGCTCCCATCACCAGGCCTATGCCTATTTAATGACCCCGCCGCCCAAGCGTTTATCTAAAGATGCCGAAAAACGCTTAGAAGCCATCGCCAGTTTAGAAGATTTGGGTGCCGGTTTTGCTTTAGCGACGCACGATTTAGAAATTCGTGGCGCAGGTGAGTTATTAGGCGATGAGCAAAGTGGTCAAATTGAATCGGTCGGTTTTAGTTTGTATATGGAAATGCTCGAAGAAGCCGTGCAAGCCTTAAAAGCTGGGCGAGTACCCAGCCTTGAAGCCATGCTCAGCCAACAAACTGAAATGGATTTAAAACTGCCTGCGCTGTTTCCAGAGAGCTACATCCCTGATGTCAATTTACGGCTATCATTTTATAAAAAACTGGCCAGTGCCAAAAATCCAGAAGAGATCGATGAAGTTCAGGTCGAGTTAATCGACCGTTTCGGATTATTACCCGATGCGGCGAAAAACTTAGTGGCCGTTGCTGAGTTAAAATTGCAAGCACAGGCACTGGGTATTAAACGGATAGAAGCCAATAGCAAAGGTGGTGTGGTAGAATTCGCCGAGAAAACCTTGGTCAATCCAAGTTACATTATTACGTTGATCCAAACCCAATCACGCGTCTTTAAACTGGAAGGCGGGCAAAAACTGCGTTTTAGTATTGCCGCAGAGGATCATAAAGATCGACTCAGCCTCATCAGCTCGATGTTGGCTGACTTTACCAAACATAAGGTAGGAAACGCATGAAAGTTCGGCTATTGCTGACCGGATGTCTGTTACTGAACACCATGCTGCTGCAAGCCAATGAGCGCTGGTTTGAAGTAGAACTGATTGTTTTTGAACGCACAGGCGATAGCCAATTACGCGAACATTTTCCCGAGCAGGTTACGCCAATTCGCTTGGGCCGCATTATTGATTTGGTGTCTCCTTTGTATAATCCGACTATTCAGCCGCTAGTCAGTGCTTTAGAAGATTGCAGCCCAGCACCGCTAAATACAGCAGCAAGCAGTGTGTTTCCAAGCGATTGGCAGGCCCCCCATAAACTGATGTGCCAACAGGAAACCCAGCCGTTGGCTTGGCAGCGTCTGGCGTTGTTTCCTGAAAAATGGCTCAGCCATAAGGTGCCTTGGCCCTCACGGCTGCCCCATACCTTAGCCGGTCGCGGTGAGTTTCAAGGCGTGCCCTTTTTAGCAGAGCCTGAAGCCTTTGCTTTAACTGATGTGGTCGCTAAACTGCGCCGACAACGCCAGCAACAAGTGCTGTTGCATACGGTATGGCGTCAAGCACCTGTCACCGAGCGCCGAGCGATCCCCAGCCGTTGGTTTGCCGGTGAAAACTTCAGCCAGCGTTTTGATTATTGGGGACAGCCCATCACCTCTGAGCAACATGATACCCCGGTGAATGACACCCAAGCTGCGGCCAATGCCAGCGACGTGACCAGCGTGCTTGAACAAATTAATAGCCGCCGCCAACAACTGGCCGCGGGTGTGTCGTTGGATCAACCCAGCACGGCGGCAATCGACAATAGCAGCAACGTACAAAACCAGGCCAATTTACCGACGGAAGTATGGCAACTGGATGGTTTATTTAAACTGCATTTAGATCATTATCTGTTTGTCAATACAGACTTTAATCTGCGCAGAATGCATAATGGCGCCCTACAAAGTATCAATGTGAAACAAAGCCGGCGGGTGATCAGTGGCGAAATTCATTATCTGGATCATCCTAAATTAGGCATAATACTGCAAATTCGCCGTTATCAACCGCCTGAAGTCGCGCAGCCATAACCTAGCATGCGCCGCAGTTTCCCCTTTGTCGGGCTGCGGCGTGTCGTTGGTTCAACCCCGCTAACAAATGAACGAGTCATCATGCAATTACGTGTAATTGAAAAACATCGCTATCGCCAACGGCTAAACCGCATCACTATTTCAAGCATTATCGCATTGTTACTGATCAGTTTAGGCAGCTCGACCTTACTGATCGCACTGTTCGCCACCGGATCAGGTTCAAATTTTTGGCTAAATTTTAGTGGTGTGGTGATCGGCTGTTTAGTGGTCGGTTTCAGTTTGAAACGTTTAAAAACGCATCCCTATTTTCATGATGTGGCCTACATTTGGGATCTGAAACACGAATTAAATTTAATCCAACGTAAGCAACGCTCCATCGACGCGGCCGCCGAACAAAATGATGTCATTGCGCTATTAATATTGGCGTACAGCTACGAAGCATCTAAGCTCGTGTGGCAATTGGATGATAATACCTTGATGATGTCTGAGCTCAATTTGGCCGCCAACAAACTGCAAAATAAACTGAACGCGGCAGGCTTAAGCATCAACTTAGCCGATTACCGTCGCGAATTACTGGCGCGTTTTTAACGCCAAAGGAACTGTCATGTCTATTAACTGGTTTCCGGGCCATATGCACAAAGCCCGCAAAGAAATCGCCGAAGTGATGCCGCAAGTCGATATTATTATCGAAATGCTCGATGCCCGTATTCCGTTTTCTAGTGAAAACCCGCTGGTGCCGCAACTGCGCGGTAATACACCCTGTATTAAAGTGTTAAACAAAGCCGATCTGGCCGATCCTGCGCTAACCCAGCGTTGGGTTCAGCACTTTGACAGTCAAAGCGGCGTGAAAGCCATCCCGATCAGTCAGCAAAATCCTGAACATATTCGCGCCCTATTACAGCTGTGTAATGACATGCTGCCAGAGCGTAACCTGGAGATCCGAGGCGCTCGTGCCATGATTATGGGGATACCTAACGTCGGTAAGTCTACGTTAATTAATACCCTTGCCGGGCGGACCATCGCCAAAACGGGTAACGAAGCCGGCGTGACCAAAACACAGCAGCGTATTAAGTTGGATAACAATGTGATTTTAACCGACACGCCGGGCTTTTTATGGCCAAAACTGAGCCCGCCTACCTGTGGCTATCGCTTAGCCGTCACCGGCGCCATCAAAGATACGGTATTTGAATATGCCGATATTGCCATGTTTGCGGCAGAGTATTTATTACAAGCCTACCCTGCTGCAGTGATGCAGCGCTTTGATTTAACCGAGCAACCGGAAAATGATCTGGCGCTATTAGATGCGATTGGCCTTCGTCGTGGCTGTATGCGCAAAGGTGGCGTTGTCGATCTAGAGAAAGCCGGTACTATCCTGATCACTGAACTGCGCGCCGGTAACTTAGGCCCCATTACGCTAGAAACCCCAGAGATGGTTAGCCAAGAGCAAATTGATGCCAAAGCCGATGAAGCGGCGAAAGCCAAAGACAAAGCCGAGCGAGAAGCCGAGCGTAAACGCAAAGCGCAACGTAAATACCGATAATTGAGAACAGCATGCCAGAGCAACCGTTATTGCAACTTGCCTATGTCAGTACTGCCCAAACGGACATAACCGCTGACTGTATTGCTGAAATTCATCAGCAAGCAGAACGTAATAATCGGTTACACCAAATCACCGGTTTGCTGCTCGCCACGGAGCAGCATTTCTTACAACTGCTTGAAGGGCCAAAACGGGATGTCGAGCTCACCTATGCGCGGATCCAACGGGATAAGCGGCATCATCATGTGCGGTTAATTTTTAAACATGGTGTAACTGAACGGCAATTCCCTGAATGGCATATGGGGCTGCGTCGTAGTTTTGATCAAGCACAACAAGATGTGACAGCCATCGTTAATTTGTATGGCCAGCGTTCGCAGTTTTCTGCCCAACATGGCGCAGCGTTAGTCTTGCTGTTAAGCTCGTTGTAAGCCGCTTAACAGCAAGTTAAAGTGGCTTAACGTTCTAACACGATACGATAACGCGCTTTACCACTTTCGAGGTGCGCTAAGGCTTCGTTGATCTGACTAAATTTAAAAGTTTCAACCACCGGTTTAATGTCATGTTGCACGGCAAAATCGAGCATCTTAGCAATGGTTGCAGGGCTTCCCACCGGTGAGCCTGATACCGAACGCTGTGCCATAATCAAACTAAACACATTCAAATCTAACGGCTCTAGCGTTGCGCCGACAAAATGCAAACGGCCTTTCGGTTTTAAAGTACCTAAATACAGGTTCCAATCAAGCTTCACATTGACGGTAGAAATAATAAAATCAAACTTGCCGGCCGCTTGCTCAATGTCTGCGGCGCTGCGTGAATTAATGCAATGATGCGCACCTAATTCTTTCGCTTCAGCGGCTTTACTGTCACTCGAGGTAAAAGCCGTGACTTCACAGCCCCAAGCCCGTAAAAACTGCAAGCCCAAATGCCCTAAGCCACCAATACCAATAACCGCCACTTTATCGGTTGGCTTCACGTCAAACTGCACCATCGGGTTAAACACCGTAATGCCACCGCAAAACAATGGGCCTGCGGTTTTTGCATCCATGCCCTCTGGCAATGGGATCACCGCACTGGCATTGGCCCGTACTTTATCGGCAAAGCCACCATGATGGGCTACGATAGTACCTTGCGCACTGGCGCAAAGGTTGTGATCGCCACTACCGCAGGTGCTACAGACCTTACAGTAATCAGAATGCCAGCCTAAGCCGACCACTTGCCCTATTTTTAAGTGGGTCACATCGGCGCCAACCGCAGCAATGCGGCCCACCACTTCATGCCCAGCCACCAGCGGGTAACTCGACATACCCCATTCATTATTTAACATTGAAATGTCAGAGTGACAGATGCCGCAATAATCCACGTCAATCTCGACTTGATCGCGCGCTAATGCGCCTGGATCATATTGCCAAGGTTCAAGTTTGCCATGGGCTTTCATTGCAGCGTATGCGTTAATCATAAAAACTCCTGTGTGCTAAAAAAATCCAACAGTGCAAAGTACAGTGCTAAGTATTAACCAGATCTCAAGAATTGCTTGTTAAATTTTGGAATAGGCACCTCAAGCACTATTTACAGCTGTTTTGTGCTGTCAATCGTTGAAAATGGCTAAAAGCGCCAGATAATCACTTTATACTTGTGTTTATTTGCCAAACCACAACCCCCGATGGCAAATAAAGAAATCACACCGTAACATTGTTAAACGCACTAAAACACCGCATAGTGCAGCCACATCTAACGTGACGGATATTGGCAAAACCGCAACCAATACCAACTGACCATTTAAGCTGTTCTATCACACTGATTATTAACCCAGCCCGAGGCCAACCCCATGTATTTTCAATTGAGCATTACCCAAGCCACTAAAATGTTGCATAACTTACAGCACATCTTAGACAAAAGCAGCGCTTATGCGCTTAGCAAAAAAATTGATATGAGCGTGCTGTTAAATGCGCGTTTAGCGCCTGACCAATTTCCGTTGATCCGCCAAGTACAAATTGCCTGTGATACCGCTAAGCTCGGTGCCGCGCGCTTGACCAACCAAGTCGAAAATGCACCTAAGCATGCCGATGACGAAAGTACACTTGAGCAACTGACGCAGCGCATCAATGACACTGTCGCGTACTTAGCCAGCTTTAAAGAAGCCGACTTTGCCAGCGCCGCCACGCAGCACGTCAGCCAGCCACGTTGGGAAGGAAAATACCTGACCGGTGAAGCATTTTTAATGCAACATGTACTGCCTAATTTGTATTTTCATATCACCACGGCTTACGCCATTTTGCGCCATAACGGTGTGGATGTGGGTAAAAAAGACTATTTAGGCGCGATGCCTTACAAAGTTTAACACCCCCTCCTCGATCATGCGGGCGATGCCCGTATGATCTTATTTCATCCGCAACGCCTTTGCGCATCAATAAAGCCGGCTTCGCCTTATTTTCCGCTGCAATAACTGACACCAGTGTTCATTTTTTGGTCAGCAACCCCTGTAACTTTGCTACGTATCAGGTATAATCCGCCGACTTTTTTCAGGCAACGCCCAATCTAAGAGACACTATGACTGTTCAAACCTTTGATCCAAGCCAAACCACGACCCTCGATACGCCTCGCAAAAGCCTGACCGAGCAAGCCGGCAGCGCACACAAGGGCAATAACACCATTGGCTTTGTGAGCTTAGGCTGTCCAAAAAACTTGGTCGATTCTGAGCGGATCCTAACGCAATTAAAAGCAGAAGGTTATAACATCGTACCCAGCTATGATGATGCCCAGTTAGTTATTGTAAACACCTGCGGCTTTATTGATTCGGCCGTACAAGAGTCACTGGAAACCATCGGCGAAGCTTTAGCCGAAAACGGTAATGTGATTGTCACCGGCTGTTTGGGCGCGCGCGAAGATGAAATTCGTCAAGTGCACCCGAACGTGCTGGGCATTACTGGGCCGCACAGTTATGAAAACGTGTTAAAGCAAGTTCACGAGTTTGTACCCAAGCCAAAATACGATCCCTTCACCATGCTGGTACCGGATCACGGGGTTAAACTTACCCCTAAACACTATGCCTATTTAAAAATTTCGGAAGGTTGTAATCACCGCTGTACCTTCTGCATTATTCCATCAATGCGCGGTGATTTAGTCAGCCGGCCGGTGGGTGAAGTGTTAGATGAAGCGCAGCGCTTAAAAAATGCGGGCGTAAAAGAGCTGCTGATCATCTCGCAAGACACCAGCGCTTATGGCGTAGATGTGAAACACCGCACTGGCTTTTGGAATGGCCAACCGGTGAAAACCTCGATGCAGTCACTGTGTGAAGCGCTTGGTGAAATGGGCATTTGGGTACGTTTGCACTACGTTTATCCTTACCCGCATGTTGACGATATTATCCCGTTAATGGCTGAGGGTAAGGTGTTACCTTATTTAGATATCCCGTTTCAACATGCCAGCCCACGCATCTTAAAACTGATGAAGCGCCCAGGCCAAGCCGAACGTGTATTAGAGCGCATTAAAAAATGGCGGGCAATCTGCCCAGAGCTGACCATCCGTTCAACCTTTATTGTCGGCTTCCCGGGTGAAACCGAAGAAGATTTCCAAATGTTACTTGACTGGTTAGATGAAGCGCAGCTTGATCGCGTAGGTTGTTTTAAATACAGCCCGGTCGAAGGTGCTAAAGCCAATGAGCTTGCAGACCCTGTGCCACAAGCGGTAATGGACGAGCGTTACGATCGCTTTATGTTAAAACAACAAGCGATTAGTGCGGCGCGGTTACAAGCGAAAGTGGGCAAAACCATTAAAGTACTGATTGATGAAGTTGACGCAGAAGGCGCTATTGGCCGCAGTTTTGCTGATGCGCCAGAAATTGATGGTGCGGTGTATTTAAACGGTTTAACTAACGTCAAACCTGGCGATCTGATTGATGCAGTAGTAGACGAAGCCGATGAATATGACTTGTGGGCGTCAATAGCAGAATAATTTTTTGCAGATGTGAAAAATAGTAACAGGCAGCTTCGGCTGCCTGTTTTTTTGTGCATGACGCACCACGATTAGCGAAACAATGTAAATAGCTCTGCCATATACTCAGCCGCAGCCTCTGCTGTGGTAAATTGCGCCGCTTTTGCCCCTTCAATTTTTAATGTATATAAATAACGGGGCGTTAGCGCGCGAGCAAACCACAGCCCATCTTCAGCTTTTTGCGCATCACTACCAATACAAATTCTATGACGCGGGGTGTGAGCTTGATAAGTAGCATGCCATAGCGGTAAGCCCGTCTGCTCTAAATAATTTAGGCAGTTGCGATAAAGCTGTAATTGCAAATCAATGTTGGCTTGCAGCGCTTTTTTAAAAAAAGCTTTTTGAGTGGTATCCGCCTCAGCCCGATCCCAGCGTTGCAAAGCGGGCATCACATCCAGCCCTAAAGCCGTTACCGAAAACGTCCAAACGCTCTGTTGATCAGCACTCATAAAAGTTGAAGTCGCTGTAGGTAACACCGCATCACAATCCAAATAGTGCTCGCTAATCGCTTCATCATTTAAGGCGTTAGGCAACAACGTAAATAAATCAGTAAAATGAGGGCAATCTATTAATAGGGTGTTTTCATCCGCCGTTGGCGAATCGTCACTGTAGGTTTCATTTATGGCTAGCGGCTGTTCAGACGGCTCGCCCAAACTTTGTGTATTATTTGCCTCAGAACAGGCGACCAACCACAGCAAAGTCCACAACCACCCCATTTTGTTCATCGTCATGCTTTTTCTCATCGGCAAAGTTATTTTGTCGTTTTAGTATTAAGCATCTTTAGCGAAATTCAACTTAACCAAAGACTAAATTTTATTTGCTTACCGCAGCAGGCCTAATGCACGCTTAAAATGGACTTGGACAATGCCAATGCATGGGCTGCAAGCGTGTGGGATGCTCAAAGTCGATATCACTGGCATGCAGTAATAAACGCTCAGCCATCTGCTCACTTTGTGTGTTGTGATATAAATCACAACCTAAAATAGGATGACCAATACTCTGACTATGAATGCGTAACTGGTGGGTTCGCCCGGTGTGTGGCGTAAACGCCACTAGGCTTCGCGGTGGATCATTTAACCGTTTAAGCACTCGAAATTGACTCAGAGCGGCCTTACCGGTATCCGCACACATTCTGACTCGCCCAAAACCGTGTTTATCTTTGACTATCGCCGCACTAATCATGCCTTCGTCCGCCGTTAGCCAACCGTCTAGCATCGCCATATAGCGTTTTTGCACGGCTCTTTTTTGAAACTGTTGGTTTAAATGCTGGGTAGCCTGCTCTGTTAGCGCCACCAACATTATACCTGAAGTGCCGTAATCTAGGCGGTGCGGCAATTTAGCTTGCGCAAATGCGGGGCTGATGCCCTGCTGACCATTTACTAAACGGTAATGCACCGAATCCCAATTAAGTGGGTTTTTACCCGATAAACTGAATAAACCACTGGGTTTGTTGATCACTAACATGTCTGCATCTTGATATAAAATATCAACACTCGCCGCACAGGGTTTGGCAACAAAGTGATCCATCAGACTGTCGTTTGAACGGGTACTGTTTGACATGGCGCTTTCTCAGCTCACTGGAGCATCGTGATAAATAGCTTAGTGATGGTAACCCACTGGCTGTCGAGGCGATACGGCTGATTGCTGCTAGCGCACACCGTTATTGAAAATTTGCCCTAAAATTTAGCGCATTATAAAAGCCGATTAGCGTCATGTCTTTGCTGTTACTGAAAAAGTCTGTAACTGTCAGTTGACAGTATCAGTAAAGAAATTAGCCGGTGACAATAATTTTTTCTGCAAAACATTTAAAAATCCTGTATATTGTCGCACTATTTTCAAACCCCTAGCTTATAGAGATGACTATGTCAGCAGATTTATCCTTATACAGAAACATTGGTATCTTCGCCCACGTTGATGCCGGCAAAACCACTACTACCGAACGTATCCTGAAACTGACCGGTAAAATCCATAAGTTAGGCGAAGTTCACGAAGGTGAATCAACTACCGACTTCATGGAACAAGAAGCCGAGCGCGGTATTACTATCCAGTCAGCAGCGGTTAGCTGTTTTTGGAAAGGCTACCGTTTCAACGTTATCGATACCCCGGGACACGTTGACTTCACTGTTGAAGTATATCGTTCATTAAAAGTATTAGACGGCGGTGTTGGCGTATTCTGTGGTTCTGGTGGTGTTGAGCCGCAATCAGAAACTAACTGGCGTTATGCTAACGACGCTGAAGTATCACGTCTGATCTTCGTTAACAAGCTTGACCGTATCGGCGCTGATTTCATCCGCGTAACTGAACAAGTTAAGAAAGTGTTAGGTGCTAAGCCATTAATCATGGTGTTACCTATCGGTCGCGAAGACACCTTTAAAGGTGTAGTTGACCTGTTAACTGAAAAAGCGTACATCTGGGATGAAACGGGTTTACCAGAAAACTACACCATTACTGATATTCCAGCTGACATGGCTGATGACGTTGCGATGTATCGTGAACAGTTAATCGAAACTGCTGTTGAGCAAGACGATGACCTGTTAATGGCCTACATGGAAGGCGAACAGCCTTCATTAGAAGACATTAAGCGTTGTATCCGTAAAGGTACTCGTGATTTAGCCTTCTTCCCAACTTACTGTGGTTCTGCTTTCAAAAACAAAGGCATGCAATTACTGTTAGACGCCGTTGTTGATTACTTACCGTCACCAACTGAAGTTATTCCTCAGCCACTGACTGACGAAGAAGGTAACGAAACGGGTAATTCTGCTATCGTCTCTCCAGATGAGCCATTCCGCGCGTTAGCGTTCAAAATCATGGATGACCGTTTTGGCGCCTTGACTTTCGTGCGTATCTACTCTGGCGTATTGAACAAAGGCGACACCATCCTTAACTCATTCACGGGTAAAACCGAGCGTATCGGCCGTATGGTTGAGATGCAAGCAAACGATCGTACTGACCTGACTACTGCGCAAGCCGGTGATATCATTGCTATCGTTGGTATGAAAAACAACACGCAAACAGGCCACACGCTGTGTGATCCGAAGCACCCATGTACCCTTGAGCCAATGGTATTCCCAGAGCCAGTAATCTCTATCTCTGTTACACCAAAAGATAAAGGTTCAGTTGAGAAGATGGGTATCGCTATCGGTAAGATGGTTGCTGAAGATCCAACGTTCCGTGTTGAAACCGATGTTGATTCTGGTGAAACCATCCTAAAAGGTATGGGTGAATTACACTTAGATATCAAAGTAGACATCTTAAAGCGTACTTACGGTGTTGAATTAGTTGTAGGTCAACCACAGGTTGCTTACCGCGAAACCATTACCCGTGAAATCGAAGATAGCTACACGCACAAGAAGCAATCTGGTGGTTCAGGTCAGTACGGTAAAATCGACTACCGCATCCGTCCGGGCGAGCAAAACTCTGGCTTCAAGTTCGTTTCTACTGTAGTAGGTGGTAGCGTACCAAAAGAATTTATGCCAGCCATCGAGAAAGGCTTTGCCTCTATGATGTCTACCGGTACTTTAGCGGGCTTCCCAGTATTAGACGTAGAAGTTGAAGTATTCGACGGTGGTTTCCACGCCGTTGACTCATCAGCCATCGCGTTTGAAATCGCGGCTAAAGGTGCATTCCGTCAGTCAATCCCGAAAGCAGGCGCACAACTGCTTGAGCCAATCATGAAAGTTGACGTGTTCACGCCGGAAGATCACGTAGGTGATGTTATCGGTGACTTAAACCGTCGTCGTGGCATGATCTCTGGTCAAGAAGCGGGTGTAACAGGCGTTCGTATCAAAGCTGACGTACCATTGTCAGAAATGTTCGGTTACATCAGTACATTACGTACGATGACATCAGGTCGTGGTCAGTTCTCTATGGAGTTCTCGCACTACTCACCGTGTCCATCTAACGTAGCGGAAGCCGTCATCGCTAAAGAAAAAGAAAAGAAAGCTGCTGCTGCTAAAAACTAAGCTGTAAGCGCATAAAAAGCCCCGCTGGTGAAAACCGCGGGGCTTTTTTTATACTTGTGCTCGCGCTGGCATAAGCTTTGCTATGCTTCTTGTACAAACTAAAGCGATAGCCCGTTGCTATCGGCTCAGAAGTGCAAGGAGCTGTGCATGAGTCTGGAAAATTTTACCGGGGGCCGCTACCCCCTTTTAAAAAATTGTTTTGATGAATTAGTCGCTACCGATGGAAGTGCCAGACCGCCCGCCTCTGCCATTGCCCGCTTTATTGCTAAACATGGTGATTTAGAACTGTGCAAAAGACAACTACAACTAAATCAAACGATTAGCGATATGGGGGTGTGCTTTACCTTGTATGCAGACGGGGCGAATATCGACCGCGCTTGGCCATTAGATGTGATCCCACGTACCATTCCAAGCTCGGAATGGCAACGCACTAGCGCCGGTTTAAAACAACGCTTAGCTGCACTTAATCTGTTTATTGATGATTTATACAACGAGCAGAAAATCCTCAAACAAGGCATTGTGCCGGCAGAATTAATACTCGACTCTAAAAACTTTCTTGCACCATGTCAGGGCGTATCACCGATCCATGGTGTCTGGGCAAACATTTGTGGCACCGATTTGGTGCGTGATGAGCATGGCCAATTTTTAGTGTTAGAAGATAACCTACGAGTACCCTCAGGGGTGTCTTACATGCTGGAAAACCGCACCGTGATGAAACGCGTGTTTCCCGAATTGTTCGCCGACTCTACTATTGTGCCGGTGGATGATTATCCCGCGCAATTGTGGCAAATGCTGGCATCATTATCGCCACGAGGAGAACATGTTCCGCCTTGCATCGTGGTACTCACGCCCGGTATTTATAACTCAGCTTACTTTGAACACAGCTTTTTAGCACAACAAATGGGCGTAGAGTTGGCTGAAAACCATGATTTATTTGTTGAAGATGACCGCGTCTGGCTAAAAACGCTGCGTGGCAAACGCCAAGTTGATGTGATCTACCGTCGAATCGATGACATTTTTATCGATCCGCAAGCCTTTAGGCCCGATTCCGTGTTGGGGATCCCAGGATTGATTGCCGTTTGGCGCAAAGGCTTGGTGGCCATTGCCAATGCACCGGGTTCAGGGGTGGCCGATGATAAAGTGATTTATTCGTTCGTGCCGAAGATTATTCAGTATTATCTGGGTGAAGAGCCGCTGCTACAAAATGTCGAAACCTACTTGTGCCAAGATCCCTTGCAACGCAGCTTTGTGTTAGCCAATTTAGATAAACTGGTGGTGAAACCCGCAAACGAGTCTGGCGGTTACGGTATTTTAATTGGCCCTCGTGCCAGCCAAAGCGAGCGCGATGAGATGGCCATGGCCATTAAAACCAACCCACGTAATTTTATTGCCCAGCCCACACTCAACCTGTCAACAGCACCAACGCTTTGTGAGGGGATGTTAGAACCACGCCATTTAGATCTTCGCCCCTTTATCTTACAAGGTGCCGATTTGTATTGCTCCACTGGCGGTTTAAGCCGTGTCGCACTGACCAGGGGCTCTTTGGTCGTTAATTCTTCACAAGGTGGCGGTAGTAAAGACACCTGGATCATCAATGATGAGGGCTAAGCAATGTTAGCAAGATCCGTAGAAAATATATTTTGGTTAGGCCGTTATTTAGAACGGCTCGACGATACTGCTCGTTTAGTCAATGCCACCAGCCACTTACTGATCGACAGCCATAAAGATACTGAGTTTGGCTGGCCGGTGTTACTCGAGGTAATGGGACAAGACAGTGCGAAGGTACTGGCCAGTTATGGCTTAGAGCATCAAAATCGGCAACAATTAGCGCAAATTGAACAAGCGGTGATGCAACACCTGATCAGCAATATCGACAGCCCCGTTTCTATCCGTAATGCCTGCAGTCAGTTACGTTATAACGCCCGAACAATTCGACAATTATTGCCGCGTGATATGTGGGAAGAGCTGAATAAACTCGACAGTTTCGTCCAGCAGCAATGTGTGGAAACGTTCAGTCGCCAGCAGCGCTATCAATTGATGACCGAAATCAGTCGCCGCTGTCAGATGGTCATTGGCACCTTAGATAGCGTAATGTTACGCGGTGATGCTTTTGATCTCTTTACTATTGGTCGTCATTTAGAGCGTGCGGATATGGTGACGCGGATCATGGACGTGATGGTGCTGCAAACCTTACAACCCACGCAGTTAAAACGGCCACGTTTTCGTTGGATCTCCATTCTAAATGCCTTGGGCGGAGCGGAATCCTATCAATATTATATCGCCAATAATCTGGCTGGGGCGGCTGCCGATGCCATTGATTATCTGTTATGCTATGCCGATTTTCCACGCTCAGTAAGTTATTGTCTGCACCGCATTGCGGCCTCAGGCAAAGCCTTACCGAATAGCCCGGCCATCTTGCAGCAAGTGCATCAATTACAGCATTTGATCACCGAGCAAGCGGTTACCGAGTTAAGTACTGTACAGTTGCATCAACTGATTGACCAGATCCAAACCGGCATTATTGACTCGCATCAGGTTCTGCTCAATATCGCCACAGCTGAGCAGCAACCATTAACCGCCTAGCGCCATCGCGCTTGCAGGAGTAGCCGTGCCAGCAGTGAATGCACCGCCAAGCTCAACCGAACAGCTTTTGGCGTGGTTTGCTAAGTTTCCTTTAGCGCTGCGTAGCCGTTGGTATGATGATATTCAACATCAGCTACGCGAAAATGGCGCAAACTTTGATCGTTGGCAAAAACCAGGGCGCAAACTTGATTTGTATCCGTGGTTAATCAGTACGGCAGATTGGCAACAGGTGCAGGCTGGTATCGCGCAGCGCCATCAATTACTCGCCTTGATCCTGCAAGATCTGTATGGGCCGCAGCAGTTAGTACAAAGCGGGATTATTCCCGCAGAACTCCTGTTTTCCAACCCGCAGTTTCTGTTTGAAAGTGCCAGCTTAGTGCAGCAACCTGAACAATGGCTACCGCTACTGGCAACCGATTTAGGCTTTGATCATCATGGTCAGATTTGCGCCTTTGCCGACAGCTGTAAGGCCCCTGCTGGCTTAGGTTTTGCACTAGAACATCGTTTAGCATTAAAGCAGAGTATTCCTGAGCTGCAACAACTGCGCGCTAAAGCTCATCTGTCTGGTTTTTTTCGGCAGCTACGTTTCTTTTTACAACAACAAGGCAATGGCATTGCGGCTATCTTAACTCATGGCGCGCGCGATGAAGCCTACTTTGAGCAAGCCTTTTTAGCCAACTATCTAGATTTAGCTTTGGTGCATGGTGCCGATCTGATGTTTAGCGAACAACGCATCTGGTTAAAAACACTCAGCGGTTTGCAACCGGTCAGTGCCTTGATGCGCTTTTTAGATGATCGTTTAACCGATCCGCTGGAACTTGACAGTGAAGGTGCTGGCGTAGCCGGGCTGTTACACAGTATTCGGCAACAGCAACTGTTTTGTGCCAACCCTCCCGGCACCGCGTTATTGGATAGCGGTATTTTGTTACCGTTTTTAACGGCCGCAGCCGATTATTTCTGGCAACAGCCGCTGTTGCTCAATACCGTGCAAGCGTATTGGTGCAAAGAAGCGCAACCCTTGCAGCAGGTGCTAAAAAACCCGGAGCAATTTTTACTGCATGACCTATCCGCGCAGCAGCAATATGCGGCAGATAACACCTGCGCCTTATTGCAGCGCCCTGCCGATTTTATTGCGCGGCAAAAATTGTCGTTACACATGCAGCCTTGCTATGATCAGCAAAACCCAACATGGCAATTGCCCGCGGTGCTTAGAACCTTTAGTTTGTACCAATCGAATCAAGCCCCGCTGCTGCTGCCTGGCGGTTTTGCGCGTTTAGGCGAGCTGAGTCAAATTCAATTACCGGTTATTGCCCAAGATGGCTCAGAGTTAAGTAAGGATGTCTGGGTGCTGGGCGTGGATCAACCCACAGAATCTTTACTGCAACCGAGCTACAACTCAATGCCGTTATCACGTGAAGCGGGCTTGCTGCCCAGTCGCGTCGCTGAGCATTTATTTTGGTTAGGTCGTTATAACGAGCGTTTAAACTTATTAATTCGGGCACTGCGGGTGGCGCTGCCGTTATTGCACCCTACTCAAACCAATCAAACTGAACAACAGCTCTATTGCTTTATCGATTTTTGTTTGTTGGCTAATGGCAGCCCTCCGCGCCAAGCCAATGAGCCCATTAGTGTTGCACTGGCGCAACTGTTCTCACCAGATAATCCGCTGAGTGTCATCGGCTTACTGAAAAATTTGATTTACAACGCGCAATCTGTGCGTGAGTACTTTAGTGAAGATACCTGGCTGTTACTCGATAAGTTACAAGCCACCGTCTATCAATGGCCGCAAACGCCAGACTTACAGCAGCCCATGACCATTATTTATCTATTAGATGAGATGGTATTACTACAAACCGCGATTTATGGCCTGAATAACGAAACGATGAGTCGCACCCAAGCATTGCGTTTTATGGATATTGGCCAGCACCTCGAGCGCGCGTTACAAACCAGTTTATTGTTGCAGCGTATTTACAGCCAAGATTTACCCTCTGCCGGCGTGATGGAAGCCTTATTACGCATGGCCGATACGTTGATGACCTATCGACGGCGCTACCGCTCAGAGCTCAACCCGATGGCAATTTTAGACTTACTGCTACTCGATACTACGACACCGCGCTCTGTCGGCTATCAAATCAGTCGATTACATCGACAAACGCGAGCCTTACCGGAATTAAACAGTGCGGATCGGCAGCATTTACCCGTGCTGACCACGGAGCTCAGCCAACTATTAGAACAAGTCAGTACCCAACAATTAGATGCTAATTATCCGTCTTGTTTAACCTTGCACGCGCAGCTTGGCCAGTTACAGTATTTGTTACGGCAACTGTCGAATGAATTATCGCTGTGTTACTTTACCCATGCGCATCGAAGCAGTCCTTGGTCCATGTCATGAATTACCAGCTTAAGCACCTTACCGAATATCAATACGAACATGCTGTAGCGAACAGTTACAACCTCGCGTGTTTAATGCCGCGGCAATTACCCTATCAACACGTTAGCCAGGCCAGTGTCCGTTTAACGCCCGATCTGGGACACATCAGCCAATATCAAGATTACTTTGGTAATACCCGACATTTAATTCATTTACAGCCCCCCCATCAACAACTAAAAGTATGCAGTGAAGCCTTAGTTGAGGTGTTACCGCGCCACAACAGTGCCTTACTCGACAGCGGCAGCGGTGTGGACATGCCACAGCTACAACATTATTTAAATAGCAACCTGTCAGCCGCGGCCATGCAAGCCAAACTGTTTTGCCAAGCCAGTAAGCTCGCTCCGTTTTTAACTGAAACCGCCGCGCTGTTACCGCCGTTACGCGCCCCTAAGCAAACCCTGTTGCAATTAGTAGAATGTTTAAACCAGTATATCTTTGAGAATTTTATCTACACGGCGGGCTTTACTACCGTTGTCACCCCCCTTACCGAGGTGCTACAACATCGGCGCGGCGTTTGCCAAGATTTTGCCCAGTTAGCCATCAGTTGCCTGCGGGCAAATGGCATCCCTTGTCGCTATGTCAGTGGTTATCTCGAAACACAACCACCACCTGGACAAGCACGATTGCAAGGCGCAGACGCCTCACATGCGTGGTTTGCGGTGTTTGATCCAGAGCTCGGCTGGATTGATTTTGATCCGACCAATAACGTATTGCCGTGCCAGCAACATCTGACCTTGGCTTTTGGTCGTGATTATGCCGATGTGGTGCCATTAAAAGGCGTAGTGCAAGGCAGTGGCGCCCATCAATTACAGGTCGCGGTGGATGTGATCCCGTGCTAAGTTAATGGCCTCTTTGCTCTGCACTGGCGCATACTCACGCAACTCAGGGATGTAACCCAGCACACGCCAGCGCAGTGAGCAGTTTTCAGCCAACGGAGTTCTCGATGCGCGTCACCACCGCCGAACAGGCCCTCAGTATTTTGCAAGATAACGATACTATTTGGTGTCAGTCGATGGCGGCAACACCCTATTTTTTATTACACGCTTTAGCCACAGTGGCGTTATCCCGGCGCAATCTTACCTTATTACAATTACATACCGAGCACAGCGAAGTATTGTGCGCACCGGAACTGAGCGGTCATTTACGTCAGCGGGCTTTTTTTGTGGGGAGCAGTACTCGCCAGGCCGTGCAATGTGGCTTAGCCGATTATGTCCCAATATTTTTATCTGAAATTCCCAAATTATTTCGAAGCGGCGAACAACCGCTTGATGCGGTGTTGATCCAGGTTTCTCCGCCAGATAAACATGGCTACTGCAGTTTAGGGATCTCGGTAGAAGCAACGCGTGCCGCCCTACAAATGGCCAAACGCGTGATCGCCTGGATCAATCCGTTAATGCCCAGAACCCACGGTGACTCTTTTGTGCATCTGAGTCGATTTGACCGTTATGTTGAGCACAGCGCCCCGCTACCGCAACATTTGCCCGTGCCGCTGGATGCCATTACCCAGCAAATTGGCCAACATGTCGCCAGCTTGATCCGCGACGGCGATTGTTTACAACTGGGTATTGGCGCCATACCCGATGCCACCCTAGCCTGTTTAGGCCAACATCAGCATTTAGGTATTCATACCGAAATGTTTTCCGATGGGGTGCTACCGCTTATCCAAACGGGCGTCATTAATAATCAGCGTAAACGCAAACATCGCGGTAAAATTGTTACTACCTTTGCAATGGGCTCTCAAGCCTTGTACGACTATGTGGATGACAACCCCGAAGTGGTCTTTTTAGATGTCGAGTACACTAACGATACCGCGGTTATTCGGCAAAACCCGCAAGTGGTCGCGATTAATAGCGCTTTACAAGTCGATTTAAGCGGTCAAGTGTGTGCCGATTCGCTGGGCACCAAAATTTACTCTGGCGTGGGCGGGCAAATGGATTTTGTGCGTGGCGCGAGTTTATCCGAAGGGGGGCGCGCGATTATCGCTCTACCCGCTACCGCAGCGGGCGGCACAGTATCACGCATCAGCAGTGTATTGGCCCCCGGTGCGGGAGTGGTTACCACCCGCGCTCATGTTAACTATATTGTCACCGAATACGGTATTGCTCAGCTTCGCGGTAAAAGTTTAACTGAACGTGCCAAGGCGCTGATTGACATCGCGGCGCCCGCTTTTCAAGAACGCCTGGCGCAGCAAGCCTGGGATGATTGGCGCTTAAAAGTGTAAGCGCCGTTAAGGAAAGCGACAGACGCAAGGGTTTAGCTTTCTGGTAACTCAAGCAAGCGCTGTTTGATTTTATGCACCTGATCACGCAGCGCTGCCGCTTGTTCAAACTCGAGATCCCGGGCATGTTGCAGCATCTTTTGTTCCAGCTGTTTAATTTCAGCCTGCATTTGATAAGGCGTTTTGCCTTTAAAGAAAGCTTTCGTTTCAGCTACTTGGCGCAATACAATATTTTTGGTTTGTGGCGATTGCCCCAGATCCATCACATCGGCTACTTTCTTCAGAATCGCCTTGGGCGAAATACCATGCTCAGCGTTAAAGGCAAGTTGTTTATCGCGACGACGATCCGTTTCATCAATCGCTTTGCGCATAGAATTGGTAATGCGATCAGCATATAAAATCGCCCGACCTGCTAAGTTTCGCGCCGCACGACCAATGGTTTGAATTAATGAGCGCTCTGAGCGTAAAAAACCTTCTTTATCTGCATCAAGAATGGCCACTAATGACACCTCAGGAATATCCAGACCTTCTCGCAGCAAGTTGATGCCCACCAAAACATCGAAGATCCCTAAGCGTAAATCACGAATAATTTCCATGCGCTCGACGGTATCGATATCAGAGTGTAAATAACGCACACGAATACCATGTTCACTTAAGTACTCGGTAAGATCTTCCGCCATCTTTTTGGTCAGGGTTGTCACCAGCACCCGCTCTTGTCGCGCAGCGCGCTGCATCGCTTCCGACATTAAATCATCAACTTGCGTCGCGACGGGGCGAATTTCAATAATCGGATCAACCAAGCCCGTTGGCCGCACCACCTGCTCAATTACTTCGCCATGAGAGTGTTCTAACTCATAAGCCGCCGGTGTGGCCGAAACATAGATGCGCTGCGGTGCGATCATTTCAAACTCTTCGAACTTCAGCGGCCGGTTATCTAAAGCAGAAGGTAAGCGAAAACCATAGTTAACCAAGTTTTCTTTCCGTGACCGGTCGCCCTTATACATCGCGCCAATTTGCGAAATAGTGACGTGCGACTCGTCAATAAACATTAAACCATCGTCTGGAAAATATTCCAGTAAGGTCGGTGGTGGTGCACCATCACCACGGCCGGATAAATAGCGCGAATAGTTTTCAATACCCGAGCAATAGCCTAATTCAATCATCATTTCGATATCAAACTGCGTGCGCTGCGCTAAGCGCTGCTCTTCAACCAGTTTATTGGCACTGAGTAACTGCTGACGACGCTCAGCAAGGTCAACCTTGATTTGCTCTACGGCTTTTAGAATCGTCTCTCTGGGTGTGACATAGTGCGTTTTAGGATAGATGGTATAGCGCGTGACAATTTTTTCCACCGCACCGGTGAGCGGGTCGAATAAACTGATGCGTTCAATTTCTTCATCAAATAATTCGATACGAACAGCAATCTCTTCCGACTCTGCCGGAAACACATCAATCACATCACCGCGTACCCGATAAGTGGCACGCTCAAAGGCCAGATCGTTTCGGCTGTATTGCAGTTCGGCCAAGCGCCGTAAAATAAAGCGCTGGTCAATAATATCGCCTTGCTTTAAATGCAACAGCATTTGCATATAAGACTGCGGATCGCCCAAACCATAAATGGCCGACACCGACGCGATAATCACCACATCACGACGCTCCATCAGCGCTTTGGTCGCAGACAGGCGCATTTGCTCGATATGCTCATTTATCGACGCATCTTTTTCAATAAAGGTATCCGTCGAGGGTACATAGGCTTCAGGCTGATAATAATCATAATAAGAAACAAAATATTCGACGGCATTATGCGGGAAAAACGCTTTCATCTCGCCGTAAAGCTGCGCGGCGAGTGTTTTATTGTGCGCCATAATCAGCGTCGGTCGGCCCACTTGAGCAATCACATTGGCCATCGTAAAGGTTTTACCTGAGCCGGTGACACCTAATAACGTTTGATGCGCTAGGCCACTTTCTAAGCCGCTGACCAACTTTTCGATCGCGCCAGGTTGATCGCCAGCCGGTTGATAATCTGATACCAGTTCAAAAGCACGTGACATGGTGTTTCCTATTACAAATAGCGTTGCTGCACTCGGTTAAACCAATAATAAGCCACGGCAGCCGTGAGCAAATTAGCAAGAATGCATCCGATAAAAATGCCGACCACGCCAAACATAACGCCGCCAAGCCAAGCAAGGGGTACATAGCAAACAAACAAACGGATCACGCTAAGTACTACGGCTTTCGCCGGTAAATGCAACGCATTAAAAGAAGAATTGGTTAAAATGATGATGCCTTGTAAGCCATAAGCCAAAGGCATCAGCCAGATAAACCAACGTAAATAACTGGCGACTTGCGGATTATCCGTGAACATAGCGGCAATCGGATAAGCCAGTAGCGCTAAGATAAGATAAATACCGGCTTGCCAAAACATCACAAAGCGACAACATAACTGATAAGCCTCTTTGACACGATCAAAACGCGATGCCCCAAAGTTTTGGCTAATCACCGGCGGCAGGGTCATCGATAACGCCAACACCACTAACGAAGCGATACTTTCAATCCGTGCCCCCACGCCAAAGGCCGCAACGGCTTCTGGACCATAAGTTGCCATAATCGCCGTGAGAACCGCCATCGCCACCGGCGTCAGCATGTTGGCGCCAGCAGCCGGTAGACCAATATGCAAAATTTTACGACAGATCTGACGAAACAATCCCCAAGGTAATATCCAAGCCGTTAATAAACCGCGCTTAACACTGAGCCAATATAAAATAAACACAAAGCCGGCTAACCAAGAGATGACCGTCGCAATAGCAGCCCCACTGATCCCCATAGCAGGAATAGGGCCAATACCAAAAATCAGGATCGGATCCAAAATGGCATTAATCACACCGCTGCCGGCCATCACTAAACTGGGGATCTTTGTATCACCGGCCGCGCGTAAAATGGCATTGCCGACCATCGGTGTCACTAATAAAATCGACCCCGCCAGCCAAATCAGCATGTAGCGTTCAATGTAAGCAAAGATCTCTGGCGTCGCCCCCAACAAAAAAAACAGCGGCTCTAACAACAGATAGCCCAGCAAGGCGAGAATACTGACTAAAATCGCCGACAGCCATAATGCCGCTAAACTGTCGGCCCGCGCCGTGTCGGTATGCCCTGCCCCCAGTGCTTTGGCAATAATGGCCGAAGTACCAATGCTTAAACCAATCGCTAAACTGATTAAGGTAAAGGTAACCGGAAAGGTAAAACTGATTGCCGCCAGCTGTTGAGTTCCCAGTAAGCTAATAAAAAAGGTATCGACCAGGTTAAAACTCATTAGCGTCAACATCCCGCCCATCACTGGCCAAGTCAGACGTTTTAATAAGGGAGCCATGCTGGCTGTTAACAGTGGATTCGTGCTCATCAAAGATAACTGCTTCTTACGATGTCAGAAAAGTCAGCCTCTATTGTAGAGAAAAGCGCGAGTCAGCACCATGCTCGTCGTCGAATAAGCCAAATTACCGGTTAAGTGGCATAAATGACCTGAAACTCACAAAAACAGTGCACAATGGCAAGCGGATCGGACAGACAGTAAACAAAAACTGCACTGAAAAAGCACAATCTGCATAAAAAATCATAAACCACTGAAATTTAACAAAAAAGATTTTTATCGCAAAGCTATTGACCACGATGAAATTAAGCAATGACAAGGCTTTGCTCGATTAAGCAACCAATCATTCACAGAGTTATCCACAGCTTTAGTGGATAACTCTACACAAGGCTTATTGGCTATGGTGTTGCGGTCATTGCCATCTGAATGACCAGTCATCGTTCGTTGATTCGTACTGAAAATGTGCATTTTGGCGAAACTATATGCAAGTAAACCACTTCTGTAAAAATCAGCTCTGCAAAGTGTTGACAGTCTCCTAAGGTGGCATTAGTATTGCGCCCCGTTGAATGCTGTTCCCTAGTAGCTCAGTTGGTTAGAGCGGCGGACTGTTAATCCGTAGGTCACTGGTTCGAGTCCAGTCTGGGGAGCCAACAGCAACTTCAACGAATGTATCACCCTTCCCTAGTAGCTCAGTTGGTTAGAGCGGCGGACTGTTAATCCGTAGGTCACTGGTTCGAGTCCAGTCTGGGGAGCCAAATCTCTGCACATCTTTTTGTTCCCTAGTAGCTCAGTTGGTTAGAGCGGCGGACTGTTAATCCGTAGGTCACTGGTTCGAGTCCAGTCTGGGGAGCCACAATTTTCTGTTATACTCCTTTTACCCCCTGTGTTTTATAATCTGACATTTGCGTGTTATTTATTTATTTATAAAGATTTTTTTGCTTTAATAGGCACAGTGAGTTGCGTGATAAAAGCCACATTTGCGCTTTTATAATGGATGCAATATTGATTGGTGGTCTGGGAATGATGAAAAACTTTCGAACGTTACTTACAGCACAGTTAGTCTCTGCGACTCTGCTAGTTATTGTCTTGCTGGTCGGTTTCCTCTATTACGGCAAGAACCTACTCATTTTAGAAGAAAATACGGCCAAACTTGCCATAGAACAAACTATCGCAACCCATGTTACCGCAGATGGTAAATCATTAAGCCGTCAACTGGACCGCAGCTTTAAGTTAAAAAGCCTGCAAGTCAGACGTTTAGATGGCACCATTTTATATGAACAAAGCAATAATGCTTATCAAACCAGCTTTATTAGTCAGCTGTTGGCGCTAGCCGGTAAAGCAGACGATACCGTGACCATTAAAGATGAACAACAAGACGTGCTGGTGCGTTATGAGTTAGATCACCGCGCCACCTTAAAAGGCATGCAATATTTTTTATTCGTGCTGGTTGCCAGCCCTTTTATTCTGTTTATGTTGCCAGTGCTCATTATCAAAAATAGTTTACAACGCAAATATCGTCGTATCTCGAGAGTGGTTAATGAGACCATCGAAGCGTTCTTATCAGACAATAAACAAACAAAAGCAGAAAACAGTCAACTCCCCGCTGAATTTTCTGAAATCAGTATTTCATTACGTAAGTTAGCGCAATATACCTCGCAACAAGCTGAAAAAATGAAAGCCGATGCCCAACTGATTGCAGAAGAAGCCTATAAAGATACGGTGACAGGCCTGCCGAACCGTAATCGCTTTGTACAAAATTATGAAGAGCATTTTAATAATACCAGCCAAGCCAACTATGGTATTTTTGGTATTACCCGCTGTACCGAATTACAAAGCATTAACCAAACCCGTGGCTTCCATGAGGGTGATCAATACATTAAAGAAGTGGCAGAAATTCTTAAACGGGTAATAGCAACCTATCGCGATAGCAAGTTATTCCGTTTAAATGGTTCTGACTTTGGTATTTTAATGCCCAAAGTGACCCCTAAAGAAGCAGAAAACTTTGCCCTGCAATTACAAAGCCGCTTTAATGAGTTTCAAAAACTGTCTGAACTTGACTCGGTGGCTTACACCGGTTTAGTGAGCTATGAAAATGGCAAAGCCTTAGGTGAGTTATTGGCCAGTGCCGATACCGCTATCAGTTTAGCGCAAACTAAACAGCCGAATGCCTGGCACTTACAAAAAGAAAGCAGTGGCTTAGACAGTGCGGGTAACAGTTACGGCAATCAAAATTGGCGTAATGTGATTGACGATGTGATCGCAAATAATCGGTTAGTGTTATTAGTTCAACATATCATGCCGTCTTCGCGCGCAGCTAAAGCCTATTCCGAAATTTTGGTGCGCTTTAAGACGCATGAAGAGCAAACGCTGCCTACGGCTTCTTTCTTAGCCATGGCAGAGAAACTGGACAAAATTATTGCCATTGACCGCTTAATTGTTGAAACCTCTTTGACAATGATCAAAACCAAAAGCATGCATGACCAGTATTTTGGTATAAATCTCTCGCCACGCAGTGTGCATGATGATCAATTTGTTATCTGGTTAGAACGGCGCTTGCTAAAAGATGCCAATATTGCCGCTAAATTGGTGTTTGAAGTCAGCGAATTTGGCTTACAACAAAATCTGAAAACCAGTAAACGTTTTATCGACATGTTACATCGTGCTGGTTCACGTATTACCGTTGAGAAATTTGGTGTAGGTATTACCTCATTTAAATTCTTCCGCGATTTAAAACCCGATTATGTGAAAATGGATGGCAGCTACACCCGCCATATCAATGAAGATAAAAACAATCAGTATTTTATGCGGTTAATGATCGATTTGGCACACCGCATTGGTGTGGGTGTGTTTGCTGAAAGCGTTGAAACGCAGGAAGAAAAACACATGCTGGAATCGTTGTTTATTGATGGCAACCAAGGCTATTACATCGGCAAACCTAGCCCCATGTAATACCCCATGCCGTGTCGCGGCTGCCAGCATAGTTTTACAGTTAAGGGCTTCTGCATAGCAAAAGCCCTTACTTTTATCAGGTTGTATGCCATACAGGCTAACGGCATAATACGCGCTGAGAACCCTATAACGTAACCCTATGACTGAATTTTTATTACTCCTTGTAAGTACAGTATTGGTCAATAACTTTGTCCTGGTTAAATTTCTTGGGCTCTGCCCCTTTATGGGCGTGTCGGGCAAGTTAGAAACCGCCATCGGTATGTCTTTAGCGACCACCTTTGTACTGACACTGGCTTCTATCAGTAGCTATCTTGTTGACAGCTATATACTCGCGCCGTTAGATCTGTTGTATTTACGAACCCTGAGCTTTATTTTGGTGATTGCCGTGGTCGTGCAATTTACCGAAATGGTCGTGCACAAAACGAGCCCTAATTTATATCGGTTATTGGGCATCTTTTTACCGCTGATCACCACTAACTGTGCGGTATTAGGTGTGGCTTTATTAAATGTTAATGCACGGCATAATTTTATTAATTCCGCATTATATGGCTTTGGCGCTGCCGCAGGCTTTTCGTTAGTGTTGATCTTATTTGCCGCTATGCGTGAGCGTTTAGCCGCAGCCGATGTGCCGGTACCTTTTAAGGGGGCGGCCATTGCGATGATCACCGCAGGTTTAATGTCGCTGGCCTTTATGGGCTTTAGTGGCTTGGTGAAGTCGGTATGACCATTATTACCGCACTCATCGCACTGGGTGTACTGGCGTTATTGTTCGGTGCTTTACTCGGCTATTCGGCTATCCGCTTTAAAGTGGAAAGCGACCCCTTGGTCGAGCAAATAGATGACATTTTACCGCAAACGCAGTGTGGTCAATGTGGCTATCCTGGCTGTCGCCCCTATGCTGAAGCGATTGCAAATGGCGATGACATTAACAAATGCCCACCGGGTGGCGATGCCACTATAAAAAAACTGTCCGAGCTGATGGGCGTTGAAGCGAAACCGTTAAATGCCGCGCAAGAGCCTGCGGTAAAACGTGTGGCCTTTATTCGCGAAGATGAGTGCATTGGCTGTACCAAATGTATTCAAGCCTGCCCCGTCGATGCCATTGTTGGCGCGTCAAAATTAATGCATACCGTACTGGTTGATGAATGTACGGGCTGTGATCTGTGTGTTGAACCTTGCCCGGTTGATTGTATTGATATGATCCCTGTTCCGGTGACCGCTGAGCGCTGGAAATGGGATTTACAGGCAATCCCGGTAAAAGTGGTGGAGTAACCCAACGGTGCCAAGTTTATTTAAACAAATTCAAGCCGGCGCGCTATGGGACTTTCATGGTGGTGTGCATCCCCCCAGGCGTAAAGCGGTAACCAGCGAAAAGCCGATCATCAGCATGTCGCTTCCCGAGCGCCTGTACATTCCACTGCGCCAACATATTGGTGTTGCGGGTCAATTGCTGGTGGAGGTGGGTGAACGCGTGCTCAAAGGCCAAGCGCTCACCGCTGCCAATAACTCCATGACGGTGCCCGTGCACGCGCCGACTTCGGGAATGATTATCGCCATTACCGATCACACCAGCCCACATCCATCGGCCTTACCTGAAAGCGTCATCGTCATTGAGCCAGATGGCTTAGAAGAGTGGCGTGAGCGAGAGCCGCTGAACTTTGCCACAGCGGACACCCAGACCCTTTTAGAGCGCATTCAAGACAGCGGTATTGCTGGTATGGGCGGTGCGGGCTTCCCCACCCATATTAAAGCGGGCTTGCACCAACCGGTCGATTATTTAATTATCAACGCCGTTGAATGCGAACCCTATATCACCGCTGATGATGCCCTGATGCAAGAAGCGCCAACGACCATCGTCAAAGGCATTGATATTCTGTGCAAGCTGCTCAATCCTAAAGCCGTATTAATTGGTATTGAAGCCGATAAGCCGATTGCGGCAGCCGGTATGCGCGCGGCATGTAGCCAACGCGAACATTACTATGTTCGAGAAGTGCCGGTTAAGTACCCCTCCGGCGGTGAAAAGCAACTGATCCAATTACTGACTAACAAAGAAGTGCCAGCGGGCCGTCGCCCTGCCGACATCGGTATTGTGATGCAGAATATCGGCACCGCCTTTGCTATCGCGCAAGCGGTGTTAGACGATCATCCGTTAATTTCGCGTATTGTTACCGTCACCGGGGAAACCTTGCAGCGGCCACAAAATGTGCAGGCGTTAATCGGCACACCTGTTGCGGCCTTATTAGATTTTTGTGGTTATCAGGCCGAATTGGAACAAAAAGTGATTATGGGCGGGCCGATGATGGGTTTTACCCTACCCGACTTAGCCGTGCCCGTTGTAAAAACCACTAACTGCATTTTAGCGCCCAGCCATACCGAATTACCCAACGCAGGGCCAGAACTAGATTGCATACGTTGTAGCGCTTGTGCTGATGCTTGCCCCGCCACCTTATTACCACAACAATTGCTGTGGTATAGCAAAGCCAAAGATCATGACAAACTCAAAGAGTATAATCTGGCCGATTGTATTGAATGCGGTGCCTGCGCTTACGTCTGTCCCAGTGAAATCCCGTTGGTGCAGTATTACCGTATTGCCAAAGCCGAGATCCGTGAGCAGCAGCGCGAAGCACTAAAAGCCGAACAAGCAAAAGCGCGTTTTGAAGCACGCAATGCCAGGCTGGAGGCGGAAAAACAAGCACGCCTGGCTAAAAATCAACAGCTGGCTGCGGCACGGCAACAGTCTCAACAACAAAATGCCGGCAGCAATACGGTTGCCGCAGCACTTGAGCGCATTAAAGCCAAACAGCAAAACGCTACCGAAACAGCACAGCGTTCGCATGCGGATATCGTGGCTGAACGCGAAGTGAAAAAACAACAAGCGCGCGCGTACCAAGCTCAACAAGCCGCGGCAACACATACCGATGCCGAGTCTGGCGCGCAAAGTCAGTCAACAAGCCAAAATCTCGACGCCACGTCCACCGATCCACGCCAAGCCGCAGTCGCAGCGGCTATTGCGCGAGCCAAAGCACGGCAACAACAACATACCACTGAGCCTGCTCAGACTGCACAGAATCGTGCAAGCGCACCAGCGGTAACTGACAGCCAAGCCACACAAAACCATGCTGATAAGGCACCAAGCCAAGATGATCCGCGTAAAGCCGCGGTTGCTGCCGCTTTAGCTCGGGCTAAAGCACGTAAACAACAGCAAGGCGCGGAAGCTGAACAAAACAGCGCTTTAGACAACAATGGTGAGGCCGCCGCTAGCAGCGAGGCTGCAGCAGATAAGGCGTCAAGCCATGACGACCCGCGTAAAGCTGCCGTTGCCGCCGCTTTAGCACGCGCCAAAGCACGTAAACAGCAGCAGGGCGCGGAAGCTGAACAAAACAGCGCTTTAGACAACAATGGTGAGGCCGCCGCTAGCAGCGAGGCTGCAGCAGATAAGGCGTCAAGCCATGACGACCCGCGTAAAGCTGCCGTTGCCGCCGCTTTAGCACGCGCCAAAGCACGTAAACAGCAGCAGGCCGCGGAAGCTGAACAAAACCATGCTACAGAAAACAATGGTGAGGCAGCCGCTAGCAGCGAGGCTGCAGCAGATAAGGCGCCAAGCCAAGACGACCCGCGTAAAGCCGCGGTTGCCGCCGCTTTAGCACGCGCTAAAGCCCGTAAACAACAAGCCGCTGCCGATACGAGGTCTGCCTCTGAGCACGACGAGAAGGCCCAGGCTGAATTAGCGAAAACAAAAGGTGACTCTGCATGAGTTTTAAAATTGCCAGTTCGCCGCATCATCACAATCGACGTAGTACGGCCAGCTTAATGCAGTTGGTGGCGATTGCCTGTATTCCGGGGATCGCCGTACAAGCCGTGTTTTTTGGTTATGGTGTGCTCGTGCAATTGGTGTTGGCGATTGCGACCGCCTGGTTGGCAGAGGCAATGATATTAAGCTTGCGCCACAAAGCCATCAGACCGCGCTTAATGGATCACAGTGCTTTAGTGACAGCCGTGTTGCTCGCTGTGGCTATCCCACCTTTTGCGCCTTGGTGGTTAATTGTTATTGGCACCGCTTTTGCCATCATCATGGTCAAACAGCTGTATGGCGGTTTAGGGCATAATCTGTTTAATCCGGCCATGGCAGCCTATGTCATGTTATTAATATCCTTCCCGGTACAGATGACACAGTGGCTACCGCCATTGCCCTTACAATCGGTAACCATTAGCCCATTAGATGCCATTTGTACCATCTTTACCCAATTTAGCTGCGGTGGCTTTAGTTTAAGCCAGATGCAACTTAGCGTGGATGGCATCACCCTAGCCACACCACTGGATACCCTACGTACTGATCTGGCTCAAGGCTTAACCTTAACCGAAAGCTGGCAAAGCCCAGTTTATTTAAGCTTTGCCGGCTCAGGCTGGTTATGGGTCAATTTAGCCTACCTCGCCGGAGGCTTATTTTTACTCCAGCAAAAAGTCATTACGTGGCGCATTCCGGTGGCAGTTCTGGCCAGCTTGTTTGTGTTGACTATGCTGAGTTGGTTAGCTTCACCGGATGCTTTTGCCAGCCCGCTGTTTCATTTATTTAGCGGTGGCACCATGTTAGCCGCCTTTTTTATCGCCACCGATCCTGTGTCGGCCTCTACCACCGATCGGGGGCGTTTATGGTACGGGGCGTTAATTGGCCTATTAATTTATTTAATCCGCAGCTTTGGCGGTTATCCTGATGCGGTTGCTTTCGCGGTGTTACTGGCCAATATGTGTGTGCCGCTGATCGACTATTACACTCGTCCGCGTACTTATGGCCACAAAGCCAAAGGAGCAACCAAATGATCCGTATGGTCAGTAAAAATGCCATAGCCCTAGCGCTGGTTGCGGTTATTTGTGTGGTCATTTTAGGCAGTTTACATTTATTAACGCAGCCCAAAATTGCCGAGCAGCGTCGCTTAAGCCAGCTGGCGATCCTCAGTGAAGTGTTACCTGAAGTACAGCAAACGCGGGCATTGTTGGCCAATTGTACGCTGGTTAATGCACCAGACGAGCTTGGCGGTAAGGCGCAGCGCGTGTATCGTTGGCAAGAAGATGACCAACTTCGTGCCTATGTGCTTGATGTCACCGCTCCAGACGGTTACAGCGGTAATATTGAGCTTATTGTTGCGATTAGCCCAACCGGTACCGTGCTAGGTACGCGCGTTTTAAACCATCAGGAAACACCGGGCTTAGGTGATAAAATTGAAACCAGACGCAGTAACTGGATCTACAGTTTCAGTGGCAAAGCCGCCACACCTGCTGAGGCTAAGCACTGGGCCGTTAAAAAAGATGGCGGCGATTTTGATCAATTTACGGGTGCAACCATTACGCCGCGCGCCGTGATTAACGCCGTGTATCGGGCCGCTAGCTATGTGCAGCAGCACCCTGAACTGGCCCGTGCCGCCACAAATTGTGAGTTAACCCCATGAGCCTATTTAAAGAACTGACGCTACAAGGATTATGGAAAAACAACCCTGGCTTAGTGCAATTATTGGGGCTTTGCCCGTTACTCGCGGTGACCAACACCGTGATCAATGCGCTGGGTTTAGGCTTGGCAACCTTGTTAGTGTTACTCGGCTCGAATATCGTGGTGTCGTCAATCCGTAGCCACGTGCCTAATGAAATTCGTATCCCGATTTTTGTGATGATTATCGCCACCTTTGTAACTGCCGTGCAATTGCTGATGAATGCGTTTACCTTTGGTTTGTATCAATCTTTGGGTATTTTTATTCCGCTGATTGTCACCAACTGCGCCATTATTGGCCGGGCAGAAGCCTTTGCTTCAAAAAATGCAGTACTGCCCTCAGCGCTAGATGCACTGATGATGGGGTTAGGTTTTTTATTGGTGTTACTGGTGTTAGGCGCTCTACGTGAAATCTTAGGTCAAGGCAGTTTATTTGCCGGGGCTGATTTATTATTAGGCAGTTGGGCTAGCGGCTTACATTTACAGTTATTTCAAAGCGATAGTCATTTTTTACTGGCGATACTCCCGCCAGGCGCATTTATTGGTATGGGCTTACTTATCGCATTAAAAAATAGTATCGATCAGCATTACGCCAGTAAAAAAGTAGTCAATAAAGGGGATATTGCTCGGGCCCGCGTGACCGGCAGCCCACAATAACCAGAGCGATAGTATGAATAAACAAAAACGTATTGCCATGCTCACTCGGCTGCGCGAGGCCAATCCGCATCCGAAGACCGAACTTGAATACAGTTCACCCTTTGAGCTCCTTATCGCGGTATTGCTGTCGGCACAGGCGACCGATGTTGGCGTCAATAAAGCCACACGGCAGTTATTTCCAGTCGCACGCACCGCACAAGCCATGCTTGATCTGAATGTTGAGGGCGTAAAGCACTATATTAAAACCATCGGCTTGTTTAATACCAAAGCAGAAAATGTCATTAAAACCTGTCGTATTTTGGTTGAGCAGCATGGTGGTGAAGTACCGCAAAACCGCGCGGCCTTAGAAGCACTGCCAGGGGTGGGTCGCAAAACAGCCAATGTGGTGCTTAATACCGGTTTTGGTTTACTGAAAGACAACGAAGGCCATTATTTTATCGCGGTTGATACGCATATTCAGCGGGTTGCTAATCGCACCGGCTATGCCAAAGGCAACACCGTTGAGGCCACTGAACAGAGCATTATAAAAAACACCCCGCAAAAATCTGAATTTATGTTTGATCTGCATCACTGGTTGATCTTGCATGGTCGCTACACCTGCACCGCCAGAAAACCTCGCTGTGGTTCTTGTATTATTGAAGACCTTTGTGACTTCAAACAAAAAACAGAATAAGCATTAATGCCGCTGAGTTTAGTGTTTAGCATCATGCGCTTTGCTGACATCAACACACCATGAATCATCCCATAGGCTCAATGTCGGCCATTCAGGCTGCGCCAACTCCCTAGCAAGCTGTGATGCGAGCGCTCAGTCAGATCATGCCCCGTCAGTGGCGCGCAGGCTTTGCAAAATGCAGCAGTCTTGGATCTGTTCACTACGACACGAGGTGACCAGTGCCTCTAGGGTATGTGCTAACTTTGCTAGCTCGCGCTGAGTTTGTCGCACTCTGGCCAGCTGTTCGCTAATAATGCTATCAACGGTGGCACATGACGCCTCAGGATCTCGCTGCACGCTAACCAACTGCTTGATATCGTCAATTGAGATATTCAACTCTCGACAACGACGGATAAAAACCAGTGTTTCTATATCTGCTGAATGGTAATACCGATAACCATTGGCCTGCCGTACCGCTGTACTCAACAGGCCAATACTTTCATAGTAGCGAATGGTTTTTGCTGGGACCTGGCTGGCTTCGGCCAGTTCACTAATTTTCATCTTGACCTTCCAGTAACGGTAAGCTTTAAGCTGCAAGCTATCACAGCACAAGCTAATTTCAATAAAGCCGGTAATATTCTTGCAAAAATAGTCGTTTTTCTCGTTAGATAAGGGGATTAAATGTCCAAAATGACACCTGCAACCCTGTTGCTGTTATCGCTCAGTGTTCACGGTATTAGTTACGCAGCACAAACCGCTGCTGTTACAGCAGAGCATAATGCCCGTCAGCAGCCGCAATCAGTTAAGCCTACAGCCCACCCAGAGACGGCGCTGGATCAACACGCTGACGAACACGATGACAGCCATGCAGCTGAACATGCAGACGAGCACCATGACAGCCATGCAGCTGAACATGCAGCTGAACATGAAGACGAGCATGAGCATGCCGACTCGCATACGGATGAGCATGATCATCACGAGCATATTGAAAAAATCGTGGTACAGGCGACTCGCAGCGGACGCATTGCCGATGAGCAACCGATCCGTGTTGAGCTGATCAACCGTGAAGAAATTGAAGAAAAAGCGGCTATGCGCCCTGGCAATATCTCCATGCTGGTTGCCGAAACAGGCGGTGTGCGCGTGCAAACGACGTCACCTGCGCTGGGCAGTGCCAATATCCGCTTGCAAGGACTATATGGCCGTTATACCCAACTGTTAGCCGATGGTTTACCGCTTTATGGCAATCAGGCCTCTTCGATTGGCCTGTTGCAAATACCACCAACGGATCTAAAACGTGTCGAAATTATTAAAGGCTCGGCCTCGTCTTTGTATGGCGGTTCAGCCATGGGAGGCGTGATTAATCTAGTCTCAAGAACCCCAGGGGATACACTTCAAGGTGAAGTATTATTAAATGCCACCAGCCGCGATGGCCAAGATATTACCAGCTACATTGAGACGCCACTGACAGCACGTCTGCAAGGTTCGATAACTGCCGGCGCACACCATCAGGCCAGCACCGATGTGGATCAAGACGGCTGGATTGATCTGGCCGGTTATGAACGTTATACCGCAAGGCCCAGGCTTTACTGGCAAGGTGAACAGGGGGCCACGCTATATGGCACGCTAGGCGTGATGTCTGAAAAACGTCAAGGCGGCACCATGCCCGGCAGCAGTGTCAGTGATGGCAACCCTTTTAACCAAAGCCAAGACTCCGAGCGACTGGATGGCGGCGTTGTCTTTAACCTGCCGGTGTTTGATAACCTGATCCTAAATAGCCGTGGCTCAGTCATGCAGCAACAACATTTACATCAATTTGGCGTGGTGCTAGAAGAGGATCAGCATGAGAGTTATTTGCTTGAATCCAGCCTCGCTGGCTACACGGCAAACAGTGACTGGGTGATAGGTGCCGCTTATCAAGCAGAGCAATTCACATCGCAAACCTTTCAACAATTTGATTATCACTACAGAGTGCCGGGGTTATTTTCTCAATTTGATTATGCGTTTAATGCGTTAATGAGTACCTCGTTAAGCGCCCGCCTGGAAAATCACAGTGAGTTTGGTCAGCAATTCAGCCCGAGAGTCTCACTGTTATATCGCCCTGGCGATCTCACGGTTCGCGCGTCTTATGGCCGAGGCTACTTTGCCCCAACCCCTTTTGTCGAAGAGATTGATGCCGCCGGTTTATCCAGACTCGAAACCATTGATAATCTACAGGCCGAAACCGCGCAAACGGCGTCTTTGGATGTTACCTACAGCCATGAAAACATTGAAAGTAGCATCACGCTATTCGCGGCCAATATTGATGATGCTATTGGTTTAGCGCCGATAGCCACGGGCAATGATGGCGTGTTCAATGGCGTACGCTTAGTTAATAATACGGGCGCCAGTAAAATCCGCGGCTCAGAGTTACTGCTGCGTTACTACTGGCAAGATATCAAGTTAACCGCCAGTTACCTCTATCTTGATGCCACCGAGCTCGCAGCAGATACCCTACAACAGCGCGAAATTGCACTAACACCCGAGCATTCAGCAGGCTTTGTCGCCATGTGGGAGCAACATGGTCGTTTCAGAGCGGGCTTTGAAGCCTACTATACGGGAGTACAACGCTTAAACGACAACCCCTTCACTGATTATTCAACGCCCTATTGGCACCTGGGCTTAATGGGAGAAATCACCGTGGGCCAATTTAGCTGGTTTGTGAATTTAGAAAACCTGCTCGATGTGAAACAAACCGATCAACACCCGATGATCTTACCAAACCGAGCCGCGAGCGGTCAGTGGACAACGGATATTTGGTCGCGTAACGATGGCTTTATTGTTAATGCCGGCGTTAGGGTAAAGTTTAACGGTTAACCGTTAAAACGCCTTGCGGTGTTTCTGCAAGGCGTTTTAACCTTAAGCGCTACCAGCACAACACAGATGGGCAGCCTAGCGAATAGCGGTCTTTTCATATAACAGAATATGTTACTATCTGCAGTGCTTTGCCATAGCGCATCCGTGCGATGATGCTGTCGACATTTAGGCAAGCATACAGTTTTAAGAACATTGCAAGCAAACACAGCAAAGGGGTCATCATGCGAATTTTACATACCATGCTACGCGTTGGAAATTTAGAACGGTCAATCGCCTTTTATACCGAGGTGCTGGGCATGAGATTATTACGCCAATCCGAAAACAGTGAATATCGCTATACGCTGGCGTTTGTTGGTTATGGCGATGAGAAAAGTGATGCCGTTTTAGAGCTGACCTACAACTGGGGTGTTGACAGCTATGAGTTGGGTGGCGCTTTTGGTCATATTGCCTTGGAAGTAGAAGATGTTTATGCCGCCTGCGACAAGATCCGCGCTAAAGGGGGTGTGATTAGCCGCGAGCCAGGCCCCGTAAAAGGTGGCACAACAGAAATCGCATTTGTGCGCGATCCCGACAATTACGCTATTGAGTTAATTCAGAAAAAAGCCAGTTACGATACGTTGTAAGGTTTAACCTGAAAACTCGACACTTAGCGGCTGAACGTTAAGTGTCGAGCAAGCATTAGGATGCCGTGTTTGGCGACTTACCGGCTAATTGCTCAAGCTTTTCAATCACGCGCGCTGGGTAATTTGATTGATAAAATCGACGTAAGGTGCCATCGCGATACAATTGTTCTAATTGTTGCTGCCACAACGCAATTTCACTGTCAGAAAAATCCAAAGAAAACGCCATATACAACGCCACTTCATTGAGAGGAATAAGCGGCACTAAACGCAGTTGTGGCTCTTCGTACATGTCGCCACGTCGAAAACCATTCATGGGCGTGACATCGGCGCGCCCTAATCTGAGCATATCTAAACAATCTGTCTGCGTTTTCATTAAGACCAAATTGGTATCTTCAGAAAAGCCTAGAGTCGCTAAGATCGGTAAGTAAGAGGCGCCACGATAACCGCAGGCAACATAATTTTTACTGATCTGCTCTGCATTCATGCCCTTTAGTTTCGGTGGGCCATATAGCTGCATGTCGAAATACATAATAGGGCCGACCCATTTAAATAATGGTTCGCGCTCGGCATTACGCACGGTTTCGAACAAAATACTGCGCGGTGTATGCTGAGCCCGTTGCATCGCTCGCGCCCATGGCATTAAATAAAACACCCTTTCTTTGCCAACACGTTCGGCTAAGATATTCATCAAATCGATAGTTGGCCCGATGACGTCACCATGGCTATCAAGTTGCACACCGGGGTAGCTCGTTTCAGTTAAGAACACCACTGAACTTTGACATTGTTTGCTTTGACAACCAAGTGCCGAGGCAGGCGCACAGGCAACCCCCAACACTAACCACAAGCCAAGTGCTCGAACACGCCGTAAAGTACTATGACTAACAGATAAGCTCATAAACATCCTATGTTTAAAGGCGAACTCGTTTAGCGCACGCCTTTTTTATTCCAATTCTATAATGACTTTTTCATTTAATGACATCGCCAAATTATTATCATAATAAGCCGCTTCATTAATAAAGGTAGGATAAACTACATTTTCACCTTCATAAAGTACTTCAGTACCATCAAACAAGGTGAAGATTGGATCGCCTGGGTTAATCGGTTGATAATCACGATCTTGCACATTTTTATGCACCATACCAATGCGCTCCCCCGCCGCATTCATTGGTAACTTAATCGAATATAAGTAACGAAACGCGTCGGTTTTTTTCGGTAAGACTGGCAAGTTATCCTGATTGTAAAGCTCAACAAAATCAAGAATGTGCTGCACCATTGTTTGCATTAACTCTAACACATCCTGGCGTAAAACCGATTGTGGCTGTGGCCCTACTTCGACCAACACGCCGTAACGGCCTAAGGTACACATTAAAGCGTGCTCTTCTGCCGCGAAATGATCTTCATCACGCGAAATTATCGCTTCTGGCATGTTCATTTTAACGTAGGCCGCCATTTTATTATAAAAAGGCCCGGCTTGCGTCAAAATCAAACAAGCGCCCATATTACTGGTGGTGTTGTGTAAATCGATCAGCAGATCGGTGCGCGCAGCGCCTTTGGGACCTAACTGGGCGTTTAACACTTTAGCTCGGCTTTGTTCGTAATCGGTAAGTTCAGGGTTTGCCAGATCCACGTTTTTAAATTGTCGATTTAAGTCACTGTGCAAATAGCGCTTATTCGCAGCATAAGCCGCAGGATTAGCCCAGACCGTTTCAGTTGTAAAACTGGTACGACGGCAGCGCTCAGGCTCAGCTTGATAGTGTTTCACCAAGTAGATCCCTGAAAACTCATTACCATGTACACCACCGACGATGGCAACCTGCTTAATCTTATCCATTAACTGCTCCAAAGCGTTCGACTTACCTTCACAAAACCACGTTTACTATACAGCAACGCCTTACAGGCCTCTGTATGAGCAAGATTGAGCTATTATGCTGGGCTTTGCGACGGAATGAAAATAGAAATGTGGCGATAAGCGGAATTAATTGTGTACGAACTTAAGCAGCCGGTTTTGCTAACTTATCGATAATATCGGCACTCGGTTGTTGCTTCACCAGTTCATTATGCAGCAACTGTGCAGCCTGACACAGACATTTACCACACTGAGAGCCTACCCCCAGCTGATTTTTGAGTGCGCGCATTGAATCGGCACCTTCAGCAATAGCCTGCTTAATGGCTTTGTCAGATACCGCTTTGCAAACACAAATGAACATGGCGTGATCTCCGTTCTGGACACCACGCCATATTAATACTATTGCGAATCGTTATCAATAGCTTTTAGTTGTCATTTAACGAAACAGCACTTTTTCTTGTTGGAACCAGTGCACACAAAAGGCAATTAATGCCGCAGCTAACAGTACTGTCGCACCAAAAATCAGCGCAATCATACTGGTTTCCGCCGTACCTTTAATCAACTCTTTAATGGCTAACGCGACATTCATTACCGGAATAAAAGCGGTTTTCGCATTTAACTCAACACCTGGCATCATGGCGGCAGCAAGAGGAACAAACATCAAAATACTGAGCGGGCTCATATAGTTTTGCGCTTCTTTAAAGGTTTTGGCATAAATCGAGATCGCCAATAATAAAGAGGCAAAGATGGCCGACGTTGGTACGATCATCATAAAAATTAACAATAACTCTGGTACAGAAATCGCTCCCATCGCCTCTTTGACCACTGAAAAACCGGCAAAAGAGCCTATCACCGCGCCCCATATACCGAAGCTGGCCACCGTGATCAGTGCCCCCGCCAAGCCTGTCGTCAGCACCGTAGCAAATTTACCCAATACAATGGCAGTGCGGCTAATCGGACAAATTAACAAGGTTTCCAGCGTACCCCGCTCTTTCTCCCCCGCGCCCATGTCAATCGCCGGATAAGACGCGCCGAGCAAGCACAACGGGATCAAAATATAAGCCACTAAGGCCCCAAATTTTTCACCCAGGTTTTCACGTTTCGCTGCTGTATCCAGTTTTTCAACCGACACGGGTTTTAAAATCGCAGTCAGCTTTTCAGGATCAACACCCAGTGCACTTAAGGATTGACGTTGTAAGGTGCCGGTATAATTTTCAAGCATTTCATTAAAATAACGAGACATAAAGTCTAACTGGCTAGCTTGGTTATAAATAAGCTGCCATTGGCTTTGCTCAACAGCTTGTTGTTTTGCTTGAAAATCAGCAGGGATCACCACGGCTACGTCAAAATCACCGGCACGAATAGCCGCGATCAACGCTTCAGGCTCGGTCAATGAGGTTGTCACCTGCTTAAAGTTTTTATGATAAAACAACGCTTGGGTAAACTCAGGAGCTTGCTGCTCGTTAATAATGACGTAGCGATGTTGCTCTTGCATGGCTTTATTGGTGGTTGAAGATAACACCAAGCCCATAATGCCGAAGATCACCGGGAAAATAAAAATTGGCAGTAGGATCACGAAAATTAATGTTTTTTTATCCCGCATTAATTCCGTAAGTTCTTTCAGATAAACTTGCCACATTAGACGGCTCCTTGTACTGCAGGTTGTTGCTGTAAGACAGATAAAAAGGCCTGACGTAAATCGCCCGTGGCACTTAAGGCACTAAATTGTGCCAAAGCACCCGAAAAGCTGCTGATCCCTTTATCAATGACCACCACACGATCACACAAACTCGCCACTTCATCTAAGTGGTGAGTAGAGAAAATCACTGGGATCCCTGTCGTTTTTAACGACTGAATAAAATCTAATACCGTTTGCACGGTCATGATGTCTAAACCTGTGGTCGGCTCATCGAAAATCACCACTTTGGGGGAATGAACTACCGCCCGCGCTATCGCCGTTTTTTGTTTCATACCGGTAGACATATTATCGGCACGCCGATTGGCAAAATCGTGCATGTTCAGCAAAGTAAACAGCTCATCAATGCGCTTTTTAATGGCCGCATCAGACATACCATGTAATTTGGCAAAATAAGCAATATTTTCATAGGCGGTTAATTTGCCATATAAGCCGGTATCCGCTGATAAAAAACCAATTAACTTACGCGCTTTTACGGGTTCTTTTAACACATCCACACCGTTAATCAACACCGCACCCGCATCAGGTTTTAAAGCCGTTGACAGCATCCGTAACGTCGTGGTTTTACCCGCGCCATTCGGGCCAAGCAAGCCTAACACTTCACCCTGACCACAGGTAAAACTGACATCACGTACCGAATGAAAGACTTTATTACTGTAGCGAACATCCTGTTTCTCTGTATCAGATAACTTATTGCCTTTACTTAACGTAAAGCCCTTGGCAAGTTGTTTTATTTCTATCATCTAACAGTCCTATTGTTGAGTCTTGCGTGGACGAAAATACTCCGTATTGGCATAAAAAACCTCTGCATTATTATCAGCATACCAACCGGGTAAGCCTAATAACGGCAAAGGTGTAAGCTGGTCATTATTAAGCAGTTGCCCAGTGTTAGCAATTTGTTGAGAGAGTTTTTCATCGAGAAAAGTGTAACGATCTGTTAAAGCCCATTGGCTAAAACCGGTAGGCACATCAATAAACCAGGTTTTCGCGGTTAAGCCGATAAAGGGTTGAGTGGCCATTTCATAAATAGCATGGCCGAAAATCACTGGCACGATAGCGTGCTGCCAATCGTGGCGCTGCTGCCAAAAACTGCGCCGCCAAGCATGTTGTTGTAACCACTGACGATGTGCCTGAGCGCTCGGCTCCAGCGCAATCAGCACACCACATTCATCCAGCAAGGTTAATTTGTTGCGAATTTTACTGCGCTGCTGTTGTCCATGTATGGCCATTTCGCTGATGTGCAGCTGGTTGATCTGACGTTTGGTTTTAGGAAACAACCCCCAAATTAAACCGCCAAACAGATCATGCCAATTTTCAGCACGGGTCGGAATGTGCGACGTCGCAAAAATAAAAGCTTCGTAGTAACGTCCGTCAGCTTGCAACAGCGCATCGTCCACCAAGCGATAATCGCTTTGGCCCAACCAATGATTAAGTTGCACTAAGGTTGGCCAGTTGTTAAGTTCGGTCAGTGGAAACAACTGACACAACTCGCTGAAGATCGGGTTAGTGCTTAAATACTGCGCCGACCAGTTGGCGGGGGCGTTAAAGCGGTTTTTTGCTGATTTTTTATTCATAAGCTTTCACATTTGACGAGAGTGGTTATTTTTTGGACTATTAAAGGAAATAAACCAAAAAGCACTTGCAATTTAACGCTAGCATGGCACATTCAACGGGTACGTATAGACGTACATACTGCCAAAACTTATTGTGTTATTAATTTGATTATCAGAGGTTATCATGTGTTCGATATTTGGGGTGCTTGACATCAAGACAGATGTTAAAGCATTGCGCCAACAAGCGCTGCAGTTATCTAAGTTATTACGTCATCGTGGTCCTGACTGGTCAGGCATTTGGAACGATGATAATGCTATTCTGGTGCATGAGCGCCTAGCGATTGTAGATACTGAAAATGGTGCCCAACCTCTCATTAATACCGAGCGAAATCACATTCTGGCAGTGAATGGTGAGATCTACAATCATAAAGCACTCGAAAAAACCTTGAGTACGCCCTATCCGTTTAAAACAAAATCGGATTGTGAAGTGATCTTACCGTTGTATTTAGAGCACGGTGCTGAATTTATTGATCAGCTGCACGGCATGTTTGCCTTTATTTTGTATGATGCTGAACAGCAACGCTATTTAATTGCGCGTGATCATATGGGCATTATTCCGTTGTATTACGGTTATGACGAACATGGTCAGCTATTTGTCGCCTCAGAGTTAAAAGCGCTGGTACCGGTTTGTAAGCAAATCAAAGAATTCCCGCCAGGCCATTATTTTGATAGCAAAATTGGTGAACTGCGTCAGTACTATCAACGCGATTGGCAAAGTTTCGATGCGGTTAAAGATAACCCTGCCAATGAAACTGAGCTGCGCGAAGCGCTTGAGCACAGCGTAAAAACCCACCTGATGTCAGACGTCCCTTATGGAGTGTTGTTATCCGGCGGTTTAGACTCGTCCTTAATTTCAGCTATTGCTCAGCAATTTGCTAAGCGCCGTGTCGAAGATGATGATCAATCTGAAGCGTGGTGGCCCCGTTTACACTCTTTTGCCGTCGGTTTACCCGGCTCGCCTGATCTGATTGCCGCCCAAAAAGTAGCAGATGCCATTGGTACTGTGCATCACACGGTGCACTTTAGCGTGCAAGAGGCATTAGACTCGCTGCGTGATGTGGTTTATCACCTAGAAACCTATGATGTGACCACGATCCGTGCTTCCACACCGATGTATCTGATGGCTCGTAAAATTAAAGCCATGGGCATTAAAATGGTGTTATCTGGCGAAGGCTCGGATGAACTGTTTGGTGGTTATTTATATTTCCATAAAGCGCCGAATGCCAAAGAGTTCCATGAAGAAACACTGCGTAAATTAGATCGTTTACATTTGTTCGATTGTAATCGTGCTAACAAAGCCATGTCGGCTTGGGGTATTGAAGCGCGTGTGCCGTTCCTAGATAAAGAATTTATGGATGTGGCTATGCGCTTAAACCCACAAGCGAAAATGTGCGGTGGTGGCAAAATGGAGAAACACATTTTACGCCATGCATTTGAGGGTTTACTGCCTAATGAAATTTTATGGCGGCAAAAAGAGCAATTCTCGGACGGCGTCGGTTACAACTGGATTGACAGCTTAAAAGCGCATGCCGCAAAAGAAGTGTCTGATCAGCAGATGGCCACCGCCAGCTTCCGCTTCCCGGTCAACACGCCAGATAGCAAAGAAGCCTATTACTACCGGGTGATCTTTGAAGAGCATTTCCCACATGCAGGTGCCATCTCTTGTGTGCCAGGCGGTAAGTCTGTCGCTTGTTCCACACCAGAAGCCTTAGCTTGGGATGCCAAAATGGCTGAAATGACCGATCCTTCGGGCCGGGCGGTTCGAGATGTTCACGCACAAGGTTATTAAGCCATCGCGTTTTTTAGCTATAAAAGTTGCCTGAAAAAGCGCAACCGCTATACAGTACACTTTTATTGTAGTGGCACAGTAACTCTGTTGAAAAGGACTCAGGTCCTTTTCAACTGAGCGACTCCCCCCCTCAATAGCGTGCTGATACCCTTGGTTGCTTTAAAGAGCACCGCTCATATCCGATGACCGGTGCTATTTTCTGCCCTATTCAGCCTAGTATGCTGAACGTCAAATGATTAACGACCTACCCTTAAGCACTTTTATAGTGGCAAATCATTCGAGGCGCCTTCTTTCTCAATCACGGGCACCAGCAAATCTTCCCGCGTTAAACCCAACACTAAAGCGATGGCACTGGCCACATAAACTGACGAATAGGTGCCGACCAAAATACCGAACAACAACGCCGTTGCAAAACCATGGATCAGTGCACCTCCCATATAAAACAGTACCAGTAACACCAATAGCGTAGTTAACGAGGTAATAACCGTACGGTTTAAGGTGGTGGTAATGGCATGGTTAATGGTTTCTTCCGCGCTACTATCACGCAGTTTGCGAAAGCTCTCGCGAATGCGATCAAATACCACAATCGTATCGTTGATTGAATAACCAATCAGCGCCAATACCGCCGCTAAAACCGTCAGATCAAACTCTAACTGCAATAATGAAAATAAACCCAGCGTTAAAATTACATCGTGCCCTAAAGCCAAAACGGCCCCAAGTGACAAGCGCCATTCAAAGCGCAGGGTGACATAGAGTAAAATACCTAATAAGGCGACTAGCAACGCTAAGCTCCCATCTTGCTTTAAGCCCGCGCCAACACTTGGCCCCACAAACTCAATGCGCTGCAAACTGATCAAAGGATCAATCTGCTGCGTTAACGCGCCTAATACCGTGTTGCCCAACTGTGTTTGTGCAAGCCCCTGCTGCAACGGAATACGGATTAACACATCCTGACTACTGCCAAACAATTGCACAACAGCATCGGCATAACCGGCACCGGCCAAGACCTCGCGCACTTGCACCAAATTAGCGGCTTGCTGAAATGCCACTTCAATCACTGTACCGCCAGTAAAATCTAAACCCCAATTTAAACCACGCGTGGCTAATAGCATCAACGAGCTAAGCACCAGCAGCACTGACACACTCACGGCCAGCCATTTATAGCGCATAAAATTAGCCGGTTGTGTAAAGTTAAATACTTGCATCAAATACCCCTTAAATAGACAGTGACTGCACACGGCGGCCACCCCAAATCATGTTAACGAGCAGGCGAGTACACAGCACTGCAGTAAAAATCGAGGTTAAGATCCCCAGCGCCAACGTAATAGCAAAACCTTTCACCGGGCCGGTGCCAATGCCAAACAGAATTAATGCCACTAACAAGGTGGTAATATTGGAATCGGCAATGGTGGCAAAGGCGCGATCATAGCCTTCATGAATAGCCTGTTGCACAGAGCGCCCTGCGCTGAGCTCTTCTCTGATCCGCTCAAAGATCAACACATTGGCATCCACTGCCATGCCAACGGTTAACACTATGCCGGCCATGCCGGGCAAACTTAGGGTGGCGCCTGGGATCATCGACAATAACCCCACCAGCAACACCACATTGGCGAGCAAAGCAACATTCGCGACCAAACCAAAGCCTTTGTAATACACCAGCATAAACAACAACACGGCCAGCATGCCAAAAGAGATGGCTTGCATACCAAGCTTAATATTTTCTTGGCCTAAACTAGGGCCGATGCTGCGTTCTTCTAAGATTTGGATCGGTGCGATTAAGGCGCCCGCGCGTAATAACGACGCCAGCTGTTGAGCTTCAGCAGACGAGCTTAAACCGGTAATTTGAAAACTATGGCCAAGGCGCATACGAATGGTGGCATCATTTATCACCTCTTGCTGTTTAATCAGCACGGCACTGCCATCCTCAGCACGCTCGGCACTGGCTTTGTATTCAACAAACACCGACGCCATGCGCCGCCCGGTGGCGTTTTTAGTGCCTGCCGATAGCAATTCGCCACCCTGTGCATCCAACATAATACTGACTTGCGGCATGCCATATTCATCGTAGCCAGAGCTGGCATCGGTGATCCGATCCCCGGTCAGCATAATACGTTTTTCAAGTAAAATGGGCTGCCCGTCACGGGTTTGGAATAGCTCAGCATCGGCGGGTACGCGACCGGCGAGCGCAGCGGCTAAATCAGCTTGAGTGTTCACCAGGCGAAACTCTAACGAAGCCGTCGCCCCTAAAATCTCTTTGGCTTGCGCGGTATCTTGCACACCGGGTAATTGCACAATAATCCGATCGGCACCTTGGCGCTGCACAATCGGCTCGGCCACACCAATTTCGTTTACCCGATTACGCAAAATCGTTATATTTTGCTCCAGCGCCTCTTCACGCAGCGCTTTTAATTGCAGCTCTGACAGTTGCAACAGCAAAGTAACACCATCATCGGCACGACTGAGCAACCACTGTCGATCTCGTTTTGACAGCAGTGATTCTAACGAGGCTAAATCAGCAGCACTTCGCAGTGCAATCTGCAGTTGAGCATCAGTTGGATCGGCTTGCACGCTGCGATAACGGATATCGGCTTGCCGCATTTCCACACGCAGTCGTTGCTGCAAATCATTCATGTGTTTTTGCTGTGCCGCTTGCATATCCACCGCTAACAAAAAATGCACGCCACCGCGTAAGTCTAAACCCAACTTCATTGGCGTCGCACCAATCCGGGCTAACCACGCGGGCGTGGCAGGCGCTAAACTCAAGGCCGTAACATAATTATGATCAAGTGTTTTGTTGAACAGCGTTTGCGCTTGTAACTGTGCTTCGGTATCAGCAAAACGTAACAGTACTTGACCATCTTGTAATTGCAGGGCTTTAACGGGGATATTCGCTTGTTGCAGCGTTTGGCTTAACTGCGCCTGAGTTTGTTCGCTGATTTTCGCGCCACGGGTTGCACTGATACTCAGTGCCGGATCGGCTGGATACAGATTAGGCAGTGCATAAATCAGTGCCAACAGCAGCAAACTGATCACCATGCATACCTGCCAAGTTGCATTCTTGTTTAGCATAGCGGCTCCTTGCTAACAGGCGCATCAACATGCCGACACACTTGAAGTAACAGCGGGGTAAATAATATAAAAAGCACAGGCAATAACGCTTTGCCAGGCATAAGCGCAATATCAATAAAAACCATATTTTCCTCTCACACCAAAGCGCTTCTTGGCTTTGGTTAAGCTATCTTAAACAGTGCGACGAACCACAATGGGTCGCGCCATAATCTAAATGCTGAGGAACAAAGGGGGGGCGCGTGCTTGCGCAGATGAAAATAAGCGGTTGGCCAACACCGCTAAGCGCTGCGTCAGCGCAACAACGGTACTAAGATGCCCTTGCCCAAGGTTGCGACTAAGCAGGGCAACATCAGGCTGATCGGGTTCTTCATCCGCTTCGTTAGCTAAAAACTGCGGCAGTGCCACAGGCACCGCTTGCAACTGGCTGTCTATCTGCGGCAATACTCTAACGTCATACACCGCAGACGAATGCGGTGTGCAAAGTACCGTTAGATACAACAGAATGATTAAACCGCTAAACCAGCGCATAACACCTCGATGCAGAGAAAAACCTGTTACGACGCTTAAAAGTGCAGTGTAAACGTAACATAGGCCTGCATATGATGCGGCTAAATAGCGCATTACTCAAGTGGCTAAACTTAATAAAGTGGAATTGCATAATGCGCTGCCAACACTGCATCAGATCTGCTATGATTTGCGGCTATAATTTACTGTTTAACCCCCTAGTCGCCGTCTGTACAGGATAACAACATGATTAATCACTTTCGGGTACTGGGCGTAAAGTCTAATGCCAGTGATGACGAGATTAAAAAAGCGTATCGCCGCTTAGCCAATAAGTTTCACCCCGATAAACTACACGGTTTATCAGAAGAAGAATTGCAGCAAGCCGCCAATCAATTACAACGGGTCAAAACAGCCTATGAAGTGCTGGGAAATCCGAAGTTACGTAGCGCCTTCTTAAAAGATTTTAATAACGTTATTGTTACCGATCCTGCAGCCGCAATGCGTGAGCTGTGGGACGAATATTACGCCTGAGGCCATCATGAGCAGCAAATTAAACTTGGCACGGATCCGCGCCTTACAAACCGACGCCGGTGAAAATATAGATTCGTATAGCGACCCAGAAAATCCGAAAGCGCTTGAGCAATTTACTAGCAAAATGAAAGCCGTATTACTAGCTGATCCTGAAATGCTTGAGTCGGTACCAGAGTATTTACCGATGGCGCTTTATGGCCGCGTTAAGTTCCCCCCTGCCGCGGCAGCAAAATGGCAGCAATGGTTAAGCGCCGCTAAAAAGCCCAGTTGGGAAGAGTTTAAAGTGTCTGTCGCCTTTAATAATGCGGATTTGCCCTTGGTAAAAGCCATTCGTGATTATTCTGAAACGATGTTAATTGAAGCCTGTGCCGCACTGTATTTACTAACGCAAAATGTGGCCATACCCAAAGGCCACGCGGCTGATGACAGCGATGATGAACAAGAAGACGCACCCTATGGTTTTGGTGGTGATGACGAACACGATGACGACGATAGCGATGAAGAAGGCTACGACGATCAATATGATGAAATCCGCTTTAACCGGGAGGGCTGAGAGTGAGTACTGATTTAATTGCTATTGCTGCAGCAGAAATAAAAGAATTAGCGCTAGTCGAACCAAAACAAGCCAGTAAGCGTTTTGAGATTATTGCCAACACCATGAGCGATCAACAACTGGTTGATGTGATTGAGCAAATTGATATTGTTACGCTAACACAAATGAACAGCCAGCATGACTTATCGTTCCCGTCGATTATTTCTGAGCTGATGACGCCAGAGAAGATCCGCGATATTGTGTGTCAGCAACCCTTGTATTGGGAAGAAAAAATCAAAAACAATGCGGAAGATCTGAAACAGCATACCTTTGATTTTTTAACTTACCTGATCCGCACCCAAGATAACGAAGAGAAGCAGGCCGAGATTTTAGAGTGTATTGCTGAAGATCCCGCCGGCTTGTTCTATTTATCCATTCCTTTTATCGAAATTTATCGCGGTGAAATTCTAGAGTATGAAAACTACTGGGAAGATAAGCTGTATGAAGATGAAGAACATTTAGAAGAGGCCGAAAGCTTCACTGAACGCCAGCTTGCCGAAGATGCCCACAATATTGGCTATGATGATCCGAAGAGCTTATTGGCGCTGATCCGCCAATTAACTCCTAAGGTAGAAACAGCCATTAAAGCGCTGATCCGCAATGAAAAATCTGGCTGGGAAGGTATTATCAATAAATTTGCTACCGAGTTGGTGATGCAAGCTAAAGAGAAAAACCAAGCTGAAGACGAATTTAGCGAAGTCGACGATATGTTTAGCTTTTTGGATTAGGGATAATTTTCATGCAGTTAGTGGTGCGGGATAGCCAGCAAGGCCCCTTTTTAACGCAGGTGATTCGACACGCGCAAGCGGCAGAACAATTAAATGCCGCTGAATTAGCGCAAATTAAAAGCAAAGCCGTGTTGATGAGCCTAAAGTTTGCTGACAAGTTCTATAACAAATACAAGATGCACCTGTTAGAACAAGCCGCTTACGATGTCATCGGCATTGTCAGTCTGGGCCTGATGGCATTAAGCGATAAAGATCAAGTACGGGCTCTCCAGCTCTTATTAGCGCCTGAAGGTTTGGTTAAACCGTTTCAAAAAGGCTGGCACATGCTCAGCACTGTGCATCGTAAAACCTCAGGCAAGAGTTCCTTATATGGCGAGGTTGATGAACAATTGCTGTCACAAGTGTCTTGTCCGCCAGATGCGGAAGAGTGGCAAGGTTGGCCAGCCTATCAACAAGCCTTGACCGAGCATCATCGTTTTCAGGCGATGCAGCTATTACGACAACAGTTTTATCAACGGCAACAATTTGATGAATTCGAGCATTTTAGCTTAGAAGAAGTGTTGGCTGAGATTGTGCTCTATCGTGCTTTGACCGGTGGTGGTCAAGTAAAGCAAGATTTAAAACGTCGGCTACGCGAAATTGACTTTGCCGAGCATTGGTTTAATGATGCTTACCTGATGTTACAAACCGAAGCGGTATTAGCTGAATTGCCCGCTGAAAACGCCAGTGCGATCCGCCAGGATCTGGGCCAGCATTTTCATCCTGCCTTACAGCGTACCTTGTTGTTTTGCCGTGAATATCAAAAACAGCAACGGTTAGACGCATCGCCAGAAAAACTCGATGCCTTTGAACATAAACACGGTTTAACCAGCCCACTGCTAGGTTGGCCACATTATTTAGATTTGTAACCTCCCGTTGGCAATATGCTGCTGCAACCGCAGCCTATTGCCATGGTTCGGCTTAACCTTTGGCACTTCGCCAATTTACTATAGGGGTGTTATGAAAACACCAAAACGCATCCAACCTTTAATTGATGAAGGTATTATCGATGAAGTATTACGGCCATTGATGAGCGGCAAAGAAGCCTCTGTCTATGTCGTTCGTTGCGGTAACGCCATTCGATGTGCCAAAGTGTATAAGGATGCTAGCCAACGCAGTTTTAAAAAAGCGGTACAGTATCAAGAGGGCCGCAAAGTGCGCAGCTCACGCCGCGCTCGCGCCATGGAAAAAGGTTCAAGCTTTGGCCGTGAGCAACAAGAAGAAAGCTGGCAACATGCCGAAGTGGATGCTTTATATAAGTTAGCCGATGCCGGAGTACGCGTACCTGAGCCTTACGGTTGTTATGATGGCATCTTGCTGATGGAATTAATTTTAGACGAAGATGGCGATGTCGCGCCGCGTTTAAATGATATTACGTTAGAACCCGAGCAAGCCAAACGCGATCACAAAACCATGATGCAACATATTTTGCGCATGTTAGCCGCAGGTTTGGTGCATGGCGATCTCTCTGAATTTAATGTACTGCAAGATCCTACTGGCCCGGTCATTATTGACTTACCTCAAGCAGTGGATGCGGCAGCCAATAACAACGCTCAGTGGATGTTAAGCCGAGACGTGAATAATATTACCCAATATTATGGGCAATTTGCGCCAGAGCTATTAAACACAAAATATGCTAAAGAAATCTGGGCCTTATTTGAAGCCGGTAACCTGAATCCTGACACTGAACTGACCGGTGAATTTGCCGAAGATGAACAGTTAGCCGATATCGATGCAGTGCTCGATGAAATTAACGCCGCTTATAATGAGATGCAAGAACGTAAAGCGCGCAATGCGGCGGCAGAGCAAGACGATTAGCCACAAAATCAGCGTTGCTTTTTCACCTCTTTCATAACGGACAGCGCATGTCCGTTTTTTTCACCTTGTGCGGGTCAGCAAAGATTCGCCCATCCACATCACGGCCCTGACTCGCTGTCATGCTTTAGCTGACGGCTTTCTTGCTAAGATAAAACCTTCACACATCACACACAACAACCTGCCCTCGCGTCAGCATCAACGCAGCAGAAAAACCACACTCACCTTAACGGTATTACACTAAAACCGCATAAATTTCTGTCAACCTCGACCTTTGACTAATAACAATTTTCTGACGGCTGCTTTATTCTGCTGCCTCAACATGTAATTGCTTATAAAAAAAGCCGTGATTTTAATTTTTTAGTAGCAACTATGTTGCCGGGGATAACATGAACACCAAGCCTGAAGATGACAGCTTGTCTGCAGCTGCACAGGTAACGACGGAGCACGCCGTTACTGATAGCTACCAAAATTTACACAAACCCAGTTCTGAGTTCAGTAGCCGTGAAGCGTACCTCGAGCATGAACTGCAAATTATGCAGCCAAAACGTTGGCGGCCTAATTTACCGTTTCGAGATTATCGATTCGAGTTTGAAGATACCATCCCAGCAATGGCCGCCACCATCGGTAAAGTCGTTATGGTGGCCGCCATTGCTGCGACCTTTGCCAATGCATTAGGTTTAGGCGATGCGTTTATTCTTGAGAACGTACGTTACGAACTCTTAATCGTTTCGGTATTTATTCTGTTATTTTCCGGTTTTATTTTACCCACCGCTAACTTAGCCGGCACCCATGGCCCACTGATCCCGTTGATCCCGATTGTTGTCGCAACAGGCGGTCACCCGATGGCCTTTGGTCTGTTAATTGGCGCTTTTGGTTTAATTTTAGCGCTCAGTAAAGGTGGTAGCTTATTGGCACGACTGACCAGTAAAGGCGTTTGTGGCGGCTTACTGCTGTACCTCGGCTTTATAGGTACCACCTCGCAGGTAAAAAAATTGTTCGTTTGGGCAGAAGGGATCGAAAAAACGCATATCGCCTTTGTGGTCATCCTATCGACCATATTGCTCTATGCGTTCTTAGAACATTTTAAGAAACGCTGGTTAGCCGTGCCCTTAAGCTGCTTTTTAGGGGGCGCGATGGCCTTTGCTCTTGGCGCGCCTTTTGAGTTTCATACGGCACCGGGCTTACCTAATATGAACCCGATGTACTGGTGGGGTGACAACACCGGCTGGATGCTAGGTTTACCCACAATAGAAAGCTTTGTGGTGGTTCTGCCTTTTGCCATCCTTGCCGTAGCCATGTGGTCACCTGACTTTTTAGGTCATCAAGTGTTTCAAAAAATCAGTTACCCACAACGGACTGAAAAAGTATTAATGAACATTGATGACACCATGTTAAGCGCTTCAGCCAGACAAACCTTTGGCTCATTGCTCGGCGGGGCTAACTTTGCGTCTTCTTGGGGAACCTATATTGTTCCTGCCGCTATTGCTAAACGCCCTATCCCCGCAGGTGCTATCCTCACCGCGCTATTTTGTATTATTGCAGGGATCTGGGGTTACCCGATGGATCTGGCCATTTGGCAACCGGTATTGTGTGTCGCCTTAATTGTTGGGGTGTTTATTCCCCTGTTAGAGGCGGGCATGGAAATGACCCGTGAAGGTAAAACCACTCAATCCGCAGCCATTGTGGTCTTTGCTTCAACCTTGGTTAATCCCGCTTTTGGTTGGTCATTAACCATTCTGTTGGACAACTTAGGCTTAATTGGCTGTAAAGAACGTAGCGCTGAGTTAACCCATATGAGCCGTTGGATCATCCCACTGGTGATGTTTATCGTGTTAACTACGGTGATGGCGATTGTCGGTATGCTACCGGGGATCCCCGCGCTGATGCCGAGCTTCCGGCAGTAAAGCCACTGTCATATAGGTTCACTGTTTAGTAAAGCATACCCCCTAAAAAACCCGCTAAGGCGATAAACGTCTTAGCGGGTTTGCAACATGACATCATAATGTTAAAGTGTTACGACGAGTCACCCCTCGCCATTGGCAAAAAATGTCTTTAAGTCATTCGTGTTGAAAGAAATGCTCATTACTTTGCTCGAAATCGTTTTAGATACCAAATCGACAAAGGAATTTCGAGGATCAGATAACATGCCAGCGTAAACCAAAACCAGTTAAGGTGCAGACCAGCCAACTCAAACACTTGCTCTGTTTGCCAATACTTGGTACCCACGATGCCAAGCGCGATGACGGTAGTTAAGCCATCCAATAACGCCACTTTTTTTAGATCAGCGCCAGCCACTCTGGGGTATAACCAAAAGTAGGCCAGTAACAACAATACTGTAGTCAGTAGAATAACACTGAGTTCCGCGCTCATCCGGATACTCCTATTAAGCGGCGCCAATAGCTATGGCCGTTGCGCTTAGCTAAGGCTTTTAATGGCATCAGATAAACCGGTAAGGGTTAACGGAAACATACGCTGCTGCATAATGCTTTGCATCAGACTGATGGAATGATAATGCCCCCACCATGCCAGCGGCTGCGGATTTAACCACGCCGCTTTGGGGTATTGTTGCAGCAAACGGTTTAACCACACTCGCCCCGGCTCGGCATTCCAGTGTTCAACACTGCCGCCAGGATAGTCAATTTCATAAGGGCCCATGGTGGCATCCCCAACAAAAATCAGCTTGTAATCACTACCGTAAGTGTGGATCACATCAAGCACTGAGGTTTGTTCGGTAAACCGTCGGCTATTATCACGCCAGACACCTTCATATACGCAATTATGAAAGTAAAAAAACTCCAGATGCTTAAACTCGGTTTTCACGGCCGAAAAGAGTTGCTGACAAAGCGTGATATGATCATCCATCGAGCCACCCACATCAAAAAACATGAGTACCTTGATGGCATTATGTCGCTCGGGTACAAAGCGCAGATCCAGATAACCGCCCTGCTCTGAGGTGGCTTGAATGGTGCCGTTTAAATCCAATTCCGTCGCCGCACCACTGCGGGCAAAGCGCCGTAACTGACGTAGCGCCAACTTAATACTGCGATTATTGAGCTCAGTATTGCTGTCTAAATCTTTAAACTCGCGTTTATCCCACACTTTTACCGCGCGGCGCGCACCACTGCCTTGTTGGCCAATGCGCACGCCTTCTGGGTTAAAGCCATAAGCGCCAAACGGCGAGGTACCACCGGTGCCGATCCACTTATTGCCGCCAGCATGGCGTTTTTGCTGCTCGGCCAAACGCTCACGCAACTGCGCCATTAAGGCCTCTAAACTGCCCAGCCCTTTTAACGCCGCTTTATCTTCCGCTGATAACTGACGAATAATATCCGGGATGAGCCATTCATCAGGAATGCTGCTGGCTAGATCGACCGCCGCGACCCCTTCAAAATACTCAGCAAAGGCACGGTCAAACTTGTCATACTGACTCTCGTCTTTCACCATGATTAAACGCGCCAGCTGATAAAAGGCTTCGCTATCGGCGAAAATCACCTGCTGCGCTAGCGCGTTGAGTAAATCCAGCAGCTCAGTAATACTGACTTTTAAGCCGTATTTGCGCAGGGTGAAAAAAAACTCAATCAGCATAACAACACACGATGGCAGTCGATAAAACACTTAACGGGCACATTCTAGCGCCCCCGCTTAGCAATAAACGCCAGTTTTTCAACCAACTGCACATCTTGCTCGTTTTTTAAAAGCGCGCCGAACATCGGCATTAAGCCGCCCTGCTGCTGTTTCTGTTGCAACACTTCGGCTGGAATTTGCTCGGCTAACAATAATTTTAACCAGTCAAGTAGCTCGGAGGTAGACGGCTTTTTCTTTAAACCCGGTAGCTCACGTAACTCGAAAAACACCTCAAGTGCGGTACTGAGTAATTGCTGACGAATAGTCGGAAAATGCACCGCCACAATCTCGCGTAACACCTCGGCATCAGGAAAGCGAATGTAATGAAAGAAGCAGCGCCTGAGAAACGCATCCGGCAACTCTTTTTCATTATTGGAGGTAATAATCACAATCGGCCGCTGCTCAGCGCTGATATGCTCACCGGTTTCATGCACATAAAACGCCATCCGATCCAACTCATGCAACAAATCATTCGGAAACTCGATGTCGGCTTTATCAATTTCATCAATCAACAACACAGGTCGTTTTGCCGCAGTAAAGGCCTGCCACAGTTTGCCCGGTTTAATATAATTGGCAATATGTTGCACTTTTTCACTGCCTAGTTGGCTATCACGCAAGCGTGACACGGCATCATATTCATATAAGCCCTGTTGCGCTTTGGTGGTGGACTTAATATGCCACTGAATTAGCTCAGTGCCCAAACTCTCGGCAAGCTCTTCGGCCAGACGTGTTTTACCGGTGCCCGGTTCGCCTTTAATTAATAAGGGTTTTTCTAGGATAACAGCGGCATTAACCGCCAGTGCCAGCTCGGCAGACACGATGTAGTTTTCGGTACTTTGAAAGGCCATACAGGCTCCGTGCTTAGTGAAAAAACTGATATATGTTATAGCAAATTGCTACTTTAATTTTTAGCTAGGCCGCGTATGCTATGGGTTATTGTAATGGTTATTCCCTATCTTTTTTTGGAGTTTTTATGGCTAATGTATACGCAGATAACACATTGTCGATCGGCCGCACCCCTTTGGTCAAATTAAACCGTGTCGTTAAAGGCGCCAATGTCTATGCCAAAATTGAAGCACGCAACCCAAGCTTTAGTGTGAAATGTCGCTTAGGCGCCGCTTTAATTTGGGATGCAGAGAAACGTGGCATCCTGACAAAAGACACCGAATTAGTCGAGCCAACCTCAGGTAACACGGGTATCGCACTGGCATTTGTGGCGGCGAGCCGCGGTTACAAGCTCACCCTCACCATGCCGGCCACCATGAGTTTAGAGCGTCGTAAATTGTTAAAAGCCTTAGGCGCCAACTTGGTGTTAACTGAAGGGCCAAAAGGCATGAAAGGCGCGATTGAAAAAGCCAAAGAAATTCAAGCGTCTAACCCAGATAAATACCTCATTTTGGGTCAGTTCGATAACCCGGCTAACCCACAAATTCACTTTGAAACGACCGGCCCAGAGATTTGGAATGATTTAGACGGCGCAGTGGATGTGTTTATTGCCGGTGTTGGTACTGGCGGTACTATCACGGGTGTCAGTCGCTTTTTAAAACAAGAGAAGCAGCATCCACTGGTCACCGTGGCGGTTGAGCCGTCGGAATCGCCGGTCATTAGCCAAGTTAAAGCCGGTGAAGAAATCAAACCTGGCCCACATAAAATTCAAGGTATCGGTGCCGGTTTTATTCCTGGTGTGTTAGATGTCGATTTAATTGATCGGGTTGAGCAAGTCAGCAGTGATGATGCCATTGCCATGACACATCGCTTGATGAAAGAAGAAGGCATTTTAGCCGGTATCTCATCAGGTGCCGCGGTAGTTGCCGCAGCACGTTTAGCCGAGTTACCCGAGTTTGCCGGTAAAAATATCGTGGTGATCCTAGCCAGCGCGGCAGAGCGTTACTTATCAAGCCCCTTGTTCGCCAATATTTTCACCGAGCAAGAATTAGAAGCCTAATGGATAAAGGCGGCTTTAGCTTTGATGCCCGTCAGTGAAGCATGACAGGTGTGCTTAAGCCCCGTTGTCGGCCATGGATGGCCGGATAAATAGGCTTTTCGCCGCCTTTTTCTTTACAGATAGCCTGAAAACACCCACAATTCTGCTATCGCTTAAGGAAAATATGATGTTATGGCTTATTTAAAACTCCTACTGTTACCACTGCTATTGCTGTTAGCCAGCTGTACTGAAGACAACCCGCAAGTTAATGCGCAAGTTGGCACGCCTGAATTTATTGCCGGTGAATTTTTTCATGCTATTTATAATGAAAAAGATTTAAATCGGGCGAAAAGCTTGTCGACCAACGAATACGCCAAACTTTTAGAGTCTTACGGCTCGGTAAAACAAGTCAGCCGTACTCTATTGAATATGAGCTTTGATACCGTAGTGATTAACGTCAACAATAGCGGTCGTAATTTGCGCCAGCAGTACGATAACGATGCGACTATTCAGCTGGTTTTTGATGGCGAATTTGATAACAAACGCGTGCAAGACACTCGGACAGTTGAAATGGTAAGACATCGAGGTTCCTGGCTAGTCAAAACGGTACAAGCCGACAAGTTTAGTACCGCCATTCGTTAGTTAATGGCGGTACTAAGGCTAAGTCAGTGCTTCGCTTAGCCTTAGCGCCGCTTAAAAAAAGCAGCCAGCTGTTGTTGGCAAGCGTCAGATGACAATAACTGCTGAAAATCCAGCAACTCCTGGCCAATCACTTGCTGCACTAACGCCTGTTGAGGGGCCTTTAATAGCGCCTTACTGCGTAACACCGCTTCGCTAGGTAATGCCGCCAGCGTTTCTGCTTTGGCCGCAACAAAGGCCAATAACTGCTCGGCCGGCACAATGTCATTCACTAAGCCAAATTGTGCGGCTTGCTCACTGCTAAAAGCCTCCCCCAATAACAAATATTGCGCGGCGCGCTGGTAACCGGCGATCTGCGGTAATAATAAACTGGATGCGGCTTCAGGGCATAACCCCAGAAGTGTGAACGGCATCTGCAAACGGCTGGCAGGCGCAGCGTAAACCAGATCGCAGTGCAGCAATAGCGTAGTACCGATGCCAATGGCCAGCCCTGCCACAGCCGCTATTAAGGGTTTGGGGAAACTGGCGGCTTCGTATAAAAACTGCACCACCGGATGCTGCATATCTAAAGCACCCGCAGATAAAAAATCTTGCAAATCATTACCACTGGTAAAGCAATCTGCATTCCCTTGAATTACCACAACCTTGGTCTGTGACTGCTGCCGTGCTTGTTGTAATGCCGCCGTAAGCTGCCGATACATCGCCAGATTTAACGCATTCTTTTTTTCAGGGCGCTGCATCGTCAGTGTTAACACACCGCTGGCCGCTTGCTCAATCAAGATAGTCATTATTACTCCAACCTCACGCTTAAAAACCACTGACCTTGCCTTCGCGGCGGGGATCTGCAGCACCTTCGAGCTGTTTTGCTTGTACTTCAATGGCGTGTAAACCACTGTTGAGATCTTGGATCCGCACATTATAACCCATTGCGGTTAAGCTCTCTTTTAACTCAGCCAACGGCGTGCCCTGCTCTAACGCCAAATAATCATTGCGATGGGTAAAACGAGGCAAGTTGATGGCTTGCTGCACATCTAAATCCCAATCTAATAGGGCGATAATACTTAACGCCACATAATTGATAATACGGCTGCCACCGGGCGAACCAATCACTAAACGTAAATTATTATCGGCATCAAATACCATCATCGGTGCCATCGAGCTGCGAGGCCTTTTACCACCTTCAACACGGTTGGCTACCCAAAGCTCACCATCGCGAGGCGCTAAGCTAAAATCCGTTAACTGGTTATTAAGCAAATAGCCGTTAACCATTAAACCTGAGCCAAACACATTTTCGATGCTGGTGGTCATACTCACCGCATTACCTTTTGCATCCACTACCGAAAAATGACTGGTATTCGGAAACTCCACTGCCTTTGAGGTGGTTTGTGCTTCAGCACCCAGCGGGATACCCGCTGTGGCCATGTGATCTTGAGCACTGATCAGGCTGGCGCGTTGCTTTAAATAGGCCGGATCGAGCAAACCGGCTAGCGGCACATGACCAAAAGCCGGATCAGTGACATACAGATCGCGGTCAGCAAAAGCGAGGCGAGAGGCTTGGCTGATGACATGCACAGCTTGGGCACTATTGGGCTGCATCTCGGCCAGTGGGAAATGCTCTAGAATACCGAGCATTTGCAACACCGCAAGGCCACCAGAGCTAGGGGGGGCCATGCCACACACTTGATATACCCGATACGCCACACAGAGCGCATCGCGTTCAATGGCTTGATAATTGGCTAAATCAGATAACGCCAAACTGCCTGGGTTAATCGCGGCTTGTTGCACCGTTTTGACCATCGCCTCGGCATTTTCACCTTGATAAAAAGCACTGACCCCTTCTTTGGCAATGTTACGTAACAGCGCCGCATACGCCGGGTTTTTCAGCGTTGCGCCTTCAAGTAATGGGCTGCCATTCGGATAAAAAAACTCTTTGGCCGGCGACAGCTGCTTCAAACCACTGTTCCAACCCATCGCTAATTGCTTCGAGGTGCGGCTACTCACGGCAAAGCCCTGCTCGGCTAAGGTAATGGCATCGGTAAATAGCGATTCCCAAGGCAGTTGGCCGTAGCGTTGATGGGCATCGGCTAAGGCTTTAAGTACACCCGGCACCCCCACCGATTTACCGCCAACATAAGCTTCGCGCCAACTCATCACCTTGCCATGATCGGCAAATAAATAAGGACCCGCCGCAGCAGGTGCCGTTTCACGACCGTCAAAAGTGGTTAAGGCTTGGTTATCCGCTTGCCAATGTAAGATAAAAGCGCCGCCGCCGATCCCTGAGCTTTGTGGTTCAACTAAACCCAGCACTAACTGTGTGGCAATAGCCGCATCAATGGCACTGCCGCCAGCTCGCAACACGCGCTCGCCCGCATCAGATGCTAAAGGATGCGCCGCAGAGACCATTGCCGTAGGAAAGCGGGTAAGTTGTTGTTGCACTATACCAGTAGTAGCTTCAGGCTCACGCGTTTCTTGCGTAGCTTGGGCTAATAAGCTGGGGGCAAAACTTATGAGGAATAACGAAACGAGTGGGATAAGAGTGCTTTTCATTATCAAGACTTTCCTTATAATACAGTCATAAACACCCTACTCAGTTCCTATAATAAGATCAACCAGCACTATGCTATCTCAAACAATTAAATCTTATGCGCCCTATTTGTTGCTAGGTTTTTTAATATTCTTGTTACATTTTAGTCCCTTAGCATGGCATGAGCTGCTGCAATACAGCCGACCAGCCATTGGCCAAGGTGAAGTATGGCGTGTTCTGACCGGCCATTTATTACACAGTAATGCCTATCATTTGCTGATGAATATGGTGGGTTTGCTGTTAATTATGCTGATCCATGGGCATTTACCAGGGCGCTTAGCCTTTGGCTGGCAATTACTGATCTTAGGCTTGGGCACAAGTGCGGGATTATGGTGGCTGGCGCCTGACATGCTGTATTACGTAGGGTTATCAGGCGTTTTGCATGGCATTTTATGCTATGGCGCGGTCATTGATATTAAACAAGGCTTTCGTACCGGCTATCTCATTTTAGCGGGTGTACTGGTAAAGATCCTTAGCGAACAATTCTCTGCGCCTGATTTAGCCTTGGCGGCACAAATTAACGCTGATGTTGCCATCGATGCCCACCTGTTTGGTGCCAGTGTCGGTTGTCTGCTAGGTCTGGTGTTATTTAGTCGGACACCACGCCAGTAACCCACCTGTTTGGTGCCAGTGCCGAGAGTCTGCTTGGCCTGGTGTTATTTAGTCGGACACCACGCCAGTAACCCACCTGTTTGGTGCTAGTGCCGAGAGTCTGCTCGGTCTGAAGTTATTTAATCGGACACCACGCCAGTAACCCACCTGTTTGGTGCCAGTGCCGAGAGTCTGCTTGGTCTGGTGTTATTTAGTCGGACACCACGCCAGTCACCTCTTTGCCGGCCACGCGATACACCGCATAACTGGCAAACTCGGCCATCAGCTTACTGTACAAATCCAAATTACTTAAGTTGACCGTTAACAGGCAGTTTAAACTGCAATTGACCGGGCGAAACGTTTGCGAGCGCACCACACCCACACTGGCTGATAATTGATATTCTTTAATTAACTGTCGCACCCGCCAGCTATGAAAATCACTGGTGATAAAGCGAATAGCGTGTTGTGGGTTTAAGCGCTTAGCAAGGGCTTGAAACTCTTGATAAGTATTTTCACCCGCATCAAAACAATCGATAGCGCCATGCGTTACCGTCTGTTGTAGTGCAGCTAAATAAGGCTCGCAATAGCGCGTGGTGATAATCACCGCCAGCGGCGCCGCTTGGGGTAACCGGGCAATTTCACTCTTTAATTGTTGAATACGCGCTGCTGCACAGGCCGGTATCTGCTCGGCTGAGCCACCACAGCCTAACATCACAAATAAATCAGGCGTTTGCCCTAATACACTGGGTGCTGAGGCAACAGCTTGCTGTTGATACCATTGCCTTACCTGATTAGCCACCCAGGTATTACCAAGCAAATAGTAAAACAGCAATAAGCACCACAAGCCCTTTTTGCGATAAGCGATACATGCGAATAACAACCCGTATAACAACAGATTATGCGGATAAATTAGCGGCTCAAGCAGATCTTTCATCAGCGGCTCCCGTTTCGGTCTGTAAAAGCGTTAATGCCAGGGCTCGCGGCAATGCTTGCTGTGCCAGTAAGGCGGCATTAATCAATGCCCAAGGTAGTCATAACATGCCGGAGGTCAGGACATGTCCGGCGAGTAACGCGACCAATAATAACAGGCTATTTAACAGTAACACCGGCCCCGCGGCTGAAGCTTTTTTCAAGGCGCCGGCACTTAAACCAAACACGCGCCAAAAAGATAAGGCGAATAATAAGCCTCCGGCTAAACCGTAAAACAACAGCAGATCGAATAAATCTAATTCGATAAAGTATTTTTTCAAATGCAGACGCAAGCCACCTTGGCCGACACCAAATAATTGTAACCACTCAGGGTAACGCTCAGCGACAAGGGTGAAATTACGCTGTAAATAATAATCGCGAGAGGACAAGATAATGCCCATAATACCCCGCTGTTCATAGGCAAATTGCAGCTTGTCGTAAATTCCTACCCATTGCAGAACACTGCTTAAATGCCACAGCAGTAGCATCAATAGGCCCAGAAGTATGGCGCCTAGCCCCAGCAGCCATTGCCGTTTCGCGTAAAAATAAGCGCGTGGCGTTAATAAAATGGGGATCAGTAGCACTAACAGCAGCACACCAAACAAACCGGTTTTCGTTAGCAATAACGCGGCTATCGACAGTGCCGCCAAACTGAGCAAGGGATAGAACCAGCGAAGCGCTTGCCAACTGCGAACTAACAACCAACAGCTGAGCACCAGTAACAAACCTGACAACTCATTGGTTGAAATAAAGAAACCTTTTACGCCAAGAAAGGGCTGCGCCACTTCATCCATCGGCTGATAGGCCGTGCCACCGTACCCGGCTAACCCCAGCAGGCTATTAACAAACAACAGCAGAAAGCTGGCAGCAAACACACCGTCTAGCCAGCGTAAAAAAGCCAGGGGTTGCTGGCGCGCCAATTCAGAAAAATAAGCCAGTGCCACTAATAGCGCTGCTGATTTACTGATTAATTGCAGATCGGCCAAGCCATAGTGATGGCCTGTTAGCCATAAAACATATAAAGGCCCGGGTAACATCAGCAGCATTAACGCCAAGGGCCAGTGCAAGGCTTGACGATTTAACTGCCAACCACGGTAAATTAACAGCAACAATAGCAGCAGTTTAATACTGGCCGAGAAACCAAAACTACTACCAAAGGTATGCCACAACAGGCCATTACCCCAATCAATAAACACCAACAACGAGGCGAGCAACACCAGAAGCTTATCAAGTGGCGTGGCAATACTGAGGTAATGTCGGATGCTTGGCATTATTTTTTAAATAATCCACTTAAGCCCTTGCTCAGCAATCGCATCCGCAACTGACTTAAACCGGCTAATTTATGTTTAATATAATAACGCCACTTCACTTTAACGATGCCATAACGGCACAGGCTTAAAAATTCTGTGAACCGCAGCACATGATGCTGCATCGTCAGCCGATAAAACATCTGGTTTTGTAAGTTACGCTCGCTCATTAAAGGGCGATGTTTCGCCACAAACTGCTGATGGGCATCTAAGCGTTTCGGTGAATTGGTAATACGGCCTTGCTCATGCCCTACATGCACGCGATAACTGGCTTCCGCCAAACGCAGTGCAGGGCCATAAGCCGCGACCACTCGCACCCACATATCGTAATCTTGAAAGGCGGCCAAGTTAATGTCGAAGCCGCCTAATTGCAGCATGCGTTCACGTTTAACTAAGGCTTGATTCGATAAGGTGTGTAAATCCAGTAAATTGGACAAATTCACGGTTTGTCTTTGCGCAAACAACGTTTTAGTAAAGCTGCCGTAATCCCACAAATAAGCCGAACACACGCAGCTATAACGATCATCATAAGCAGCATAAAGTTGGCTTAGGCGCTGAGGTAAAAATTCGTCATCGTCATCCAAGCCCGTGACAAATTCACCGTTAGCCACTTCAATGGCTCTATTGCGCGCGGCACAAGCCCCCTGCCCCTCGGTTTGCCGTAAAATTCGAACACGCACATCGGATGCATAACGATCGGATAACACCGCAAAGGTGTCATCTTTTGAGGCGTCATCGACCACAATAAGCTCGATGTTAGGATAAGTTTGAGCTAACACCGAATCGATAGCGCGACACGCCATCTGCGCACGATTGTAAGTCGGCATATATACACTGATTAATGGCCATTGCGACATGGTGCTTCCCTTAAATTTTACCCAGTCCATACCACCAAAGGTATCGGAATAAACGAAGTTGACGGCCAATGCGACTGGGCTGCGCTAACAACCGATACGCCCACTCTAAATTTAATTTACACCACAAGGCCGGTGCACGTTTCACATTACCGGTATACACATCATAAGTGCCACCGACTCCCATATAAAAACAGTGAGGATGGGCAGCTTGAATACGCTGGATCAATAATTCTTGCTTGGGCGAACCCATGGCAACGCTGACAATTTTCGCATCGGCGTGTTTAATGGCAGCGATAAGCGCGGCTTCATCTTTAAAATAGCCATCAATAGCCCCGACCACGTTAACACCCTCAGCCAGTAACTTGGCTTGTGTTTGCGCTAATACCTCGGGCTTGGCGCCAACTAAGAACACCGGTACTTGTTGTTTTGCCGCACGTGCCATCAGTTGTTGCCAAAGCTCACAGCCAGGGATCCGTTCAACATGACGACCTAACCGACGACGCATCACTTTCACCACGCCGATACCATCCGCATAACGAATATCCGCTTGCTCGATAACCGACATAATGGCCGAATTTTCCATCGCAGTTAACACTTTTTCAGGGTTAATGGCAATGGCTGAACCAGCATAGCTCTCGCCTTGCTCAGGTAAAATAAACTGCAGCAGATGCGTCATATCTTTAAAGGCTGACACCTTAACCGGGCCAATCTTGACTTCAGCAATGGCCTCCGTCAAATCCTGTTCTGTACCACTCATGCTAAAGTTCCTGATAAAGTTGGGTTAACTGATGTATCACTTCGGGCAACAACACCTGCTCTGCTTGTTGGCGACCCGCTTGCTGCATTGCACGATATTCTGGCTCGTCTAACATTAACAGCGCCTTTATGGCTAAAACCAATTGCTGACAGAGTTGCGCTTCTGCTTGTTGCTGTGAAACGCGATAACCGGTTACCCCCGATGTTATTTGCGCTTTAGCGCCATCCGTATCGGTAGCCACCACTGGCGTATAACAAGCCATTGCCTCTGCCATTACTAAACCAAAAGATTCATTACGCGATAAGCTGATAAAACAGCGGGCACGTTGATACAGTTTGACTAAAGCCGCAGCATCTTGAGCACCTAATAAACGCACATTGGGGTAGTCTGCAACCGCGTGTTCTAGCTGACGTTGCCACGGCCCGGTGCCAGCAATCACGATGTGCAGTTCTCTCAACGCGGGCAACATGGCCAATAGCCTGTCCATGCCTTTATTTCGATCTAAAGCGCCGACATACAACAGATCAATGTCTTTTTCGGTACGCGTTTGAAAACGCGCGGCAGCATAGCGACTCTGGATACCCGCTGACAAGATCCGTTGTGGCTTGGCTTGAAAATAAAACTGTTCACTTAATGCTTGGCTGGTAAAAACCCAGGCTTGCACCTGTTTTGCACACCAACGGTAAAGCTTACTGGGCGGTTGATAATGGTAAATATCACTGCCATGACAGGTAACAACAATCTTAACTTGCCGATTACGCAGGCCTCGATATAACAATGCTAGCCAAATCGTCGGATAAAAAAAGTGCACATGAATAAGGTCATAACGCTGACGGCTCAACATATATCGCCAAAGAAAATCCAAAAAGAAAACCGGATATTTCAATAACCTGTTCAGCCAAGAGTCACTATGCCAGCGCATATAATGATAAGCAGAAGGATGGCCTTGTGCCTCAAGTTCATCTACTTGTGCCCGCACAAACTGGCCTTGAAAAGGCGCAGACGCTTTCGGGCCCATATTGGTGATCACAAGCAGTTTTTTAGTGGCAACTAACACAACGATGAATGCTCCTTAAAGCCAACCGTCTAGTGCTAAAAAACGGGGCGGGGTCAGGGTTAAACAAGCGAGAAAAAACAATATTTTTAACTATTACGTAAAGCCAGTCGTTTATTCTGTCACTAAGCATTATTATTACAACAAGTTTCAGCTGACGCCTGGCTGAATAATTCTGCGGTTTAACAAAATTGAGAAAAATTAGTCGGTTATGAAATCCCAGTTACTGTTAATGAGTTCAGCTTTAGGCTGTTGCCTGTTAGCCATTATTCTATTGTATCCGCTGTCACAACGCGTAGGCTTAGTGGATATTCCTCGGGGTCGTAAACAGCATCAAGGTGCCGTACCGCTGATTGGTGGTTTATCGGTGTTTTGTGGTTTAGCGGTGGCCTTGGGCTTGTTCGCTCCTTCTGAACTGGAACCTATCTATTATTTGTTATTAGCCGGTGCCTTGGTGATCTTAGGTGCCTTTGACGATTACCTCGATCTCAGTGTCAAACTGCGCCTTGCTGTGCAATTAGTCATTGGCCTTGGCATGGTGTTCGCGCTTGATTTACACCTGAATAGCTTGGGCAATATTTTCGGCTTAGGCGAAGTCACCTTAGGCCCACTGGGCATCCCTATTACCTTGATAGCAGTTATTGCCGCGATCAACGCCTTTAATATGACCGACGGTATTGACGGCCTTGCCGGTATGCTCAGTTTGGTTAGCTTTGTGGTCATTGCCGGCTTTATGTTGCTGTGGGGCCAACAAGAATATGCCTTGCTACCGTTAACCTTAATTTGTGCGCTACTGCCCTATTTAGCCTTTAACCTGCAATTGGTTCCGGGTAAAAAAATCTTTATGGGTGATGCCGGCAGTATGCTGATTGGTTTATCTGTTATTTGGTTATTACTGATTGGCACCCAAAGTGAGACGGCCAGTTTTCGCCCAGTTACCGCGTTATGGCTAATTGCTATTCCGCTAATGGATATGGCGGCGATTATGTTGCGGCGCATTCGCAAAGGCCAATCGCCATTTCAAGCCGATCGCGAGCATTTGCATCATATTTCATTACGCTTAGGTTTAAATTCGCGAGAAGCCCTCACTTTAATCGTCGCGTTATCGTGTGTCTTTGCTTGTATTGGCGTGATTGGTGAGTATTTAATGGTGCCCGATCTGGTGATGTTACTGCTGTTTGCCGCTGCCTTTGCCGGCTATATTTTGCTGCTGCAAAATGTCTGGCGTATTGTTTCGACCTTGCGCCGCCGTGCCGCCGGAGCCCGTAAATGAAGATCATTAAAAAGTTATTGATGGCTCGGGCTACCGCCATGCTCGGCGATAAATTAGTTAAATTAGCCGCTGGCGCCATCTTAACCGTCTTTGTGGCGCGGATGCTCGGTGCGGCCGAGTTAGGTATTTATTCTATTGTCATGGCGTGGAGTGCGTTTTTAGTGCCCCTGACCAGCATGGGCTTAAATAACCTTGTGGTCAGGCAAATGACCAAGCTATCAAGCGGTCAAGAAGCCATGACGATGCTGTATACCGCGGTCAGTATTCGTTTAACACTTGGCCTGATAGGCGGTGGTGTCTTACTCGGCTTGTTTTATCTGCTGAACTCGGAACTGTTTAGTGGTCATCTTAACTATGCCATCCCACTGTTATTTATGCTGCAGGCCTTTTTTGGCTTTTTACTGTTTGAGTTTTACCTAAATTACCAAGGCACCTTTCGCAGCCCAGCCTATGCTAAATCGGTTATCTCGCTGCTCAGTTTCGCCATTAAGCTGCTGTTGTTACTGCAAGGTTTTGGCATCGCCAGCTTATTGTTAATGACGGCTATCGAGTTTTTATTGGTCGGCTTAACCCAATATCTGCTGTATCTACGTAAGCACCAACCGTTTAAAGAAGAAACCCAGCGTTGGCAGCGTTACCATCCGCGCCATTTCAGCTTCGCTCAAGCCAAAGTGCTGCTTAAACGCTCCGCTTGGTTATGGTTATCTGGCATTGTTTCGGTCATTTATCTAAAAATCGATATTGTGATGCTTGGCAGTATCGCCGGCGCAGAGCAAGCGGGTATCTATGCCGCCGCCAGTCGACTCTCTGAATTATGGTATATCTTCCCTGCCACCTTAGCGGTGCGCTATTACCCTGATATGCTAAAAGCCTTTGAAAAAGGCTGGAACGGCTATTTATTAAAACTGCGCCGCTTTGCGCTAATGTTTTTTTCTGCAGCCTTAGCTATCGCCCTGGTGATGACGCTTTGTGCCGAATGGTTAATTTTATTACTGTTTGGCGAAGCCTTTAACGATGCCGTAACTGTGCTACGCATCCATATCTGGGCCGGCTGTTTTATTTTCATACGCTACCTGATTGGCCAACACTTAGTGATCACCGAGCAAGAACCGCTATCGTTGTTTAGCCATGGTATGGGTGCGCTGATTAATGTCGGCTTAAATCTTTGGTGGATCCCACAATACGGCATCGTTGGTGCCGCTTGGGCCACCTTGATTTCTTATGCTTACGCCTCTTTTTTCTTCTTATTTTTTGCCAAAAGTACCCGCACGCAATTCTGGCAATTGCTGCGAGTAAAACGCGCATCCTTGACTGATAATGGAACTATGAATGACTAAACCTTATTTTATCGAAATTAAAGGCGTGCAATTTCGCAACAAAGGCGCCTATTTAATGTTATTAGCCTGTTTGCAAGGCTTAAAGGCGAAAGATAAAGCCTTTGAATTGGTGTTATCACCAGGGCCGAATTTGCCCTACCCCGAGCGAGCACGCCACGGGGCTTGGCAAAAATTGGCGTTTCGACGCAAAGGCATTGATTTAACCGGTCTGCTTGGCAAGCTGCCTGGCGGCCTGCGTAATTTATTTAAACGCTATGGCATGGTCACCGAGCGCGATGTCGATTTGGTGTTAGAAGCCAGCGGCTTTGCCTATGGTGATCAATGGCCGCTGACCTTTTTACAAAATACCGCAAAAGAAGTGGTACGCTTTGGCCTAGCGGGCAAACCATTTATCTTTATGCCACAAGCTTTTGGCCCCTTTACTTCCAAAGAAAGTAAAGCGGCTATGCGCGATATTATCCACCATGCTCGGCTGATTTTTGTGCGCGATCCGGTGTCTTTAAAGCACTTACAAAGCTGTGTTGAGGTGTTACCCGAGCATGTCGTGCTCACCCCTGATTTCACCGTAGGCTTAAGCCCTCTCGGCAATCAAGAGTTACCTGAGTTAGATATGCCTTTTGCGGCTTTAATCCCTAACTCCAAGGTCGTGTCAAAGTATAATCATGCCAATGCTGAAGCGATGCGCCAGCAATATGTGATGGCTTTTGCTGCCGCAGCGGATTACTTAACGGTGCTTGGCATTCAGCCCGTGCTGGTTAACCACGAAGGTAAAGAAGACGCCGAGTTATGTGCTGAAATCGCCGCCTTATCACCCTGTGGCTTAGTACAAATTGAGGACCCTCTCGCCGTTAAAGCCTTTATCGGAAAAGCCGAGTTAGCCATTAGTTCGCGCTTTCATGGCGCAGTCAATGCACTAAGCCAAGGTGTGCCTTGTATCGCGACCAGTTGGAGCCATAAATACCACGCCATGATGAGTGATTTTGGTATGGGTAAGTTTTGTGTCGAAGAGTTGACTGAAGACAACCTGCTGCGCAGCGTCGCCGAATTAATTGAGCAAAAAGAAGCACTCACCAAAGAAGTGGCCTTAAAAGCCACGAGCTTAAAGCAGCAGAACAAGCTGATGTGGCAACGTTTGTATCGGGCGATTGGTTGGTAAGCTTGCCACTGAGTGTCTGTTTAGCCGAAAGAACTCACACCGGCTAACAACAAACGGGCGGGTCAGAAAACTGACCCGCCCGTTTTCACAAAAAAAGCGCTAACGTTTAAACGAACAAAGCGAGTTTTAAGGTGTTATCCACTTTTTCTGCGCCACCGCACATTTCATCATAAGCAGATTTGTGAACTAACCAAGCCTTTTTAACCGTGCAGTCGCTGAGCGACTTTTTAACCTGTTCGACACTATGAAAATGTTGTGGTTGATTTTGCTCATCAACAATGAAGCCTTTACGGCCGTCAAAGTCAGCTTCAACCAAATAAAGACCCATTTCATAAGAGTGTACGGTTAACTCATCAATGCGTACGTCTTGATGGTTCAAATGGGTAAGGCGATGATGTGGCATAGCAGTAACTCCAAGCTGTGAAAGTTAAAGGGATTACCTAACTAGAGTTTGTCGAAAGAATGTACGACTTAACCTTAAGATCGGATCTTCACCTCGTCCAGCAGGCGTTTACTGACACTTAATTAATGCTCGGCTCACTCAATTTAGTGGCCTGCCAGTTGACCACTTGCCACTGTCCGTTGCGCTTGACCAAAGTACCACTATTTAAAAAGCGCAGTGTTTCTGTTGCTGATTTTCCTACCAAAACAAAAGCCACCACAGCAGTATCGCCATACTGCATAATTTGCAAATCTTCACGACCATAACGCATGCTCACTTCAGCAGCAGGGATCTCGCCACGGCTGTTTACGCCCTGCATTAACTGCGCTTTACCAAAACGGGTACCCGCAGAACTGGTGTAAATCAGCTCTTCTGCCCAAAAGGCATTATGTATCATGGGATCATTTCGGCTCGCCCCATCTAAAAAGGTGTCCAACATGTTCGTAAGGACGCGTTGTTCATCCGCCCATACGGCGCTAGGCAGCGCTAATAACAAACAAAAAAATAAGCTTTTCATCGGTCAGATCCTCTAAAGATAAGGGTTATCACAGGTTAAGGTGCAAAAGCGGCCATAGTGTCTTGAGCGTTTTGCACAAGCCCCGCTAAAGCCTGCAACACGACCTTTAGGGCGAAGCTCAAGGCTTCACCAATAGCAAACATTAGCACAAGCGCCTAACCGGTTTACATACTGATGCCACCATCGATTTCTAACACACGACCGGTAAAAAAATCATTCTCAAAAATGTACTTAGCGGTATGGGCCACTTCACTGGCCTCACCTAGCCGGCCAACCGGTTTCATTTTCTCTAAACGATCACGCGCTTCTGGCTTCATGGCATCGGTCATAGCCGTACGAATAACGCCCGGGGCAATGGCGCCAACCCGAATACCGTAACGCCCTAACTCACGTGCCCAGGTCACGGTCATTGCCACAACACCGGCTTTAGATGCTGCATAGTTGGTTTGCCCCATGTTACCGCCACGCGCGACACTCGACATATTGATAATAACGCCTTTGTTGCCACGCTTCACCATCGCTGCTGCCGCTTCACGGCCACACAAAAATACGCCTGTCAGGTTAACATCAATAACCGATTGAAATTGTGCCAACGGCATCTTGCTGGTGATTTCGCCATCCTTGAATTTCAATAACAATCCATCACGCAGGATCCCAGCGTTGTTAATCAAACCATCGATACCGTTAAAATCACTGTCGATTTGGCTGAAAGTCGCTTCAACTTCGCCTTCAGCGGCTACGTTAGCTTGGTAAACGTGCACCGTGGTATGTGCCGAGAGTTCGGCTTTAGCGGCAGCCAATTGCTCGGCATTCATATCAATTAACGCCAGCTTGGCGCCTTCACTAGCACACATCCGCGCCATCTCTAAACCCAGGCCTTGAGCGCCGCCCGTGATCACAATGGTTTTGTCTTTTAAATTCATTCTTTGTTCTCCGAAAGCGCCTAAGTTTCAAAGATTTTTGCTAAAACACGCCATAAGTCCATATAGGGGGGCTTTACATCCACCAATTCCGCAACGGTATTAGCAAAAAATATCTACGCAAAGGCTTATATTAAGTGTTACCGCAAAGCTCGCTGAAACATTCTATCTAAACTCACCTGAGTTTGTTATTTAGCAAGGCGGCTGGCACGGATGTACTTTTTTGTCAGACCGTGTTTTTCATGGATGAAAAACAGGAGCCTACAGGGATGTATTCACGGCGTGTCTGAAAAAAAAGTACGCAGTGACAAAAGCCCCCTCAAACAAAAAAATCAATCTATTTAATTAATCAACTAATCAACTAATCAACTAATCAACTAATCAACTAATCAACTAATCAACTAATCAACTAATCAACTAATCAACTAATTAGCATCTGACTTTTTAAATGACGTAAAAATACTCGAAAAATCTAATTTACCGTAACCAGCTTGTTGATGACTGACATACAAATCACGCACCAAACTGCCTAATGGCGTTTTACTTGCGCTTTGCTCTGCCGCTTCCATCGCCAAGCCTAAGTCTTTCGCCATCAAGTCGACCATAAAGCCACCTTGATAATGATTACTTGATGGAACCGTATCAATCACACCTGGGCAGGGATTGTATAACTCTAGCGTCCAGTTACGACCTGAGCTTTTCAGCATGATTTCAGAAAGCACTTTGGGATCTAAACCATTAGCAATACCCATCTGCAAGGCTTCAGAAGTACCCGCCATCAAAATGCTTAACAGCATATTGTTACAGATCTTCGCAACCTGTCCGGCGCCAACATCACCGGCATGAAACAGGTTTTTACCCATGTTCGCTAACACCGTTTTCGCTCGCTCATAATCATCTGCAGTGCCACCGATGATAAAGGTTAAGGTGCCGGCTTTAGCACCACCCACGCCACCCGATACAGGCGCATCAATAAAGGCAATTCCTTGCTCACGCAACCCGGCACCGACTTTACGGGCACTTTCAGCATCAATTGTCGAGCAGTCAATCACTAAAGCCGATTGACTAATATTGCCCGCGATGCCCTGTTCGCCTAAATATAAACCTACAACATGCTTACCCGCAGGCAGCATAGAAATGACAAACTCTGCACCTAACACCGCCTCTGCGGCCGATGCTGCAACAAGAGCACCTGCTGCTTGCACTTGTGCCAGTGCGGCTGCTGATAAATCAAAAGCCGTAACCTGATGACCTGCTTTCAGTAAATTGAGTGCCATCGGGCCACCCATATTACCTAAACCAATAAATGCCACTTTTGCCATGTTCTAATATCCTTGTTGTTGTTTACCCAATTGTGCAAGGGGATGTGCGGCTTCTGGCCATGGCGAACGAAACAGTTCTGCCACCACTTCCACCGGCACGGCTGCCACATCGGGATATAACCACTTAGGTTGTAAGTCTTTATCAATTAATAAAGCTCTCACACCTTCTTGAAATTCGCCTAACTTGCCACATTGCACACTTAAACCCAGTTCCAAACGGAAACTGTCGGCCAGTATTTTTGTTTGACCCAGCTGTAATAAACGAAACACAATATGAGCGGTGATCGGGCTGCCATAGCTCAGCGACGCTTTGGCTTTAGTCAGCCATTTATCTTCACCTGGCATCGCCATAATACTATTAACCACCTCGGCTAAGGTCGCTGCTTGGGCTAAAGCCGCGATAGGCTCTTGATGCACACGGATCTGGCTAAGTGGCATTTGTGTGCGACAACCTTGTTCTTGCACTCGTAGTGCATCAGACAGTTTCTGGTGGTTTAACGACACCGTATCCCCCCAGTTAATACTGCAAAGCTTTTGCACTAACTCGGCTTTTTGCTCATGGCAAATAAATACATCCGCTAAACCAATAAAGCGCGCATCTGCGGCATTAATGGATGCACCGGTTAAACCTAAAAATAAACCACAGCCAGCCGGCATCCGATTTAAAAACCAGCTTGCCCCAACATCAGGATATAAACCGATGGCCATTTCCGGCATGGCAATACGACTGCTCGCGGTCACGATCCGATGTGAAGCGCCCGCCATCAGGCCCAAACCACCGCCCATGACGATGCCATTACCCCACACTAACACGGGCTTGCCAAAGGTATGGATCAGATAATCGAGGGTGTATTCTTTGCAGAAGAAATCAGCAACATAAGGTTGAAATTGGCCGGGGGCATCCTGCATAGCTTGATACAAATCGCGAATATCACCACCCGCACAAAAGGCTTTATCACCCGCGCCTTGCAACATCACCATAGCAACGGTTGGATCCGCTTGCCATGCTTGCAATTGTGGCAGTAAGGATTCAACCATTGGCAAGCTTAAAGCATTAAGTGATTTTTCTGAGTTGAGTGTCGCCACGCCAATCAGTTTACCATTGGCTGCTTGCAACTCCTGATAAAGCACTACACTACTGTCAGTATTTACCAGCATAAACATTCCTTTAAAGTGTACAGTAACGCTTAGGGTAAGCCCTGTGTGTGACATCACATGGCATAAGCTCAGCGTTACCGTGATTTTTTATCGTTATAAGATATCGCCTGCCGCTTCATCTAATAAACGCCGGCCGATAATCAGCCGCATAATTTCGTTCGTACCTTCTAAGATCTGGTGTACGCGGACATCACGGAAATGTCGCTCAAGAGGATACTCTTTGATGTAACCGTAACCGCCATGCAGTTGCAGTGCTTGATCACACACTTGGAAACCAACATCGGTGGCAAAACGTTTGGCCATCGCACAATAAGCGGTGGCTTCACTGTCTTGCTGATCTAATTTAAAGGCCGCTAAGCGCACCAGTTGCCGAGCCGCCACCAGTTCAGTGGCCATATCGGCCAGTTTAAACTGCAGCGCTTGAAACGCCGCTAAAGGCTTACCAAATTGCTGACGCTCCAACATATAATTGCGCGCGGTATTCATCGCTTGTTGCGCTGTACCGATAGAGCAGGTCGCAATATTAATGCGGCCGCCGTCTAAGCCTTTCATAGCAAAAGAAAAACCTTCGCCTTCATTGCCTAATAAATTGTGCGCAGGAATACGCACATCTTCAAAAGTAATTAAGCGAGTTGGCTGTGCATTCCAGCCCATTTTCTCTTCGGCTTTACCGTAAATCACGCCTTTGGCATCGGCAGGTACAATAAAGGCTGAAATCCCTTTCGGGCCAGCTTCTCCGGTACGTGCCATCACCACTAATACTTCGGTTTCACCGGCGCCCGAGATAAACATTTTTGAGCCGTTCAGCACATAATGATCACCGTCTTTCTTCGCGCTGGTACGTAAACCCGCGGCATCAGAGCCTGAGCCCGGTTCAGTTAAGCAATAAGAGGCTAACTTTTGGCCGGTCACGAGCGACTCAACCCACTCACTTTTCGCGGTTGCCGTGCCCCAGGTTGCAATCATCCAGGTCGCCATATTGTGAATGGTCAACATCGCCGTGGTCGCAGTACAGCCCATGGCCAGTTGCTCAAAGATAATCGACGAATCTAAGCGTGATAACCCCATACCGCCATCTTCTTCTGCGGTATATAGCGAACAAAACCCCAGTTCACCCGCTTTTTGGATCACGGCTTTTGGAAAGAAGTGATCACGATCCCACTGTGCAGCATTTGGGGCTAATTCTTGCTCAGCAAACTGCTTAGCCACATCAACAAAGGCTTGTTGGTCTTCAGTTAAATTAAAATTCATAGAGATTTCCTGTACTGATCTAAGCAAAACGGACGACGGCGCAGCTGCAAATTTTTAATGGTTTTGTCTTCGCTGTCACCGTCGCCACGTTCGCCCCTGTCAACTCTTAACGTAAATTAATCGACATATTCGGGCCGGCTACCGGAATATCGTCATCGAACCAACGCGCCGTAATGGTTTTAGTCTCAGTGTAGAAGCGCACAGCTTGTTTACCGTAAGCATGTTGATCGCCGTAGAACGAGCCTTTCCATCCGGTAAAGGAGAAAAAAGGTAGCGGTACTGGAATGGGAATATTAATACCCACCTGACCCACTTCTACGTTGTGCTGATACTTACGAGCGGCAGCGCCACTGGCGGTGAAGATTGACGTGCCGTTACCAAAAGGACTGTCGTTAACGACTTTTAATGCCTCTTCTAACGAATCTACCGTCATGGTAGATAACACCGGCCCAAAGATTTCTTGCTTGTAGATTTCCATCTCGGTGGTGACATTACTGAACACGGTAGGGCCAACCCAGTTACCGTTAGGGTAGCCATCGACCACGCAGTCAGTGCCATCTAACACACAGGTCGCGCCTTCTTTTTTACCTTGCTCAATCAGTGATAGCACACGAGCACGCGCTTGTGGGCTGATTTGTGGGCCGTAAGCCGCATTGGCATCGCTGTAATGCCCCGGACGCACTTTACCAATGGCCGCGGCCACCTCGGGGATCCACTCTGCCGCGGCACCGACAAATACGGCTACTGAAATCGCCATACAACGTTGTCCTGCCGCCCCCACAGAAGCGCCTACCAAGGCATTCACCACCTGTTGCTTATTGGCATCAGGCATAATCACCATATGGTTTTTCGCACCGGCAAAAGCTTGTACACGCTTCAGGTTGTCAGTACCCGTTTTATAGATGTATTGACCCACGTTAACCGAGCCTACAAACGAAATCGCTTTAATATCAGGGTGATGCAAAATGGCATCCACTTGCTCTTTCGCACCGTGTACTACCTGCAACACGCCTTTTGGCGCACCGGCTTTAACAAACAGCTCGGCAATTTTGTTCACCGTCATCGGATCTTGTTCAGACGGTTTTAAAATAAAGGTGTTACCACAAGCAATCGCCATCGGGAACATCCACAGTGGGATCATCGCAGGAAAGTTAAATGGCGTGATGCCCGCGCAGACACCAAGCGGCTGAATGTAGCTGTAGGTATCAATGCTACGTGCCACGTTTTCAACGGTTTCACCCATCATTAAAGAAGGGATATTCGCCGCTTGCTCTACCACTTCAATACCGCGCCAAACATCGCCTTTCGCATCTTCAACGGTTTTGCCTAACTCTTCACAAATGATCTCAGCAATTTCGCCCTGATGTTCTTTTAATAAATGCGCAAAACGCATCATTAACCGAGCACGTTCAGAAACCGGCACTTCTTTCCATGTTTGAAAAGCCGCCTTAGCTGAGGCAATAGCGCGCGCCATTTCTTCGCTGGTGGCACAAGGCACTTGAGCAATCACCTGTTGCGTTGCAGGATTGGTCACTGCGATCAGTTTATCGCTCGTTGAGGTGACGAATTCGCCGTCGATAAAGTGTTGAACCTGTTGTGTCATGAAGCATCTCCCGATTGTTGGGCTATACCGACGGCATATTATCTATGTCATTATTATTTGCCGTCGGTAGATATGAATGGTTTATTGTTGCGTTGGCCGGTGTAAAACACCCAGCCCACGAAGCATAGCGTTTGTTACATGACTTCCACTGCAAGCGCGACGGCTTCACCGCCACCGATACACAGTGAAGCAATACCTTTACTTAAACCGCGGTTACGCAAAGCGTGGATCAAGGTCACCAAAATACGGGCACCTGAAGCGCCAATCGGATGACCTAAGGCACAGGCACCACCGTTGACGTTAACTTTGTTATTATCTAAACCCAGCTCATTCACGGCGAGCATCGTCACCATGGCAAAGGCTTCATTGATTTCCCACAGGTCAACCTCATCTTTTTGCCAACCGGTTTTTTTCAATAATTTTTGCATCGCACCAACGGGCGCAACCGTGAAATTTTCTGGTTCAATCGAGTGCGTGCTGTGGGCCACAACGCGCGCTAAAGGTTTAGCCCCTAAGGCTTTGGCATCGTCTAAACGCATTAATACCAAGGCGGCAGCGCCATCAGAAATTGAACTGGAGTTTGCGGCGGTAATAGTGCCGTCTTTGGCAAACGCCGGACGTAAAGTGGGAATTTTATCTAATTTGGCATTACCCGGTTGCTCATCGACGTTAAAGGTCATTTCGCCTTTACGCGTTTGAAAGGTGACCGGCGTAATTTCAGCAACAAAGGCGCCACTACTAATAGCATTTTGTGCTCTGGTCAGTGATTGCACCGCAAAGGCGTCCATCTGCTCCCGATTAATCGCTTTATCATTAGCCGTGTTTTGCGCGAAACAGCCCATGGCTTTACCGTCATAGGCGTTTTCTAAACCATCGAGCATCATATGATCTTTCATTTCGCCGTGGCCCATACGATAACCGCTACGCGCTTTGGGTAACAGGTAGGGCGCATTTGACATCGACTCCATGCCACCGGCGACCACAACATCGGCGCTGCCAGCGTGTAATAAATCACTGGCTAACATCACGGCTTTTAAGCCTGAGCCACACACCTTGTTAATGGTGGTTGCACCGGCACTTAAAGGTAAACCGGCTTTTAAAGTGGCTTGGCGCGCGGGTGCCTGGCCTAAACCCGCCGGCAGCACATTACCCATAATCACTTCGCTAATTTTCTCAGCAGCAATTCCTGCATCAGCCATCGCAGCTTTAATGGCCGCCGCACCTAATAGTGTAGCGTCAACCTCTGATAAACCGCCCATAAAGCCGCCCATGGCGGTACGTCTAGCAGCAACAATAACAACAGGGTTTTGCGGATTCATTCAGCTCTCCAAATCTTGGCGTTGACTTAAATAATGACACAGAGCCTACACCAAATTTACGTTTACGCCAACGTCAACTTGTTAGCACTATGGTATTACCACAGATTTAAAGTGCAAAAATCTGTACAGCGAGTGGCGTTTTGTTGGCATAAAAACTTTACAAAGAGCACTATTAACCCACTCAAACAGTGATAGCTTATGGCTGATTGCTTTACCTTTACGTAAACTTCACTTATAGTTGCCAGCACTTAGTGAGAAGGCATGCCATGAAAGAAAAAGACGAGAAAACCTACAGTATCAGCGAGCTAGCACGGGAGTTTGACATTACTACCCGTAGCATTCGTTTTTACGAAGATCAGGGTTTGATAACGCCACAGCGCGCCGGCCAAACACGAATTTACAGCAAACGTGATCGCGTTCGCTTAAAGCTTATTTTGCGCGGCAAACGCCTAGGCTTTAGCTTAGCGGAAACCGGTCAGTTGTTTGAATTGTACGATGCCGACAAAAGCAGCGTAAAACAACTCAGCACCATGTTGACCTTAATTGAGCAAAAAAAAGTCGAACTACACCAACAGATGGATGACATTAAAGTGGTGTTGATGGAGCTGGTTACCGTCGAAAAACGCTGCCGAGAAACGCTTTCTGAAGCCAAACAACCAAAAAGCGCCTGAACCAATAAGGTTTCGGGTGATAAGCCTAATACAGATGGGGATTTAACATGATTAGCAGTTACAAAGGCCTTAATTTCGATTTAGGCGAAACCGTCGATATGATCCGCGATCAAGTAAATGCGTTTGCGCGTGAAGAAATCGCACCGCGTGCCGCGGCAATCGACGAGCAGAACGAATTTCCACATGACTTATGGCGTAAATTTGGTGATTTGGGTTTATTAGGCATTACCGTGGATGAAAAATACGGTGGCTCAGGCTTAGGCTATATTGAGCACGTTATTGCCATGGAAGAAATCAGCCGCGCCTCTGCCTCAGTGGCCCTGTCTTATGGTGCTCATTCCAATCTGTGTGTGAATCAAATTTCTCGCAACGGCACTGAAGCACAGAAAATGAAATACTTACCCAAACTGTGCTCGGGTGAACATATCGGTGCCTTGGCCATGAGCGAACCGAATGCCGGCTCTGACGTGGTTAGCATGAAACTGCGCGCCGACAAACAAGGTGATAAGTACATTTTAAACGGTAACAAAATGTGGATCACCAATGGTCCGGATGCGCATACCTATGTGATTTATGCCAAAACCGACGTGAATGCCGGTTCAAAGGGCATCACCGCTTTTATCGTGGAACGCGGTTTTAAAGGTTTTAGCCAAGCGCAAAAACTCGACAAGCTGGGCATGCGTGGCTCAAACACCTGTGAATTAGTCTTTGAAGATTGTGAAGTCCCTGCCGAAAACGTATTAGGCGAAGTTGGTCGTGGCGTACAAGTACTGATGAGCGGTTTGGATTACGAGCGCGTGGTATTAGCCGCTGGCCCGCTGGGTATTATGCAAGCCTGTATGGATGTCGTAGTGCCTTATATCCACGATCGTAAGCAATTCGGCCAATCCATTGGTGAATTCCAATTAGTACAAGGTAAGTTAGCCGACATGTATACCCGCATGAACGCGGCCCGCTCTTATGTCTACATGGTAACGAAAGCCTGTGATAGAGTTGAAACTACCCGTAAAGATGCTGCCGGCGTGATTTTATATGCGGCGGAATTAGCCACCCAAATGGCTTTAGACGCCATTCAATTACTCGGCGGTAATGGTTATATCAATGAATACCCTACCGGACGTTTGTTACGAGATGCCAAGCTGTATGAAATTGGTGCCGGTACCTCAGAAATTCGCCGCATGCTGATTGGCCGTGAACTCTTTACCGAATCGAACTAAGCTTTTAAGCCGGATTAATAGTGGCAGCGTCAGCTTCCACTGTCTTATTAGCAATCTAGGCAAGTGACATTAACTAGGCGAAGCGCGCAACAGATTTAACGAAACGAGCGATTAAACGTGAGTCTGCTAAGTTGTTCCGGTTCCGCTTTGTTTAACCCGCTCTAGTACAAGGTGACTTAAGTGACCAGAATTACGTCAAAAGTAAATCCTCGCGCAGAGGATTTCCAAAAAAACGCTGCGGCGATGCAAGCTGTGGTGGATGATCTGAATAGCACAGTACAAAAAATTAAACTCGGTGGTGGCGAAGCGTTGATCGCGCGGCATACCGCACGTGGCAAGCTGTTTGTGCGCGAGCGGATCCAAAAGCTGCTCGACCCGGGCTCACCCTTTTTAGAAGTAGGCCAATTTGCCGGTTGGGAATGCTATGAAGATTACGTGCCCTGTGCCGGAGTGGTTGCCGGTGTAGGTCGTGTCAGTGGTGTTGAGTGCATGATTGTCGCCAACGATGCTACGGTGAAAGGCGGTACTTACTATCCGCTTACGGTAAAAAAACACTTACGTGCGCAAGAAATTGCTGAGCGCTGTCACCTACCCTGTATTTATTTAGTCGACTCTGGCGGCGCTAACCTGCCACGCCAAGACGAAGTTTTCCCCGATAAACTGCACTTTGGGCGTATTTTCTTTAATCAAGCGAACATGTCAGCCAAAGGTATTCCGCAAATCGCGGTAGTCATGGGGCTCTGTACTGCAGGTGGCGCTTATGTGCCGGCCATGGCCGATGAAAGCATTATCGTTAAAGATCAAGGCACCATCTTTTTAGCCGGTCCACCACTGGTAAAAGCCGCCACCGGTGAAGAAGTCTCCGCCGAAGAGCTCGGTGGTGCCGATGTGCACTGTAAAATCTCCGGCGTGGCAGATCATTATGCTTTAAATGACGAACACGCCCTGCAACTTGCTCGTAATGCGGTATCCAGACTGAACCGCCCCGCACCTCAGCAAATGGATGTAAAAGCAGCGCAAGAGCCTTTATATGATGCTAAAGAGCTGTACGGCATTGTCGGTACCGACTTACGCAAACCGTTCGACGTGAAAGAAGTGATTGCTCGTATTGTTGATGGCTCAGATTTTGATGAGTTTAAACAATATTACGGTGCTACGCTCGTTTGTGGTTTTGCGCGGATCTTCGGCTATCCTGTGGGCATTGTCGCCAATAACGGGATTTTATTCTCCGAATCGGCGCAAAAAGGCGCGCATTTCATTGAGCTTTGTGCCCAGCGCAAAATCCCACTGTTGTTTTTACAAAATATCACCGGTTTTATGGTGGGTAAAAAATACGAAGCCGAAGGTATTGCCAAACACGGTGCCAAAATGGTGATGGCGGTCAGCTGCGCCAAAGTGCCGAAATTTACCGTGTTAATTGGTGGCAGTTATGGCGCCGGAAACTACGGCATGTGCGGCCGGGCTTACGATCCCACCATGATGTGGATGTGGCCGAATGCGCGCATCTCGGTAATGGGCGGTGAACAAGCCGCCGGTGTTATGGCCCAAGTCACTAAAGATGGCTTAGCACGCAAAGGTGAAACCTTAAGTATTGACGCTGAAAAAGCCTTGAAGCAACCCATTGTTGAACAATATGAAAAACAAGGCCATCCTTACTATGCCAGTGGTCGCTTATGGGATGATGGCATTATCGATCCGGCACAAACGCGAATGACCGTCGGTTTAGCTTTAGCCGCCGCCTTAAATGCCCCAATTGAAGAAAGCCGTTTTGGTGTATTTAGAATGTAAGGTGTTACCGCAGCCAGTTTGCTTAATAGCGGGCTGGCTGCGCTAAAGTAGGTTAACCACAAAAGGTGTTTTATGTAGTAAGCAAACGCTTGCTGGCTTATCCAGCCATACCGGCAACCCCATTACTTTTATAAGCAGAAAGTCTTAACTTTCGGAGATAAAAATGACCCAGGTATACACAGAAGTTAATATCGATACCCGTGGCGTAGCAACTTTAACGCTGAACCGCCCTGCTGTGCATAACGCTTTTGATGACGCGATGATCGCCGAATTAATTAATGTGATCAACGATCTCGCCAATAACGATGCCGTACGGATTATGGTGCTCGCCGCCAATGGCAAAAACTTCTCTGCCGGTGCCGATTTGAATTGGATGCGCGCTATGGCGCAAAAAGATTACGATGAAAATCTGGGTGATGCCGCCGAATTAGCCACCTTAATGCACTTGCTCGATAAATTTCCAAAACCCACTATTGCTTTGGTTAACGGTGCAGCCTTTGGCGGCGCGGTTGGTTTAGTGGCTTGCTGTGATATTGCTATTGCCAGTGACAGCGCCACTTTCTGTTTAAGTGAAGTGCGCATTGGTTTAATGCCTGCCGTTATTAGCCCTTATGTGATGCGAGCATTGGGCGAGCGCGCCAGCCGCCGCTACTTTATCACTGCAGAGCGCTTTAACGCCGCTACCGCACTGCAATTGGGTTTATTACATGTTGTGGTAAGTAGCGATGACATGCAGGCTTGCTGTGAAGGTTTTATTACGCAACTGCTGCAAAATAGCCCAGCGGCGATGCGTGCGGCTAAAACCTTGTTGCAAAACATCTACAACCGAAAAATTAGCAACAATGTTATTGCTCATACCCAGCAAGCGATTGCCGATATCCGCGTATCTGACGAAGGCCAAGAAGGCTTAAGCGCATTTTTAGACAAACGTACCCCAGCTTGGCAAAACGCAGTAACCACCGATGATAAGGCAGGGAAATAACATAATGTTTCGTAAGATCTTAATTGCTAACCGTGGCGAAATTGCTTGTCGCGTGATTGATACCGCACACAAACTCGGTATTCGCTGCGTGGCGGTTTATTCTGAAGCCGATGCCAATGCCCGGCATGTCAGAATGGCCGACGAAGCCTACTTACTCGGCCCTGCGCCAAGTAAAGACTCCTATTTACGCAGTGACAAAATCATTGCTATCGCTAAACAAAGTGGCGCCGAGGCGATTCACCCAGGTTACGGTTTCTTATCTGAAAATGAAGATTTTGCTAACGCCTGTGCGCAAGCCGGTGTGATTTTCATTGGCCCACCGGTGGCGGCCATCACCGCGATGGGCTCAAAAAGCGCAGCCAAAAAAATTATGCAAGAGGCCGGTGTGCCGTTAGTGCCGGGTTACCATGGCGATGATCAAAGCGATACCCTGTTAGCTGAAGAATCAACCCGTATTGGTTATCCGCAATTACTGAAAGCTGCCTACGGTGGTGGGGGTAAAGGCATGCGGGTCGTCTGGAAAAAGGACGAATTTGCTGCCGCCTTAGCCAGTGCTAAGCGCGAGGCCAAAGCCGGCTTTGGCAATGATAAAATGCTGATCGAGCGTTATTTAACCAAACCGCGCCATATTGAAATTCAAGTATTTGCCGATAATCACGGCAATGCGGTGTATTTAGCGGAGCGTGATTGCTCTATCCAGCGTCGCCATCAAAAAGTGATTGAAGAAGCCCCTGCCCCCAATTTTAGCGCTGCGCAGCGCCAAGCCATGGGTGAAGCTGCTGTAAAAGCCGCTAAAGCCATTGACTACCGTGGCGCCGGTACGGTGGAGTTTTTGTTTGACGAAGACGGTTCTTTCTACTTTATGGAAATGAACACCCGCTTGCAAGTTGAGCACCCGGTGACAGAAATGATCACCGGGCAAGACTTAGTAAAATGGCAATTATTAGTGGCCGCGGGTGAGCCTCTGCCATTGGCACAACAGGATATTCAATTAGACGGCCATGCCATCGAAGTGCGCGTTTATGCCGAAGATCCGGACAATGACTTTTTACCGGCTACCGGCAAACTGACTTATTTACGTCAACCCGAAGCGAATCGCCATGTGCGGGTCGATACCGGCGTGGTAGAAAACGATGAAGTGTCGCCCTTTTACGATCCGATGATTGCCAAATTGATTGTTTGGGATGAAAGCCGTGACCGCGCCATTGCCCGCATGCTGCGCGCCTTGGATGATTACCGTATCGCCGGTGTGACGACCAACCTGAGCTTTTTAACCAGCCTGACCGAACACCCTGCGTTTAAAGCTGCACAGCTAGATACTAACTTTATCACTCAGCATCAAGAAAGCTTATTTGCCCCAGCGAATAATGAAACCAATCAAGCCTTAGTACTGGCTGCATTGTTTGTTTTACAACAGCAAAAAGCCCCCAGCTGCAGTCATACAACTTTTAGCCCATGGCAATTTAGCCATGGCTGGCGTTTAAATGAAATGCCGACCGTGCACATTGCTTTGCATTATGGCGAACAGAAACAAACACTGACTATTCAGCAACATGAGCAGTATTATGTTATTGATGTGCAGGGCCAACAATTATGCTGTACCGCCGAGCTTATCGGTGATGAACTTAGCGCCGTGTTAGGTGATCATCGTACCAAGGTGCAGGTAAGCCAATATGGCGACACCATCAGCATCTTTATTAAGCATCAGCGCTACGACTTTATCTATCAAACCGAAGTCGCTACCGAAGTTGATGGTAGCGAGCATGCCGGCAGCTTAACCGCACCGATGAACGGGACTATTGTCGCGGTGATGGTTGAAGCTGGCGCCAAGGTTAAAGCCGGTGAGACCTTAGTGATCATGGAAGCCATGAAAATGGAATACAGCATCAAGGCACCGAAAGATGGCGTAGTAAATCAGCTGTTTTATCGTGCCGGTGAGCTGGTACAAGACGGTGCAGAACTGGTCGATTTTACTGCGGAGGAGCAATGAGTTTTCCTAAAACCGTGCGCCTAGTGGAAGTGGGCCCTCGCGATGGTTTGCAAAACGAGCAAAATGTTAGCACAGACGCCAAAGTGCAGCTAATTAATATGCTTAGCGCTGCAGGTCATCGCTATATCGAAAGTGGCGCCTTTGTCTCCCCCAAATGGGTACCGCAAATGGCCGACTCAGCAGCCGTGTTCGCCGGTATTTCGCGCGGCGCCAATGTCACCTATGCTGCCCTCACGCCCAATTTAAAAGGTTACGAAGCCGCTAAAGCCGCCGGTGCAACTGAAGTGGCCATCTTTGGCGCCGCATCGGAAGCCTTTAGTCAAAAAAACATTAACTGCTCGATCAGTGAAAGCTTGGCGCGTTTTGCGCCGGTACTGGATGCAGCAAAAGCCGATGGCATAAAAGTACGAGGGTATATCTCATGTGTCGTCGGTTGCCCCTATCAGGGTGACGTTGCGCCAAGCGAGGTCGCGCGAGTAGCCAAAGCACTACTAGAGATGGGCTGCTATGAAATTTCGCTAGGTGACACCATCGGGGTTGGCACCCCGCTTAAGGTGAATGCCATGCTGGACGCCGTGCTCAAAGTGGCGCCTGTTGAACAACTCGCAGTGCATTTTCATGACACTTATGGCCAAGCCTTAACCAATATTTATGTGGCGCTCAGTCGTGGCATTAGCGTGATTGACAGCGCCGTAGCCGGTTTAGGCGGCTGCCCTTACGCTGCCGGTGCCTCAGGCAATGTGGCCACTGAAGATGTGGTGTATTTATTAAATGGCCTAGGCATTTCACATGGTGTAGATTTAGACGCTTTAGCCGCTGCAGGGCGGTTTATTACCGAGCAATTGGGTAAAACCACGAGCTCAAAAGTAGGCTTAGCACTTAACGCTAAATGCGCGCCGTAACATAAAAGTAGGCCTTACGCTTTTACTGAAAAAATCGAAGCGCTGCGAAATCGCAACAAACAAATAGCGCAGCACAATTTTTGGTGGGACCGTGTTTTTCAGAGATGAAAAACAGGAGCGTACAAGGATGTATTCACAGCGTGTCCCAACAAAATTGGGCGCAGCGACAGTGCTAGTTAGACAAAACGCAGCGCAATTTTTGGTGAGACCGTGTTTTTCAGGGATGAAAAACAGGAGCGTACAGGGAAGTATTTACAGCGTGTCCCAACAAAATTGGGCGTAGCGACAGTGCTAGTTAGACAAAGCGCAGCACAACTCAAGAAGGCAAGAATTTAACTGAGTACCTAGTGCTAAAGTAGGATTGGCACAAGGTGCCTGTAACCTTCAAACTAATACCATAAACAAAGCATATTATCGTAGTCTTTAATAAAAAAATTGATGACATGCAATGACTTGCTTAGACAACTTGCTAGCTAAAACAAAACAACAAGGATTGAGTAGCACAATTTCGTCGGGACCGTGTTTTTCATGGATGAAAAACAGGAGCGTACAGGGAAGTATTTACAGCGTGTCCCGACAAATTCGTGCAATTCAATCCGTGTCATTGAAATGATGACAAGGTGATATGTACTCGACGCGGTGCTCCGGCTATTTATTCTGAGGTACGCCGTAAACCCGTCCCTGGGGGCTCCATTCAGGCATCCATGCCTTCAAGGACCCTCAGAATAAAAGCCATACTCACCGCGTCTTTATGGCTGCAGCAGATAATCAAACACTCCAAGTAAGTTTGTTATTAAAACACGACAGAGGACACAAAATGGCAGGGTTTAATAAAGTCGTACATAGCTACGAAGACGCCATGGCAGGCTTGCAAGACGGCATGACCGTTATTGCCGGAGGCTTTGGCTTATGCGGTATCCCAGAAGGGCTTATCGCCCAAATCAAAAAAATGGGGACCACCGACTTAACCGTGGTATCTAACAACTGCGGTGTTGACGGTTTTGGTTTAGGCGTATTACTCGAAGATCGTCAAATCAAAAAAATGGTCGCCTCTTATGTAGGTGAAAACGCCCTGTTTGAAAAACAATTACTCAGCGGCGAACTTGAGGTGGAATTAACACCACAAGGCACTTTGGCCGAAAAAATGCGTGCTGGCGGTGCCGGTATTCCCGCCTTTTTCACTGCTACCGGTTACGGTACACCGGTGGCCCAAGGCAAAGAAACGCGTGAAATCAACGGCCGTAATTATGTATTAGAAGAAGCCATAACCGGTGACTTTGCCATAGTTCGCGCCTGGAAAGCCGACCGTTATGGCAACTTAGTGTTCCGTCATACCTCAATGAACTTTAACCCGATGGCCGCTACAGCCGGCAAAATCACCGTGGCCGAAGTGGAAGAAATTGTCGAGCCTGGCGAATTAGAGCCATCACAAATTCATACCCCAGGTATTTATGTGCAGCGCGTGATCAAAGGCAACTTTGAAAAACGCATTGAACGTCGTATGGTTCGTAAAGATTAAGGAGGCAGCAATGGCTTTATCACGTGAACAAGTTGCCATGCGTGTCGCGCAGGAACTTAAAGACGGTTACTACGTCAATCTCGGGATCGGTATCCCAACGTTAGTCGCAAACTATGTACCCGCCGGTATTGAAGTGATGCTGCAATCCGAAAACGGTTTACTCGGTATGGGACCCTACCCAACCGAAGCAGAGCTGGATGCCGATATGATTAATGCCGGTAAAGAAACCGTCACGGCAATTAAAGGCGCGGCTATTTTCAGCTCGGCTGAAAGCTTTGCGATGATCCGCGGCGGTCATGTCGATTTAACCGTACTAGGCGCTTTTGAAGTGGATCAAAATGGCAATATTGCCAGTTGGATGATCCCCGGCAAGCTGGTTAAAGGTATGGGCGGCGCCATGGACTTAGTGGCCGGTGCACTCAACATCGTGGTCACCATGACCCACGCTGATAAATACGGTAACAGCAAGTTACTGAATGATTGTACTTTGCCACTCACCGGTGTCGGTTGTGTGAAGAAAATCGTTACCGATCTGGCCGTACTAGAAGTGCGGGATGGCGCCTTCCATTTGTTAGAACGTGCACCAGGCATTAGCGTGGAAGAGATCCAACAAAAAACGGCAGGCAAACTGATCGTCAATGGCGACATACCAGAAATGGTATTTAATTAAGTTAGCCAAAAACAGATATTAGGGCGCGAGTACAGCTAAGGCTGATCAGTTTGGTGTTTTCCATAACACCTTTTATTTAACTGACAGGCATTGTTGATATCGCGCCTTTTTTTTGACCAAGCAAATATCATATGATAGAGTCAATACATACCAATTGATAAATCAGGTGTATTATGACCGCGCAAGTTCATGAGTTTATTCCAAGCCACTACGCTAGCCCGAACCTCTGGCAACAGCTAGGCATTGCCGAGCGCGGGCCTAAATTGTATCAAGCGTTACATCACGGCTTTCATTACAACGTCTTTGAAAAACTCGCTTTATCGGCACAGCTCGATAAAAAACAGTTGGCTCAGGTTTGCCAATTAGCGCCCGCAACACTGGCTCGTCGCGCGAAAAGTGGCCATTTTACTCAAGATGAAAGTGATCGTTTATACCGTTTCGCTACCGTAATGGTGGCCGCAAATGCCCTTTTTGCACAGGATAGCGCAGCCACTAAACGCTGGTTAACCGAGCCGGTGTATGGTCTGGGTGATAAAACTCCGCTCGATATGCTCAGTACCTCTGCTGAAAGCCAAGCCGTGTTAGATTTAATTGGTCGCTTATCACATGGTGTCTTTGCCTAAGATGGCAGCAAAAGACACCATTTCAGTTTATCGATTAGTGCATCAACAATGGGCTGCGCAAGCCTTTGATGGTGAAGGTGCCTATTTATATGGTGGGCGTTGGAATAACAAAGGGCAGTGTTGTATTTATACCGCAGGCTCAGAAGCGTTAGCCGTTTTAGAGATCTTGGTGCATTTAAATAATCGAGCGGCACTGCGCCAATATCGTTTATTTCAACTTAGTGTAGACAGCAGCGCCGTGTTGCAACTGAGCCAAGAGAACCTGCCCGCAAATTGGCGCGCCCAACCGGCTCCGGCTGATACGGCCCGTTTAGGTGATGATTGGCTACAGCAAAAGGCTAGCTTGGCTTTAGCGGTGCCCAGCGTGTTGGCACCGCGTGAAACCAATATTTTATTAAACCCGCAGCATAGCCAATTTAAGGGCTGCCTCAGCAGCCTTGTTGAATTGGAATTTATGCCCGATCCACGCTTAACGCTTTAACCGCGCCAGCAAGCTCGAGGTATCCCAGCGACCACCACCAAGCTGTTGTACTTCACTATAAAACTGATCAACCAATGCGGTTAGGGGTAAATGACTGCCATTTTTGCGCGCTTCATTCAGCGCAATCGACAAGTCTTTACGCATCCAATCCACAGCAAAACCAAAATCATATTCTCCGGCCAACATGGTAAGCGAGCGGTTTTGCATTTGCCAAGACGAAGCTGCGCCTTGAGAGATCACCTCGACCACCGCCGCACCGTCTAAACCGGCATTTTGGGCAAAATTCAGCGCTTCAGCCAAGCCTTGTACCACCCCGGCAATACAAATCTGATTGACCATTTTAGCTAGCTGGCCATTGCCCGCGGGGCCCAATAATTTTACGCAGCGCGCATAACTTTGCATGGCGGTTTCGGCTTTGGCATAGGCTGCGGGTTCGCCCCCAACCATCACAGTTAAAATGCCTTTCTCTGCACCCGCTTGGCCACCTGATACCGGCGCATCTAAAAAGCCGAGCTGTTGTTTAGCACAAGCCATGGCCAGTTCACGTGCTAAATCAGCCGACGCTGTAGTATGGTCAATCAATACTGCGCCCGCTTGCATGCTTGCTAACACACCGTGCTCGCCATACACCACTGAGCGCACATCATCGTCGTTACCTACACAAACAAACACTAAGCTCGCGCCACTGGCTGCAGCGGCTGGCGTTGCAGCCGCCTCACCTTGGTAGTGTTCAACCCACTTTGCCGCCTTGCTCGCGGTGCGGTTATATACGCTGACTGCATAGCCTTTTTGTTGCAAATAACCCGCCATTGGGAAACCCATTACACCTAAGCCGATAAAGGCCACTTTCACTGCTTGATTTGACATATAACTGACTCAAAAATATGACATACTGTGGCCATAGCTTACTAAGTTCTCTCACCGATGAACAGCAAATAAAAGGATCTGCAATGCCCTCTATCTATGATTTTACTGTGCAAGATAACCAAGGACAGCCCATCGAACTCAGTCAATATCGCGATAAGGTGCTGTTAATCGTCAATACCGCCAGCAAATGCGGCTTTACGCCGCAATATAAAGAGCTAGAAGCGCTCTATCAGCAGTATCACACGCAAGGTTTGGTGATTTTAGCCTTCCCCTGTAATCAGTTTGGTGGGCAAGAACCCGCAGGCAATTCTGAGATCCAACAGTTTTGTGAAATCAATTTCGGGCTAAGTTTCCCATTAATGGCTAAACTGAATGTTAATGGGCCTGATACCGCGCCTCTGTTTGATTATCTCAAAGAGCATGCCCGCGGTTTACTGAAAAGCCGAGCGATAAAATGGAACTTCACCAAGTTTTTGGTGAATAAAGAGGGGATGGTAGTAAAACGCTATGCACCGCGCACTAAACCCGCCAGCATAGCGCCTGCCATCGAAGAATTACTGTAAATTTGATCTGGCGCTAATTATGACCGAACAAGATACCCTACACTATCCGCAATCTGATGGGAGATTGCCGATGAAAGTCGCTGTATTCAGTGCCAAAAAATACGATAAAGAAGGGTTCAGCCAATGGGCCGATCCCAGTCTTCAATTTCACTATATTGAAAGCCGACTTAACCTAGAACACCTTAAACTGGCGCAGGGCTGCCATGCTATCTGTGCCTTTGTTAATGATGATTTATCTGCGCCAGTGTTAGAGCAGATGTCAGTGATGGGCATCGAAATGGTTGCACTGCGCTGCGCCGGCTTTAACAACGTCGATTTAGACACCGCCAAAGCTTTAGGCATTCGCATCGCACGGGTCCCCGCCTACTCGCCTGAGGCAGTTGCAGAGCATACCGTGGGTATGATGCTGACGCTTAATCGCAAATTACATAAAGCTTACAACCGCGTGCGCGATGACAATTTCGCCTTAGACGGTTTATTAGGTTTTAATATGCACGGTAAAACGGTGGGCATCATAGGTACTGGCCGCATCGGGCTGGCAACCGCTCGGATCTTAAAAGGGTTTGGTTGCAAACTGCTTTGCTATGATATTAAACCGGATCCGGAATTTGCCGAGCATTACACCAGCTTAACCGCGCTTTATCAGCAAAGTGACATTATTAGTTTGCACTGCCCGCTGTCACCACAAACCAAATATATCATTAATGCCGACAGCCTTAACTTAATGAAAGAAGGCGTGATGCTGATTAATACCAGCCGCGGTGCATTAATTGACACTAAAGCCGTTATCGATGGTTTGAAAAATCGTAAAATTGGTTATTTAGGCTTAGATGTGTACGAGCAAGAAGCGGATATTTTCTTTGAGAACTTATCAGAGCAGATGATTGATGACGAAGTGTTTAAGCGCTTATTAACCTTTTCCAATGTATTAATTACTGGGCATCAGGCGTTTTTTACCAAAGAAGCGTTACAGCAAATTAGCCATATTACCAGTGAAAACTTGTTAGCTTATGCCAGCGGCAGTTTTAACGGTAATGAATTAGCCAACTAAGTGTTAAAGCCGCAGTAGTAAAGTGTCTACCTATTGCGGCTTAATTATCATCGTTAAGCAAAACAAGGCCTAATGAAAAACAGTTTTACGCGTCGTCGCTTGTTTCATCGACCAGCGTTTCAGCCATTTCATCTGGCGACACCACCACACCGGGGCCATCCGCGTCTGGCAATACGGCAATACTTAACTCATCGCCATTTAAGCCTTCAGTCCACTTGTTTAACCAGGTTTCTAAATCCACGGCTTGCGCTTGACAGTTTGACCATTCGCCTTCAATCCACTGCTCAGCTAACTCAAGGTGTGGCCATACTGGGATACAACGTTCATCTTCGGCACTGACTAAAACAAAACCTTCATCATCTGTTAGGATCCAGATCTGCTGTAAATCTGCAACGGCTTGAATAAAGTAGTCGTAACGCTGCTCTGCATCAAGCGCCGTAATGCGTGCTAACTCTTCTGCCGATAATTGGTATTCCATGTGTCTATCCCATACTGTCAATAATAAGGTTAATGATGACGGATCTGCCGGCATAATGCCATCAGAAAAAGCGTTAGCGCAGCGCTTAGCTTAAAAAAAGGACAGTGCTAGCAGGATCAACACCGCATAACGCAAAGCCTTACCGATAGTCACTAACAGCAAAAATATCGAAAAAGGCATCTTTAACACGCCGGCGATCATCGTTAGGGGATCGCCTACTACCGGCAGCCAAGATAACAACAAACTCCAGCGGCCATAACGCAAAAACAGTCGCTCGGCACGCGCTAATTGGCTTGTCGATACTGGAAACCAGCGTTTATGCTGGTATAAACGTAGTTTTTGACCAAGCCACCAATTCACGCAAGAGCCTAAAGTGTTGCCCAAGGTGGCGCTAAGCCACAACAACAAGGCGACATGCCCCTGTTGCAGTAAAGCCAGTAACAGCAACTCTGAAGAGGCCGGAAATAGCGTAGCCGCGATAAAGCCGGTTAAAAATAACGAGAAATAAGCCAAAACGTCTACCTTTTACTCAATGGGGATGCGACCCAACGCCTTAATCGTGCCGTTGTTGATGGCGACATAAAAAACGGCTCATCATTGGCGTCATTATTAGTATAAAACAACCGCTTGGCTATACTTTAGTCGCAGCGCTCGGGGCACGCATTGACTTTGCTAACGCTTTTACCGAATCTGCTTAATCATATCAAAAATAACTGGGAGTCATCATGCCGCTAAAGTTGACACATCACCTGCTGTTTTTAGTGCTGTTAGCACTCAGTCAACTGCTGTTGCTCTGGCTAGACTATGCCAAGGTAGCGGTCGGCCTGTCTTTTTTACTTACTGCTTTCTATTTATATGCCGTCTCGAAATCAGTGCCACCCGACTCGCCGCTTGAAACAAAGACAACGCATCAGCCGGTATTAAATGACATTTCAACTGCCACCTCAAAAATGGCCATTGGTGCCGCTGAAGTGTCATTTTATATTGATGGCTTAATTAAAGATATCCAACAAAGTGGTCAAGATAGCCAGCAAATTGCCAACGCGACCAGCGCAGTGGCCGACACCAGCAGTAAACTGAATCATAATTTGCAAACCATCAACCTTGCACTCACGCAAACCGCCAGTGCCAGTTTACAAGCGGATCATAAATTACAATCTGGTGTGGATAAAATTCAACAGCTTGCCCAAGCCGTTAGCCATGCGGCGCACGAGTTGTCTGCCCTGCGCGGCAATGCGGATAAAATTCAGCACATTACTCAAGTTATTGATAATGTCGCGGCGCAAACCAATTTATTGGCACTGAATGCGGCCATTGAAGCGGCAAGAGCAGGTGAACAAGGACGCGGTTTTGCCGTGGTCGCCGATGAAGTGAGAGCTTTAGCTGGCAAAACGGCGAATGCCACCAAAGATATTGGCAGTATGCTGGCCGATATTCGCTCACAAAGCGCGCATACGGCAAATTTGATGACCCAATTAGAAGAAGCCAGCCATCAGGTGCAGTTAGAGTTACAAGATGTCGCCAGCGGCGTGCAGCATATCAGTCAAGAAGTCAGTCAATCCTCTACCACCTTAAACCAAATTGAACACCTCAGTGCCGATCTTGAACAAAACAGTGTGCAGATCAGTAGCGCTATCAGTAATATCAGCCAAGCACTGCAGGCTATCGAGCAAAAAGGCGGCAGTATTGCCAGTCAAGCTATTGATGTCTCGGTAGAAACCGAAACCATTTATCGCGCCCTCAGCCAGCAACAACACGATGCTTTTTATCAACCGATCTTACAAGAAGCACAACAAGCGGCAAGCGCCATTGGCGAGTTAATGCAACAAGCGATCAGTCAGGGTAAATTTAGCCAGCAACAATTATTTGCCGAGCAATATCAGCCTATTGCGAATACCAACCCGCAAAAATACCATACCGCCTATGATAAATTTACCGATCACGCCTTCCCGGCCATTCAAGAAGCCATTTTGGCTCGGCATGCCAACGTAACCTATGCAGGGGCGGTCGACCGTAAAGGCTATTTCCCTACGCATAATCGTAAATTTAGCCAAGCATTAACCGGTAATTATCAAAAAGACTTACTGCAAAATCGTACCAAACGCATTTTTAATGATCGTACGGGCAGCCGCTGTGGCAGTAATACCGAAGCCATGTTGTTACAAACGTACAAGCGTGATACCGGAGAGATCATGCACGATCTCTCGGTACCCATTTATGTGGCCGGTAAACATTGGGGTGGTTTTCGCATTGGCTTTACTCGCTAAGCCACTAAGGCAGGCATTAGCGCCGAACTAATAAGGTCAGCACCTCGGCATGGCTGCTATGAGCAAACAGATCGAACAACTGAGCTTTGACTAAGCGGTAGTCTTTTAGCCGCGCTATATCAGCCGCTAAACTTTGTACGTTGCAACTGGAATACAGCATAAAACGCGGTTGTAACCTTATGATATCGGCACATAAAGCGTCACCTAACCCGCGCCTAGGTGGGTTAACCACCAATAAATCAGGCGCCTGTGCGGCGGCATGGGCAAAGGCCGCAGAGTCTAACGCTTGAAAACCCACCTGAGTGAGCCCCAACTCGCTGGCCGCTTGCTCGGCACTGGCTATCGCAGCGGCGGCAATTTCAATGCCGGTTAACCTGGGTTGTTGCCCTGTTACTGCCGTTAATTGGCTTGCTAAGTGCAGCCCAAAGCCACCGACACCACAAAACAAATCCCAGATCTGTCCAAGTGGCTCACCTTGTTGCTGTAACTCAACCGCCCAAGTTGCGGCGGTAGCATATAGCGCCGCCGCTAAGCTGGGGTTGGTTTGAAAAAAGCTTTGGGGTGATAAATACAACGGCACCTGGTTTAATTGCTCGCGCAGCAAGCGCTCTGCCGTAAGCACAATCTCTTCTGCCCCTTCTAACAGCGCGGCAGGTTGTGGCTGCAAATTAATACTGACCACAGCTAGAGCGGGTACTTGCGCTAACAAGCGCGGTAGATACTTTTGAATGACCGCTAAATGATTTTTTGAACGCAGCACAAAACGCAGCATAAAACGGCCGCTATGCTGGCTTTGACTCAGTAAAATAAATTTCAGCTCACCACGGCGCTGCTGCACCTGGTAAGGCTGCAGTTTAGCTAAAACGATAAAATCTGTAATGGCGGCAAATACATCAGCAAAGCGCTCTGGATACAACGGGCAATCGGCCAAATCGACCGCTTCGTTTTGCTGATTAACAATCCCCAGCAATGGGGCTGCTGCCGTGCCAAGCACCACCATTTTGGCTTTATAGCGAAAACCCTGCTCGCTACTGGCGATGGGCGCTAATAACTGAAACGGCGTAAAAGCAGCCAATACATCTACTAACTGCTGCTGTTTGTTGGCCAGTTGTGTGGCATAGGGCTGAGCTAACCATTGGCAGGACTGACAACGACCTGCTATAAAATGGGCACACTGCACAATATTATTCCTCAGCCAGCATCAAAGCTACGGCTGCAGGATCACCATCATTCGGGGCCGGTGCAATTTGCAATACCGCCGCCATCACATTATAGATATCAACCATACTAAGCTTCTCGACGGCGGTGGCTTTTTTAAAGGCCGGGCCCACAGCAATCAAGGTCGTTTGCATATCTGGTTCGCTATTATCATAACCATGGCTACCACGCGGATCTAAATAAGTGGGATCCGCTTCTAAGCGGGCTAAAGCACTTTGCCGCACGAAAATCCACGGCTGTTCAGCCAGTAAAAAAATCGGTGCGATACGGCTATGCTGCTGATAATGAAAGCGTGCTGGGAAATCAGCTTTACGATATAAGCGCATCTGCTCTGGGTTATAACGCTCAGCAATTTGCTGATACAGCGTGTCTTCTGCGCCCTCTTTCGGGAAAATACTGATCAACTCACGTGAAAGCCGCACATTTAACGCTAAATCGGCTGAGAATAACTCATCCGCCACAATATGCTTGCGCTGATCCACTTCGGCCATGCCATGATCTGAGCTGATAATCAGATTTAACTCATCAGCTTGACCGCGAGCGGTTAAGGTTTGCATCAAATAGGCGATCTCAGCATCCACATCGGCTAAGGCTTGTGCCGTTTGTGCGGATAAGGGGCCAAAATCATGTCCGGCTGAATCCACATCGCTGAAATATAACGTAATGACCTTAGGCCGCTCAGCATAAGGTAACGCTAACCAATCAAGCACCTGCTGGGTACGCTGACGATTTGGCGTATTATGCACATAAGGAAACCAATAGCTTGGGCGCAGGCCATTGATTTCAGCTTCGGTACCTGGATAAAAATAAGTGGCCGCCATTTTACCTTGGCGCTCAGCCGTGATCCAAATAGGCTCACCCTGCCACCAGAAACCATCCCCGACTTCCTCTGACTTACTCAAGGCAAACATACGGCCCGTTGCCGGATCATAGATAGAGTTATCAACAATACCGTGCTTTTCTGGGTGTAAACCGGTTACCAAAGAATAATGATTAGGAAAGGTTTTGCTTGGAAAGACCGGTTGTAACTGTTTCACCTGCACGCCAGCTGCTGCTAGCTTAGAGAGAGTCGGTGCTTGATGCAGTTGCAAATAATCGTGACGCAAACCATCAATTGAAATAATTAACAAGCTGGTCTGTGCGGCGTCTTTTGCCGTCGACTCGGTTTGTTCGGGTTTAGCGCAAGACACTAACAACAGCAGCATAACAACAGTTAAAAATCGCATGAAACTAACCTTTTATTAGCAGAAACCAGCAGCGGAAAACCCACAAAGCCAAAGCATTAACCTGCCCAGTGCTGCGGTAACCCCTTGGCGAAAGTACACATTGCTGCTAACGCAGCATGCAATTTGGTAAAGGCAATTAGTTTACTGCTTTTTTACTGGCGCTTCATGCCATTTTGCCCATAATTATTGCACGTTCAACGTAATTTCACTGCTGCCGCCTAAATCATCCTGTACCCGTAACTGATATTCTCCGGTACTGGCTGACCAAAATAAGGTTTCATTCGCGCCAACCGCCCCTAAAAAACGCTTACCGGCAAACCAATAACTCTGTGTGGCGGCACCATCTAAGCGCACCTGTAAGGCTAATGGCCGGCCGGCTTGGGCAAAATAGGTTAAACCCGCTTGGGGCGACACAATCTGCGGCGGTTGTGCTTGGCTTTGGGTTAACTGTGAACATGGGCTGGCGTAAGCGGGCGGTTGCTGTAAACGCACACCGGCTTGCTGATACAAGGCCGCAATATCAGAGGGCCAAAACTCAAATACCTGTAACTCGGTCAAAGGCGGTTGATGGTAACAAGCACGCAAGCCTGAAGCGCGAAAAATCGGCACCGGCCGATGTAACTCTGATAAAGCAACCGGTGATACGCCAGGGATCACCCAACCCAGCTCAGTGGCAGGGCAAAAGCGATTAGGTAATTGAAAACTTTGCCGACACAGCGCAACTTGGCGTAAGTTAAGCTTTTCCGACACCGCAAACAGCTGCTGATTCGCATGTTGTTGCTCACCGAGCAGCGGTAATAACGAAAAGAACAAAGGTGCCGCTACCGTGCGCCCCACTAAATTCGGGTTGCTGCTGCCATCAAAGTTGCCAAGCCAAACGGCCACCACGTAATCACCATAGAGCCCCAGGGTCCAAGCATCACGATACGCATAAGAGGTGCCCGTTTTCCAAGCGATTGGCGGGCTATCCGTCATCGCGGCTAAACGCGCATTTTGTAAGGCGGGCTGACTACTGAGCATCTGTAAGGTTAAAAACGCCGCCTCGGGCAATAAGCCGGCGTTATTCTCCGTTGCTGCTACCCTCTTTAGTTCATGGGCGGTTATCTCAACAACATCTTGGGGGTGATTGGCTGTTTCCCCCCACGGCTTAGCCTCTATGCTCGCGTGTTGTGTCACTTCAACCTTGGTAGTCGCATCGCTGGCAAGCCACTGCAAATCACGATACTGCCCTTGATTGCCGAGCATGGCATATAAACGCACCATTTGCTGCATCGACAACTCCATGCCACCGAGCGCTAACGCTAAACCGTAATAACTGGCATCTTGCGGCAAGCGAACACCGTTAGCGCTAAGCCATTGGTAAAAATCAGGTTGTGCTAACTTTGCTTGTAACGTGACCGCCGGCACATTTCGACTTTGCACCAAGGCTGCCGTGGCGGTTAACGGGCCTTGAAAACGGCGATCGAAATTCTCTGGACTAAACAGGCCAAAGCGCTGCGGTAAATCTTTTAATAAGCTTTTCGGATGAATATGCCCTTGCTGTAACGCTAAGGCATAAATAAAAGGTTTTAAGGCTGAGCCCGGTGAACGTAGCGCCGCGGTACCATCGACTTGCCCCGCTATCTCCCGATTATAAAAATCGGCAGAGCCAATATAGGCTTTGATCTGCATGGTTGGGCGGTGCACCACGAGCACGCTGGCATTACGCAGCCCTAAACGCTGTTGCTGGCGCAAATAGCTGTCGACCCGTTGCTGCACTTGCTGCTGTAAATGCCAATCTAAACTACTGTGCAACTGGCCACTGGGGTGTTGCACAGCCAGTGCTTGCACAAAATGGGGGGCGGTGAAAGGCAAGTCGGAGCGGCGTTTAAAACGAAGTGGGATCTGCAATAACTGCTGCTCACTTGCTGTTAACGGATAATACTGTTGCCATATTTGCAGTAACCGGGCTCGCGCTGCTTCAAGTTGTGCCGCGCCGTTTTGCCGCTCAGGGTTACGTTGTAGCGGGTTTTGTGGGATCACCGCCAGCGCTAAGGCTTCAGCCGTGCTGAGTTCAGCGGCAGTCTTGCCAAAGTAAATTAGGCTAGCGGCAGCAACGCTTTCGATGTTGCCGCCGTAAGGGGCGTAATTTAAATAGGCTTCTAAAATGGCATCTTTGCTGAAATGCCGCTCTAAATACAAGGCCAAGCCAATTTGCTGTAATTTGCCCAGCACAGTTTGACTGTCAATTCCGTAATGCAAACGGGCTAATTGCATAGTGATGGTGGAAGCGCCCTGCCGCCGTCCCCCCTTCAGTACCCCTTGCGAAAACGCTCGTGCTAACGCTAGCAGATCCAAGCCAAAATGCTGGTAAAAGCGACGATCTTCATACAACAAGGTGGCTTGCTGTAACGCTGGGGCCATATCGGTTAGCGCCAGTCGTAACCGATAACGCTCATCCGTTGCCGGACGCAGTGCTAACAATTGGCCGCCTGCGGCAAAAACCGCTTGGCTTTGTGCATACTGGGCATACAGCTGCGGTTTGGCCGTAAAAAAGGGTAAGCCATACCAAAACAACGCCAATAGCGCGAGTAAGACCAACCCGCGTGCTATTTTCTGACGCCACAGCCGTTTTAACCGAAACCTCATCACTGACAGTGCCCCAGCGTATTAGCGGTCATAAGCTGCAAACGGCTAAGGTTGAGTTGGATCAGCTTGATAGGCACTCACCTCAAGCTGACCGGCTGGCGTGTAAGCGCGCACACGATTGTCGTACATGGCTTCAGCCGAGGCCACCGGCACCGTAAAACGACCGGCTGTGCTGACACGCACCTGATAAGTCAGCTCGGTCATTTGCGGTGCAATAGCGCCATACCACAGCACGCGATCTTCACGAATGTCCATATAATCGGCCTGCCATAGGCCACTTTGCCTGGGTACGGAGCTGCGCACCACCTCAAAGCCGGCCGGTAATAAATCGGTAATCACCATATTACTGATGGTGGCCCCCGTTAAGCTACGCAGCCGCAAACGCACGGTTAACAGTTGCCCTTGGCGCGCATGGGTGATTTTCTCGCCCTCACTGTTCAGGTAATCACGCACCAGCTCAACACCGTCTGCCCGGGCTTTGCTCGGTAATTGCGCCGCATAGCCTTGCTCTGATAAGGCATAAAACAATGGGTACGCTGCATTTAAGCTAAATTGCTGTACGGCTTTATCCGTAGTGGCGCGCGCATAAGGCCAGTTATCTAACAGCGCTAACTTTTCGCCGTCGGCTGATAAGGTGGGTAATACCGATACGGTATTTGGCTTGATATCAGTATAAGCCGCTAACGCCAAAATGCTGTAAGCCGCCGCTTGCGTATGATAATCGCCCGCAAATAGCGGCTCGAGCTGTGTTAACAGTTGCTCGCTACTAAGCTGTGCTGCCTGCTCTGGGAAATGCCGCGCTAATAACAACAGATACTGGCTATCTAAGTTAAACTGTGATTGAAACTCAGGGTTAGCAAAAGGCTGTGGCAAGCGATTAACCGGCTTGTAGTCGCGCTCAAGTAACGAGGTTTTGCCTGCTTGATAAGGCTTCAGCAAACTTTGCGCTAAGCTAGGTTGCTGTAAAATTTGATAACTGGCCGCCATGTACACTGCCAAAATATCTGATTGCCAACGCTGTTCATGCTGCCGTGTTAAGCGCTCATGCAGGTGTGTTAAGGCATTACTGACTTGCTCACCTTTTACGCTTAACAAGTAAATTGCCTGGGCGCGTAATCTCGCTTGATAAAGATTAGCACCAGCGCCTTGGCTTAAGGTCCGTAAATAATGCATCGCCCGCTCCAGCATATAATGTGGCACGGCAAAACCTTGCTGCTCCGCTTCCAGTAAAAACTGGATCACATACAACGAGGGGAAATCTGCGCTTTGGGTATGACCTGGCCAAAAAGCAAAGCCACCATCGGCTTGTTGCCGTTCGGCTAAGGCTTGCAGCAGCTTAGCAAATTTTTCATTTAATTGTGGCCACTGCGCTTGGAAATGCGCTTGTTTAACCAAGGGGATCCAAGGAAAAACTTGGCTAACCATCTGCTCAGTACAACCATGTGGATAAGTATCCAAGTAATGACTTAAACGGTCGACCAATAGTAACGGGCTGCTACCCGCCGTAAGCTGCCGATCAGCCAATACCGGCAACAAGGCCGTAGCATTCAGTTGTTGCTGCCCACTTTTACTGTAACCAAACTGCAATTGCCGCAAATAAGGCTGTGCCGGGCGAATACTTAAACTCAACTCTCGTTGACTGCTCTGCAGGCCATCAACCGTGGCCACACTAAACCGAATTGAGGCTTCGCCAGGTTGCTCGTTTGCCTTTAATTTCAGCCGCAGAACCTGTGCAGCCCCTTCATCCACAGTAATACTTTGCGTTGGCTCACTGAGCAAGGTTAAGCCTTGACTCACCGTTGTCTTAACCTCTAACGGTAACGCCTTACCTGAGCCATCGAGCATATTACTGATCGACAAACTGATCTCAAATTCATCTGCCGGTGCTACTGCCGTCAATACATCGGGCTGCAGAACAAAGGGCCCACGAACCAACACGTCTTGGCGAGTCGCTCCTAACGCCTGCTCAGAGACCCCCACGGCCATTAATTGCACCGTGCCATTAAAGGTATCGGGTAATCGCGCCTGATGCACACTGCCATTAGCATCGGTTTTCGCCACACCTAACCAAAAGACGCCAGGTTGTTCCACCCGACGGGCGAACGGATTGGTGTCACTTTTCAATCGAGCCGCCGAAAGCATTAGCCTTTCGGTATCACCACCAGGGCCTGCCGTTAAACGTTGTAAGGCGCTAAATTCCGGTAAAATAAGATCAAGCATCTGCATACTGCGCACTTGTAAGGCACGTTTTTGTAAGAAAAACGCCAGTGGATCGGGTAAGTCGTAAGCGGCTACCTGCAAGATACCGGCATCGACACCGTACAGCAGCACATCGGCGGGCTGATCGCTGCTTAAACTAAAGCTAAATTCTCGCCCGGGCTGGATCAACGCCGGTGCCGTTAAGTTAAGCTGCAAGGTTCTGGCAGCACGAGCAATATTAAAGGGTTGCACCGCATAACTAAGTGGGCTTAACAGCAGCTCAGGCGCACCGGCTGCGCGCACAAAACTAACATTTAAATAAGCATTACCTTGCAAGTCTGCCGGTATTTGAATGCGCTGCATACTGTGGCTGCTATCTGCTTGAAACCAGCGAAAGGCGACGACCTTGTTTGTTTCAATGGTGATTAAACCACTACCGGTATAAGGTGCCGTTACACTAAACTCTAACCACTCGCCCGGCTGATAATCGCTTTTGCTAAGTTTTAGTTGTAACTCGGCATTTTGCTCGAGTTGCGCGGTCAAATTAGCATTACCGACCACAGTGTAATCGGTTTGACTGACCAGCTCACCTGCCGTATTAAACAGCTGCAGCTGATAATCGCCAGGTTGTTCGGTATTCAACTGATAAGTTTGCCCTTGCTCGGCAATACTGAAGTCTTGCTCTGCTATGACCTTTTGCTGCAACACCGTTTGATATTGCAAGGTACCATCGGGTTGTTTCACCAAACTGGATAACGGTGTTTTTTGCACGAACTTTAGCGTTAAATGGTCTTGTGCTAACGGTGTTAACTGTTGATTAATGGCTAAAAAATGTAATTGCCGAGCTTGCTGTTGCTTTAAAAAATTCAGCGCACCATCGGCTTTCATGCCAATTAATACTGGGCTAGTCGCGATAAGCGCGCCATTACTGTGCTGCACTGCCCGCCCACCGGCGCTGTCAAACCCTTCAACATACACTTGCAATTGCCAATGGCCCTGTTGGAAACGCTGCAGCGGTAAGCTAAAAGTCACCTGGCCAGCGCTATCGGTTTGTTGCTCGGTTAAATTCTCGCGCTGCGCGACTAAGCTCTGCTCATTTGGGATCCCAAACTGATAATCTGGATAAGCATCAAATTGAAATGCGCTGGGCATCAAGACATAACGGGCAGCCACACGCCGCTGCTGTGCGGCACTGCCAAACAAGTTATCGAGTTGCAGTGCTAAACTTAATTGCTCAGGCAATAACCAACCTTTTGCCTGTTGATTAAACTGACTACTTATTTTTAAGGTGTCGGGTAAAAACTCTTCTAGCTGAAAACTGACATCACCGAGTGATTGTTGATGCCGGCCTTGCGCATCCACTAACATAATGAGGGCATCATATTCACCGGTATCGCTAAACTTAGCGGTGTCTAACTGAAAACTTTGTAAACCACGCGCTGATAAAGTGAATTTTTGCTGATGCAGCGCATTGCCTCGAGGCCCGTTAACTTGCAATTGTAAGCTGAGGTTTTTGGCTGTTACCGGTGCTAAATCACTGCGGCGAATAATACTGGCTAACTGCACCGTTTCACCCGGCCGGTAAATGCCACGATCGCTGAACATAAAGGCTTTAAGCTGAGCCGCATTGCCCGACTGATATTCGCCATCAATCGCAAAGCGCGAATAATCGAGTTGTCGACTGTAACGATTAAACGGAATAAACGTACTGTCGGTGCGACCGTTTTCAGTGTGCTGGACCAAATACACGGTGGCCTGCTCCGCCTCTTTTAAGCCATTAGTCACACCCAGCTCCACATGGCCTTGCTTATCGGTGATGCCGCTGTATACCGCCAAGCCATTACGCCCAAGCAATTGCACCTTGGCACCACTCACCGGCTTGCCGCTGGCTAAAGACATCACAAAGATTTTTTGGCTACTGTCTTGTTGGTGTTTCACCATCAAGCCTAAATCGGTGACCAACACCAGCCGCTTATCTAATACTTCGCCTAACCAATCCGGATACTTCGGATCGTGTTGATATAGCTCTACAAAATACACGCCCATGCCTTCACGCTGCAGATGAGGTTTTAAATCTAAACTTAAAAACTGATTTTTTTGGGGTGTCTGATTATTGATTTCAAAGATCTGCTCGGTGATAGCCGCAAGATTTTCCGCACCGAAACTGCGATTGTAAAAAAAGGGGTTGCTGATATCTCCGCCACTTTGGCTAATTAGATGATTAAGATGTTGCGGTAATACCTTAGCCAATCGCACTTTTAGCTGAGGTAAGCCGCGGCTGACCAGTTGCAGCTTTTGCTCACCAGACAACATTAATACCGCACCCTCACCACTGATCTGCGCTTCTTTTGGATAATCCGGTAGCGTCAGTATGCGTTGATAGGTATGGCTTAGTTGATAATTATCTAAACCGGGTAAACCCGCCTTAACTATCACCGCCAATTGCCGCTGCGCCGGTAAATCCAATTTAATGGCAAAATCTTGTTGATGGGCAAAAGCACCGGGCTCTAGCTGATAATGCAATAACCGGGCTTGTGCTAAGGTGGCCGGCGTTAACTCTGCGGCCGTCCAAGTGCGTTTCGCCGGATGTATCGGTAACAGATATAACTGTAAGTGTGCCGTCAGATCAGTAAAACGCACCCGATCAGTCAGGTTCAATTGCAATACTTGCTCAGGCTCTGCTTGGGCGTTACGCACTAATTGCAATTGCGCATCACTGATCTGCAACACCGTAGCTTGATCGGGGATCAACACTTGCTGCTGTTGCGCCTCTTGCGTGCGGCCTTGACCATGCTGCGCTTTAACGCCAGCAGCGAGCTCGAAAGTTAAAAATTGTGCTTGCTTAGGCAAACTGATCGGTTCGCTTTGCAGATACCAAACCCGTCCTTGCTCAGCACTTTGCAGGGTATAAGCAACAGACTGCGCTTTACTACCCACTTTTTCTCCGCTTTGCGGCAAGTTTAAACTCAACGCTTTTTGCAAACTTTGTTGCTCAACCGCATGAGTAAAAGCCAGCGTGGCTAAAATGCGTCGCACCGAAACCTGCTCGGGATCTTGATAAAACTGCAGTTGTTCTATGGCAACATTAAGGGCCGGACTGTCGAATGACCATTTGCGGGTAGCGAGAGCTATCTTGTCGGCAAACCAGGTTTTAGGCAGTGTGATCTGATAACGCTGACCCGCTGGCCAAGCTTGCTCGGGTAAAAACTGTAATTGGTTATCATCCAGCCATTGCCACTGGCCCTGAATGGCGGGTGTGAGCGTATCCCCTACCGTCAGGCTTTCACCTATTAAAGCCAGCTTTGCTGCGCTTAAGTTTGCAGTAGCTATCGGTAAACTGATCCGGGCGGGGTTAACATCGACAAGTTGCGCGTTATCGCTGGCGGGGTCTTCTTGGTAAAAGCGCAATAATAACGGCGTGGGTTGTTCTACCTGTTGTACTATCTCACCTTGGCTTGGCGCGATCACTTGCGCTAACACCTGCGGTGCTTTGGGCAATTGCAAATAATAGCGAGTGAATAACGCTAAACTCATTAGCATCAACAACACAATAAGTAAAGCCGCACCAAAACGCTTCGGCTTCGCTTTCGCTTGTTGTTGTAGCTTGGCTAACCAAGCCGGTGCCGCCCAGCTGAGCTGCCCAAACAGCCGAGTAAATAAAGACGAAGCCCCTGACATACCCCTTCCTTGCTCGCGTCAACCGCGGAAAATTCCTCAATATTGTTAAAGTATAGCCCTGTTATATTAATAACCGATGAACTCTTTTAAAAAAGGCGGTGATAACCTAATGATTTAGGGAGAAAATTGAATTTAAGCCAGCCGTAGTTTAAAGTAAAAACCAGATCCCACTAAAAAAGTGTCCAACATGAAATTTCATTCCTCACTACTAGGCATACTGATGCTTGTTTTTGCTAGCTTTGCTTCTCAAGGCCAAGGTGTCAGCATTACCGTGTTAGATCAGACTAACAAACCGCTGGCCGATGCGGTGATTGAAATTATCAGCCCTGATTTTAAAACGACCACCGCAGCGAAAATAGCGCATGTCGCACAAGAAGATCTTGTATTTGTACCCTTTGTTACCGCGATTCAACAAGGTAATCTGATCGACTTTCCCAATCGCGACAAAACCCGACATCACGTTTACTCTTTTTCTAGTGCTAAAACCTTTGAGATCCAGCTGTATTCCGGTAAGCCTGAGGCGCCCGTTCAATTTGACGAGCCCGGGATCGTAGTTCTTGGCTGCAATATTCATGATTATATGCTGGCTTATATCTATATCGGCGAAAACCCGTTATTACTCGTTACCGATAGTGAGGGCAAAGTAAACTTTCCTGAGGTTCCAAAGGGTGAACTTCGCTTAAAAATCTGGCATCCATGGCAAGTTGAGGCTTTAGCTGAGCAAGTGGTTACGCCAGATGAAACGAACCATCTCACCTTTTCCTTAGCCATCGAAGACAATGAAAAGCCCCGTGCACCTCAGCGCGGCTTTGGTAGTTAAGTTTATTTATGCTAAAAAAACGCCTGGGGTAATAGCCTAAGCAGCTGCCACTTTGGGTGTAGTCTGGAGATACTCTATGATCACGCGTTTTACATTAGCCCTTTGTTGCCTACTTGCCAGCGCGAGCAGTGTTGCAGGCAGCAAAATCGTGGCGACAGGCGGTGCAAGTAGCATTGAAGGCAGTGCTGGCGGCGGTATTGTGCCGTGGGCAGTGATTAACGGTTATGGCAGCAGTGATGAATGGAGCGCCACCGCTTTTACGAGCCGCGTCGGTGTTGATGATTTCACGCTAAATGTGTTTGGCGCCAGCGTCAGTTATGACAATAAATGGGAATGGTCGGTTGCCCGGCAAACCTTCAAATTAGATAGCATTGGCGGTGAATTACGCCAAGATGTCTTTGGTGTTAAATACCATATCGCCGGAGAACTACTGTACACGGCTTTGCCGCAAATCAGCGTTGGCTTACAGTATAAAAAGCACCGTGATTTTGGTTTACCGCAAGCGGTTGGCGCTCGTGATGATAGTGGTGTCGATGTTTATTTTTCTGCCAGTAAAGTGTTGTTTGACCAATTTGCCGGGCGCAATTTGCTGCTAAACGGCACAGTGCGTGCTACTAAAGCTAACCAAACCGGTTTACTCGGCTTTGGCAGTGCTAGCGATAACAATTACCAGTTTGTCTTTGAAGGTTCAGCGGCAGTTTTGCTGAATTATAACGTGGCACTGGGCATTGAATTTAAACAAAAGCCTGATCAATTAAACTTTGCTACCGAGCAACATTGGCGCGATCTGTTTGTCGCGTGGTTTATCAATAAGCATGTGTCGGTGGTCGGTGGCTATGTCGACCTTGGCAGTATTGCCGGTTTTGATCAGCAACAAGGTTATTATATTTCAGTAGAAGGAGCCTGGTAATGCGCACCATCACCCCCTTAGTTTTCGCGTTACTGTTGACGGCTTGTAGCCAACACCCCCAACCTAGCTTGTATCAACAACTCGGTGGTGAGCCGGGTATTGCCGCCATTACCGATGGTTTATTGCAAAAAATTGAACAAGATCAACGCATCGTGCATCACTTTGCCGATACCGATATTGCACGTTTTCGCCGATTATTAGCCGAGCAGCTGTGTAATATCAGCGGCGGCCCTTGTGAATATACTGGTGGCACCATGCAAGAAAGCCATACCGGCTTTAACATTACCTTGGCGCATTACGATGCGTTAGTCGAAAACTTAATTGACGTGATGCAACAACAACAGATTAGCATCAGTGCGCAAAATCAGTTATTAGCCCTACTTGCGCCCATGTACAAAGACATCACTTATCGCTAATCACCTAAGCACCCGAATGCGCTGAGCTATCTCCTCCGACCACACTCAGACACCGGTAAGAGCTCTGACCTCTGACCGCACTCCGAGACAGGTTGGACCACACTCCGAGACAGGTTGGACCACACTCTGAGACTGGTATGACCGGTGTCTGAGTGTGGTCGGACAACTGAAACTGAATAAGCTTGAATCTGACATCACGCTATTTATTCAGTGGCACATAACGCAGTTGTCCGGCAATTTGCGTTGAATGAAACAAGGCAAATCGGCCTATCCTAAGTACTAATGGCGCACAGGCCGGCAAGGGCTTCTCGTGATCCACTTTTCGAAGTAAGGTGATATGCGGCTTAAATTCGGGGTGCTGCGCCTCAAAGCCTTGTTGTTGACACAACTGCGTGATCTGCTGTTGTAACTGCAATAAAGGTTCAGGAATAACACTGGGCGCTAAGTAAGCAATTTTAGGTTTGGCGAAATAGCCCAATTTATCGAAAGTGAGCGTTATATCAATTGGCGCAATCGTCTTCGCCGCAGACAGTATAAACGGCTCTTGCTCACCGTCTACTTGACCAAGAAAAAACAGCGTTAAATGAAAGTTATCCGCAGTCACAATTCGCGCATCAGGATACTGCGCTATCAGCTGCTGCTGATACGTTAGGATAGCTTGTTGCTGCGCTGGGGAAAATTGCAGTGCAAAGAACAGTCTTTTCATATGCTCATGCGCTAAGTTAATGAAGCTAAAGCCGCGGTTTTTGTCAGCGAGCCCTGCTACGGTTTTATTATCATAACCAAGCGCCTAGTGTGTGCCAGACGCTTGGTTGTTCAAGACTAACCGCGTTGCGCTTTGCCGTTATGTGGGCGCTTTGCTTTTGGTTTTACCGCTGTCGGGCCATGAGTGCTAGCTGGCGTAGCAGGCTTTTGGCCGTTGTGTTTGGCTTTAGGCTTGCTCGTATTATCGGCGCGCGTGGCTTTGGCCGCTGGGTTTAACCCCGTGTGCCGCGTTAACGCCGGTTTCCCCCCCCGTAGAGGTTTGCGCTGTTGCTCGTCTTTGCTTTCCGGTGGCACTAAACAGTCTTTGCCCCGGCCGATTAAATGCTGTAAACCCATCTTTGTCAGCGCTTCGCGAATACTTGGCCAGCCTTTTGGATCGTGATAACGCAAAATGGCTTTATGTAAACGGCGCTGCCTTTCACCTTTGGGTACCGGCACCACTTCTTTATTCGCTTTATTAATGTTTTTCAGCGAATTCATCTCGGTGTGATAAATCGTGGTGGCATTGGCCATCGGGCTTGGATAAAAGTTTTGTACCTGATCTAATCTGAAATCACGCTCTTTTAACCATAAGGCTAAATTCACCATATCCATATCGGTGGTGCCAGGATGCGAGGCAATAAAATACGGGATCAGGTACTGCTCTTTGCCCGCTTCTTTACTAAAGCGATCAAACATTTCTTTAAATTTATCGTATGCGCCCATACCCGGCTTCATCATCTTACTTAGTGGGCCCTCTTCGGTATGCTCAGGGGCAATTTTTAAATAACCGCCGACATGATGCTGCACTAATTCTTTCACATAGTTAGGATCTTCTACCGCCAAGTCATATCGTACACCCGAGGCAATCAGCACCTTTTTGATGCCTTCGATATTACGCGCTTCACGGTACAACTCTACCGTCGGGCTTTGATCGGTATCCATGTGCTCACAAATGGTCGGATAGACACAAGAAGGTCGACGACAAGTTTGCTCTGCTTTCGGGTTTTTACAATTTAAGCGATACATATTGGCCGTGGGCCCACCTAAATCGGAGATCACGCCAGTAAAACCTGGCACTTTGTCGCGAATGTCTTTGATCTCTTGCATAATCGACTCTTTCGAGCGACTTTGAATAATCCGGCCTTCGTGCTCAGTGATAGAACAAAACGAGCAGCCACCAAAACAGCCTCGCATGATATTCACTGAGGTTTTAATCATTTCATAGGCAGGGATCTTGGCTTTGCCATACACCGGATGCGGAATACGCTGATAGGGCAAACCAAACACCAGATCCATCTCTTCGGTACTCAGCGGAAAAGCCGCAGGATTAACCCAGATATGCCGATCACCATGACGCTGCATAATGGCGCGCGCACAGCCCGGATTGGTTTCTTGGTGCAAAATACGTGAGGCATGGGCATACAACGGCTTATTCACACTCACCTGCTCAAACGCTGGTAGCTTAACGTAAGTCAGCTCCCACGGTTTTTGCCGTGGTGCTTGCACCATGATCGGCTTAGCTTCTTCTTCAACCGGTTTGCTCAGATCAATACCGGCCTTAGCAAATTCAGAATAGCTGCTACAACCGACATCATCGGCACCATAAGGATTAGGGATAGGGTCGATTTTACCAATTTTATCGATGGCAGTGGAATCTACGCCGCGCCAGCCCGGCAGAGGCTCTTTGCGGATCACCGCAGTGCCGCGCACATCCTGAATATCGGCCACCGGAATACCACTGGCAAGGCGATAGGCCACTTCAATTAACGGCCGCTCGGCATTACCATAAATTAAGATGTCAGCTTTGGCATCAAAAATGACGGAACGGCGCACTTTTTCAGACCAATAATCATAATGCGCAATACGGCGTAAACTGGCTTCAATACCGCCGATAATAACCGGCACATCACTGTATGCTTCTTTACAGCGCTGGGTATACACAATTACCGCGCGATCCGGTCTTTTACCCCCAATATCACCGGCGGTGTAAGCATCGTCATGCCGCAACTTTTTATCGGCGGTATAACGGTTGATCATCGAGTCCATATTACCGGCAGACACACCGTAAAACAGATTAGGTTTGCCTAAGCGCATAAAGTCGGCTTTGCTGTGCCAATCGGGCTGGGCAATAATCCCCACGCGATAGCCCTGCGCTTCCAACATACGCCCAACTACTGCCATCCCAAAGCTGGGGTGATCCACATAAGCATCGCCAACCACTAAGATAATGTCGCAGCTATCCCAACCTAATTTGTCCATTTCGGCGCGAGACATCGGTAAAAAAGGCGCGGTGCCGTAACATTCGGCCCAGTATTTTGGGTAAGAAAACAGATCGCGCTCAGGCGCCATCCGGGCTACCGGAGCAGATTTACGAAGATTTACAGTAGTCGCGGACATAATTACAGCACCTGAGTGTTACAAGGCCGCATATTATACAGGGTGTGCGATTGAAAGGCGAATAAGCCGCATGACTTTACTGCCTCGCAGGGCTACACTGATTTTTTGTCTCGAAGATTTGCGCCGATGTCATACCTACGCCCACGTCAATTGCTGTTACTGTCGCTACTTGCCGGTTTTTTAACCATGGCGTTAAAAACCCTGGCTTGGTATTTAACCGATTCGGTGGGTTTTTTATCTGACGCTATCGAGTCGCTGGTGAATGTCGCGGGCGCGAGTTTTGCGCTAATGATGGTAACACTGGCCAAACGCCCTGCTGATGAACAACATCCTTTTGGCCACGGCAAAGCAGAATACTTCTCAGCCGCTTTTGAAGGCGGCATGATTTTTCTGGCGGCACTCGCGATTATGTTTACCGCCGTTGAGCGTTTGCTCAATCCTCAACCTTTACTGGCCTTAAATATCGGCATCGCGCTAACTGTGCTGGCCAGCCTGCTTAACTTAGCCGTGGGCTTGCTACTGGTTAAAGGTGGGCAGCAACATCAATCGCCGGCCTTAGAGGGTGATGGCAAACATTTATTAACCGATGTTTGGACCACCGCTGGCGTGGTTATCGGGGTCGTGTTAGCGGCATTAACCGGGTTTATTTGGTTGGATGCCTTGGTGGCTATTTTGGTGGCCTTGCATATCCTGCGTGAAGGCGGCAGTATTTTATTCAAGGCGATAAATGGCTTAATGGACAGAGCCTTGCCTGCAGAGCAAATTGCCACGATTGAACAGATTTTTGTCGAGCTGGGTAATCGCCAGGCGCAGTTTACTCATTTACGCACCCGCGCTGCCGCCACCCAAGCGTTTGCGCAAGCGGATTTACTGGTACCCGGTGACTGGAGTGTCGAGCGTGCGCATCAATTAGCTGATGCTGCCGAGCAGCAATTACTCAGCTTAGGTGTGCAATTAACAGTACATATTGAACCGTTGGACTATAACAGCTCGGATAACAGGCTACTCAATCCAACCGTTCATTAACTCACTTTAGCCAGTCATATTGGCGAGATGCTGCATTACCTCGCGACCTTGGCAAGCCACTCTTCAGCAGCGAACAACATCGCTAGGCGGTGCTAAATGCCGAGAGACAGTAAAAACTATATCGCCAAGCCTGGCATACTGACCGCTAAATTAATGAAGCGCTGCTGGTGTTGCTGCAAGGCCGCCAAGTCTTCACTGGTTAAACACGGCTGAATCACTTTTTGCATATGACTGGTTTGCGCCAAGGTTTTTTCAACTTGATCGCGCTGCGCTTGCGGTAAAAACGGCAACGACTGCTGTGACAGATTCAACATCGGCTGCATCGATTGCAGAACTGGCCAAGCCCCTTTCGCGGTTAACTCTAAAAAGACTGCCGGAGTTAGCTGGTGCGCGGCCAAAATTTGTTGCATCTGCGCCACATACTCTTTACCGCTTTCCTTCGCTTGTAACTCACTGACATGCTGTGGCCAGTTGCAATGTGGCTGTAATCTTAAACGCTTTAACTCCGCGGGGCTGTCTTGCTCAATTTTCGCCAATTGCGGTAAAGCCGCCTCTAAGCGACTAATGTTTTGCTCAGTAATCACGGTAGCGGCCGACAACACACTACTAAAGCCAAACAACGGCAACATCAGCGCTAATACTTTCATTCGCATAAAAACCTCTTCACTATTTAAGTAAATTACTCCACAGCAACACCGACCTGTCTCTGAGTGTGGTCTAACCTGTGCGGTCCAACCTGTGCGGTCCAACCTGTCTCAGAGTGCGGCCAGAGCTCAGAGCTCGTACCGGTGTCTGAGTGTGGTCGGAGTTGTCTCTGAGTGTGGTCTGATCTGTGTTTTACGCGCTTAAGGCTGAACGCTGGCTGAAAGCGCATTTAGCTTAGATTATCTTGGCGTAATAACCGCTGCAAAGCGCCAAAACGCCAATCGCGAAGCGCCAGCACCACGCTACTGCCATGGCGCTGACTGAGCGGTAACTGACTGTCTTGTTGGACTAATTCGTTAAATTCATGGGCGAGGCGTTTTAGCTTGCGTTGAAACACCGCATTATTCGATACCGACAACATGCCATTTAACACCAGCAAGCATTCTTGCTCGCCGTTAAAACGATGATGAATAAAGTCGCTTGCCAGTTGCTGTTGAAAGAAGCGTTGAATGGGGCCATCGCTACGCCAGCTAAAATTCGGGGCCACTTTTAATTTAATGCGGTTTTGCGGTAGCAGTTCAATCAACTTTAAACGGTCTAATTTAATCAACTTTTGCAAACATTCAGTTGGCGTCAGTTGATACCACTGCAGCATGTCTTGCATCGTCCAATGATTTAACGCCGATACGGCCACCACTAACAAGGTCAGATCTTCAGTTAACTGCTGCTCTTGCTGTTCGGTCAGTTGCGTTACCTGCCACTGAGTTTGCTCTAATAAACGCAGCAGATCAGTAAAGTCTAAGGCCATCAACTGACAAATGCTTTCAATGCGCGCCAGCGTAAACTGCTGTTGAGAAAACATCCGTTTCACACTGGCTTCAGTTAGCCCAAGATGGGCTGCGACCTGTTGGTACGTTAAGCCATGCTGTTTTAAGGCCTGCTTTATCACTTTAATTAATGCGTTACTTTGTTGCATCGGATGTTCAGCTATTGTCATACCCAGCCTTAAAAGTAGCGTATTACGCTACTAAAGGCGATAAATATTGCTGCTTTTATTTTTTAGGTAGCGCATTGTTTACTTGCCTGCTAGCTTAATGACTAAGCACATCTGTTCAACCAAAAGGACGCTATTATGGCTCTGTCAATTCGTCAAATCAGCATTAGTCTTGCCCTACTTTGCAGTTTAACCGGTTGCGCCAGCCAGCAAATGGGCAGCCGCAGTAGCGTGGTCGATTACCTATACCCTACGGAAAGTGAAGTGATGATTAGCCCAGCGACACCGGTTTTACAATTACCCATTCGCTTAGGCATAGCCTTTGTACCGGCTGATCGCAGCCATCAGCGTGGTGACAACCCTTGGGCTTGGCAAAACACCGGCGCTAACCTGCTGACTGAGTCGGCTAAGATGCAAATTCTGGATAACATTGCCGCACAATTTAGAGAACGTGAGTTTATTGGTGATATTCAAGTGATCCCCAGCGCCTATTTGCGACCGCAAGGCAGTTTTACCAATCTTGATCAGCTAAAAACCATGTTCGGTGTCGATGTCATCGCCTTAGTGTCGTTTGATCAAGCGCAGTTTAGTGATGACTCTAAAGCCGCGCTGAGTTATTGGACCTTGGTCGGTGCCTACTTAGTGTCGGGGCAGAAAAACGATACCAGCACTTTGATGGATACCGCGGTTTATGCCATCGACAGTCGCAAGTTGTTATTCCGGGCGCCAGGCGTCAGTCAAATACAAGGGCGCTCCACGCCCATTAACCTAAGTGAAGAACTACGGCTGGATAGTAGCGCTGGCTTTGCTGCAGCCAGTGAAGATATGATCAGCAATTTAGAAACAGAATTACAGCGTTTTACCGAGCGTTTAAAAGCGCGGCCAGAGGATATCCAAATTGTCAAAAGTAGCAATTATCGTGGTGGCGGTAGCTTCGGTTCAAGCTTTTTAATTATCCTATTTGGCCTGTGGCTGAGTCGGCAACGTGCTCGCCAGCCACTCAGCCAAAGTTAAAGCTTAAAGGTTAGGCTCGTTTTAATAAGCGATGTTGCCAACGCTGACTGCGCAGTAACAACTGCGCACAAGCGGCGCGTAACTTTATCAAGCCATAATAATTTAACGGTACCAGCAGCAAACTGGTTAAGGTAGAGAATAACAAGCCACCGATGATCGCTAAGGCCATCGGTGCATAGCTGGGGCCGTCACCGCCAATCGAAGTGCCGCCTAACGCCAACGGGATTAAACCTAACACCGTAGTGGATACCGTCATTAAAATCGGCCGCAGTCGCAAAGTACAAGCCTCAACAATCAAGGTTTTTAGCGGCAAATCAGGCTGCAATTGCCGATCTTGATTAATACGATCAACCAATACAATGCCGTTATTCACCACAATACCCATTAATACCAGCATGCCAATCATGCCCATTACCCCCATGCTGGTGCCGGTGAGCCAGAATGTCCAAAACACCCCAACAAAAGAAAACAATAGGCTGCTGATCACCGCATTGGGCAGTAATAACGATTCAAATAACGCCGCCATCACAATGTAAATCATCGCCAGCGCCAGCAACATATTCACCATCATCACTTGCTGCTCTTCGTTTTGCTGCACAAAGCCGCCTTGATAAGACCAACGATAACCGTCAGGCAGCTGCACCTGCTGCATTAACTGATCAATGTCTGCCCGTGCTTGTTCGTTTTTAACATCGGGTTGTAATGCTAATTGCAATGCAATACCGGTTTGCCGTTCAAAGCGGCGGATCGACTGTAATCGTGGCATCACCTTTAATTCCGCCACCTGCGACAATGAAATGCTGACACCGTTAACCACGGCTACGGGCAAGGCGGCAAGCTCGGCCGGTGATTGGCTGATGCGTTCATCGTAAATCAAACGGATCAACAGCTCACCCTGCTCACTGCTACGAAACGTGCGTAAATTGACCCCGCGTAGCGCCAAGGCAACGGCATTCGCCACCTGATCGGCCGCCAATTTTAGGCGATCCAGCTCAGTACGTTTTAAGATAATTTGAATTTCTTGTTGCCCTTTTGCCAAGTCAGAACTGACTTCGGCTAGGCTGGGTAAGCTTTGTAACAGCGGTTGGATCTCGGCGGCTAAGCTTAATAAACGCTCGGTCGAACTGCCTAATAAGTGCAGCTGCAACGCATTGTTATTATTACTAAAACTAAATGAAGGTTGCGAGCGTACCAGCGCTGGCCAGTCGGTACGAATTTGCTCTTTTAGTTGCGCCAAGGGCACGTCAAGCTCAGGTTTCAGCAGAATAATCGACATGGCATGCCCAGCACGATAATAACTATAAACCGAAGCAATCCCATACTCTGCCTGACGACTATATAAAAACGCTTCCATCGTCGACACTTCTGCCCGCACTTCTTCTAGGCTGTAATTGCCTTGCACATTGTAATTCAGGTACAAGCGGCTGTTATCCTGATCTTCATCATTGCTGCTGCCCATTTGTGAAAAGGGTAAGCCGGCACTGGCTAGCACCAACAAGGCGGCAACACTGGCGGTTTTCGGCCAATTCATCACCAGCGTCAGCACGCGATGATAATACTGCTCTAGCGCTGAAGCGGTTTGCTGTGGTTGTGCTTGCACCTTTAATTTGGTGGTTAATAGCGGGATCAAGGTTAAGGCTAACAATAAAGAAATGCCCAAACATAAACAGATGGCAATGGCGACATGCTCTAAAAAGATGGTCAGCTGCATCTTTTCACCGATAATATTCGGTAAAAACACTATCGCCGTGGTGGCGGTACCGGCTAATACCGCCAAGCCAACGCGCTTTACCCCCCGCTCGGTCGCCGCGCGAATATCGCCGCCTGCTGCACGTTCCCGAAAGATGCTTTCGGTAACCACCACCGCATTATCAACCAGCATACCTATGGCTAACATTAAGCCCATCATGCTAAGAATATTTAAGCTATAGCCCATAAAATACATGGCGCCCAGCGCAATCACGATAGCCGCAGGCACGGATAACACCACAATTAAGGTGGTGGTTAAATGCCGTAAAAATAAAAACAACACAATAAACGACAGCAAAGCGCCGATGGCACCGGCCATTAATAAATCGCGCAGCGACGTTGTCACGCTGTCGGCCAAATCATCCATCACAAATAAATTGATGCCATTAAATGCCGGGTTCGCTTCAGCCTTTGCCACCACTTGCATGGCGGCAGCGGCCACTTCCACCAGGTTAGCACCCGATTCTTTGTACACGTTCATGCCAACCGCGTAGGTTTGATTTAAATGGCGCCCTTCTTGGCGTTTAGGCAACTCAAGCTCAACGCTGGCAAGATCGCGCAGTTGCAAACCAGGCCGTACCGGCAAAGCAGCGATCTCACTTAAATCTTGATACTCACCCAGCGGTTTCACTAAGACACTTTGCTCTGGATTACGCAACTCGCCGGCACTTAACGAAAAGTTACTGCCACGCAATTGCGCCAGTAAACTACTGGCATCGACATTCAAAGCACGCAATTTGTCGGGATCAAGGCGAATAATGACTTGGCGTTTTTCGACACCGTATAATTCTACTTTCGATACCCCCGGCACGCGCTCTAACGGCCGCTTAATTTGCTGCTCAAGCAGATCATAGGCCATCGCCAAATCACGCTCAGAAGAGATACGTAATTGAAAAATCGGCATATCGCTGGTGTTAAATTGAAACAGCAACACGCGCTCGACATCGCTTGGCAGCAAATGCCGAATACTATCAAGGCGTTCGCGTACCTCTAAGCCCTTGCTACTGATGTTTTCGCTCCAACGAAACTCAAGCGATACATCACCGCTGTTTTCATTGGCAAAACTGCGCAAACGCTTAATACCACTGACCGTCGCTAACGCTTCTTCTAAAGGCCGGGTAATTAAACGCTCTACTTCAGCAGGGCTAGCGTTAGGATACGGTACGGTGACATATAATTGCGGCACATCAATGCCCGGCAGCATCTCTAGCGGCAATAACCTGCTGGCTAAACCACCGAGTAACAGAAGCGAAATAAAAAACATGCAAATGGTTACCGGCCGACGCAAGGCTAACCGAGTTAACCCTAAGGGTTTTTCTGTGGCAGATTGTTCAGTGTTCATACTTGCGCCTCCGTAACAACAGCACTTTGGCGGTTTTGCTGAAAGCTATACAGCACCGGTATAAACACCAAGGTTAATAAGGTGGCTAAACTTAACCCAAAAATTACCGTGATCGCCATCGGCGCCCGAATTTCACTGCCTTCGCCAGTGCCAAGCGCCAGTGGTAATAAACCGAGCACCGTGGTTAAAGTGGTCATCAACACGGGGCGTAAACGACTTTGCCCAGCCAATATAATGGCCTCGGTCATCGCTTGGCCTTCTGCCCGCAATTGATTGATGCGGTCAATCAGCACAATGGCGTTATTCACTACGATCCCTGCCAACATAATTAAACCAATAAACACGATCACTGATAACCGCGTATCCGTGAGCCACAAACCTAACACCGCCCCTGCTCCCGCTAGCGGCACCGTGAACAAAATGAGTAAGGGTTGCAGTAAATTCTCAAACTGCGAGGCCATCACTAAGTACACTAAAAACACAGCGAGTAACAAAGCAAACAGTAAAGAACTATAGGCCCGAGCCATTTCTTCGCTTTGCCCCATTACCTGCACCACTTGGCCTGGCGGCAACACCAGTTGCTGTAACAATGTATTGGCACGATCGGTGGCTTGCTCTAAATCACCATAGGCTAAATTGGCCGTGACAATGGCAACTCGCTGCTGGCCTACTCGAGTAATTTCGCTCGGGCCCACTTCACGGCGCACTTGCGCGACAGCACTTAACGGCAAAGGCTCGGCTGCACCAGGGTTGATGATCAGTTGCGCCAGTTGTAATTCATATTGCCGATATTGCTCGGCTAAGCGCACGCGAATATCAATTTTACGATCGTTTACCGAAAACTGCCCCGCCACTTCACCGCCGATATAGGTTGCGACACGCTTGGCCACCTGCTGTGCTGTCATGCCTAATTGCGCTAAACGCGCATGATCAAAATACAGCGTAATCTCAGGCTGGCCTGGCCGTAAGCTCGATTTAACATCCGTAAAACGCTGATCGACACTTAACAAGCCCTGCAAGCGCTCTGCCGATTCGGCTAGCTGGCTTAAATCATAACCACTAATTTCAATTTCTAACGGCGTGCTAAAACTAAACAACTGCGGCCGGTCAAAGTGCGCGTTTACCCCTGGCTGTAACGCTAAACTGCGGCGCAGCTCTTCTTGCAATAATTGCTCGTCTGCAGCACTACTCTCGTCGGTTAACACCACATGTAAACGGCCCCAATGGCTGCCGCCAATAGCGGGATCAACCGTCATTTGCGCGCCAGTACCGGCTAAACCATAGCTGCGCGCGACCACCGGATATTGCTGTAATTGCTTAGCCAGCTGCTTTAACAGTGCATCCGTTTGCTCAATTGCCGAGCCCACCGGTAATTGCACATCAACATAAAACTCACCTTGGCTAAGTTGTGGCAGTACATCCGCGCCTAAGCGCGGTAGTAAGCTAAAGCAAGCCCCTGCAGCGATAAAGGTAACGAGTAAGGTCAGCGTTTTCGCCCGCAGCGCAGCACGAAGCACCTTTAGATAGCTTTGCTCTATTACGCTTAATAACCATTGCACCAAAAGCACAGCCGGGCGACACACCCAATACAAGCCTTTGGCGATAAGATTAAAAATCAGGCTCAGCACGCTAACCAGTGATAATAGTACAAGGTATAAGCCACGACCGATTAAGCGCAGCGGCAATAATGGCCAGTGATACCAACGCGTGGGTTTTAATGACGGCAAAGCCGCGGGGGCTTGGTCATCCTCGGTAGTGACCTGTTTACGACTGCGCGCTGCCATGGTCGGAATTAACGTTAAAGCCACCACCAGTGACACTAACAAAGCAAAGGTCACGGTTAAGGCTTGATCACGAAACAGTTGCCCGGCGATACCTTCAACAAAAACCAAGGGAAAAAACACGGCAACTGTAGTTAAAGTAGAGGCAGTAATCGCCATCGCCACTTCACCGGCGCCTTTTTGCGCAGCGGCTTTCCCCGATAACCCCAGCTCTTTGTGCCGGGCAATGTTTTCTAACACCACAATGGCGTTATCGACCAGCAAGCCGACGGCCAAGGCAATACCGCCTAGGCTCATCATATTGAGCGTAATACCCTGACCGTACATCAAATTAAAGGTCGCAATGACCGAAACCGGAATAGAGACAGAAATAATCAAGGTGGCCCATGCATTTCGTAAAAACAAATACAGCACTAACATCGCCAGTAAGCCGCCGACCATACCGGCAGATTTCACATCGGAGATGGCTTGTTTAATAAATTGAGATTGATCAGATAGCACCTCCAGCTGATAGCCTGGCGGCAGCATTTTACGCAGCTCTGGCAAACGCGCTAATAACCCTTCAGCCACGCGCACCGTATTAGCATCGCCCTCTTTATAAATGGCCAGTTCAATGGCCTGACTGCCATTGATGTAACTGATACTTTGCCGATCAGCAAAAGCATCGCGCACCTGTGCCACATCTTTTAAGCGCACCTGACTGTTGCCAACCGTGGTTAAATACAGGTTTTCAATTTCTTGCAGCTCAGCAAATTGGTTAATGGTTCTGACGAGATAATCATAAGACGCGGTTTCTAACCGTCCGCCCGCTAAATTGATATTCTCGGCTTTTAAACGCTGGGTGATCACACTGATATCAAGTTGCAGCTGACTTAACTTTTGTGGATCCACCAAAATCTGAATTTCTTGGCTTAATCCCCCGTCAGGGCGCACCGCAGCGATACCGCTAAACGACTCAAGCTTGCGGCGTAAATCTTCTTCGGCAAAGGTACGAATACTGACCAGCTCTGCTGCGGTCATGTTGGCTTTAGACAACGACAGCCGCACCACCGGATCCAGGTTAGGGTTAAAACGTAGCAATAACGGCTTATCGACATCTAAGGGTAAGAAAAGTACATCCAGTTTTTCTCGCACTTCTAATAGCGCCAGATCCATGTCGGTGCCCCAATCAAACTCCAGCACCACATCAGAGCGTCCGGCTCGTGACACCGACGTGACTTTACGGGCCCCTTTGACAATGCCCAGCGCTTCTTCGACCGGCTTGCTGACCAGTTGCTCAACTTCAGCGGGGGCCGCGCCAATATAGGTAGTACGCACCGTTAAGCTAGGATAAGACAGATCAGGTAGTAAATTCACCGCTAAGCGGCCAACCGACACTAAACCAAATAATACAATTGCGAGGGTAAACATCCAGACGGTAACCGGCCGGTTGACAGCAGTATTGACCAAACTCATGATTAACGTCCTTGTTAGAATTCGCGCTCAGAAACCACTTTAACCAAGCTTTGCTCTTTAAGTGCGGCATGCCCAGCTACCACCACTTGATCGCCTACGTTTAAACCGTCTAGCACTTCGACCATATGATCTGCGGTATAGCCCAAAGACACTTGGCGACGTTGCACTCTATTGTCGGCATCTAACACCATCACACCGGCTAAATTATCTAAGGTAATAAGCGCGCGCTTAGGGATTAACAGTGCCTGCTCACGAGTATCAAATTGGATTTCAACCTGACTAAACATACCGGCTTTTAACTGCCGTGCTTGGTTATCAATAATCAACGTGGTGCGCACCGTACCTGAGCTAGCATCGACCACTGGCGCTACGCGACTGATACTGGCGGTAACACTGGGTACGCCAGCAAAGCTCAGTATGGCGGCTTGGCCACTTTTTGCTTGCAGCATTTGTTGCTCAGGTAAATGCACCACAGCCTCTAATTCACTTTCACTGACCAAATAAAACAGTGAATTTGGCGCCAATTGGTTAATCAATTGGCCGGTTTTAACAAAACGCCGCGCCACCACCGCATTAAATGGCGCGCGAATTTCAGTTTCTCGTAAATTGAGTTCAGCCAGTGCAACGCCGGCTTGCATGGCCGAGACTTGCCATTTTAGTTTTTCATACACCTCGGTGCTGACTAATTTGCGTTGATGCATTTCATGCATTCGGCTCAGCTCAGATTCTAAGCGGCCTAACTCGGCCCGCTCTTTAGCTAACAAGTGTTGTTGCCGCTCGTTTTCTAAAACCGCTAACAATTGCCCCGCTTTAACTTGATCGCCTTCTTCCACGAGCACTTGCTGCACGATACCGGTGCTTTTCGCCATCATGTCGGCTTCAGCCCGCGCGGTTAAGGTAGTGGTTGTACGATAACTGCTACTGATGGCCCCTAAACGCGAACGTGACGTTTCCACTGGGATCGCCACCTCTGCTGCGGCGGTGCTGTTCGGGCTACTTTGCGCCTTATTGCATCCTGTTAAAACTACGCTACCGAGTAACACCACCGCCACTAACGCTAATTTCGCCTGCATTTTTCCATTCCTTGCACTATAAACGTATTATAGATAATGATTGCAGCCACTATGCCAAAACTAAAATAAAAATATAATCAGTAAGTTAGCAGATAATTGTTACAATTCATGTTTTTTAACATCCTAATTAAATGGCGGAAATAACGATTAATTAGTCAATTTAACTAGCCTTGCTAAACCTTCAGCCTGATAGCAGCGTAAAACGAAGTACAGGCTGCGTTCAGCTTGGCTTGCTAAATTATTACACTGTGAGGCGTGCATAAACTGCGCTAAACTCGCTGCAATAAACTGTTTGTTTCCGGATGAGGTGTCTGATGTCTGTTGTTAACGTGCTAAAAACCAGCTTATTGCTGCTAACCACCACGCTTGTATTAGCCGGTTGCGCCAGCCCGAAACAAGCTAATATTGACTATGACCGTACGGTTAACTTTCAACAATATCAAACCTTTGCTTTTTTTAAGCCCACCGAAACGGCTGAGGCAACAGCCGAAACCAAAACAGCTGACACGGCAGAGACTGCTGCGACAGCCCCTAGCTACGATCCGCTACAAGCGCAACATTTTAAAGCCGCCATCATTCGCGAAATGACCGATTTAGGCTATCGCTACAATGAGCAAAGCCCGCAGTTGTTAGTGAATTACCAGATCAGTACAGAGAATCGGGAAGATGTTCGCAGTTCGCCTTTTAGCATTAACGCCGGTTATGGCTTTTTCGGTCGCAATAGCGCTTTGAGTTTTGGCTTTCCTATTTTTGGCGGTGTTGAAACACATCGTTACAAAGTGGGATCGATTCTAATTGATGTGATTGATGCCAGCGAGAATCGCTTAATTTGGCAAGGTATGACCGAAGGTAAATTAGCCGCAGACTCGAAGGTGCATTCGCAAGATAGCATTAGCGCAGCAGTGGCGCTGATTTATCAGCGTTACCCAACTCGGCTCAGTGCTGACAACAAATAAATGCTTGGGCCAGTGCCTCAACAGCACTGGCTTAATTCTCGAAGATTTAATCTAGTGCTGCCAAAAACGTATTACAGTGGGTTATTATACCCACCATTAATAACCAAGATGCTCAAGCCCGCTGATGTCCCTAGTTAACTGCTTTGCCAAGCGCTTTGCCCTTCGACCATGAACCCACGAATTCCTCTCACTAAAGCGATTGCTTCGCGCGGTTTTTGCTCACGCCAAGCGGCGAACCGTTTGATCAGTGCAGGCCAAGTGTTGGTGAACGGTGAGCCGGCTCGATTGCAACAACGCGTTGCTGTTGATGATGAGATCCAGATTAACGGCGAAAGCTTAGCACCTGCCCCAGCATGGCAATATTGGCTTTATCACAAGCCGGTCGGTATCGATTGTAATAATCGAGCTGCTGATCCCGCCAGTATTGCGCAGGTGCTGTCACAATTACCGGTTCGAGCCTTCGCCGTGGGCAGGCTGGATAAAGACTCGCGCGGTTTATTACTGCTGACCAATGATGGCGAACTTGCCCAGCGCTTACTGCATCCACGTTATCAGCACCATAAGCGCTATCTGGTGCGCGTGCAGCAAGCGATTACCGATGCAGACGCAATGAGCAAAGCCTTTGCTGCTGGCATAACATGGCAAGTGGGGCCGCATCAATATCAAGCAAAGCCCTGTTTGGTTAAGGTATTAACTGCACACAGCTTAGAAATTTGCCTCAGTGAAGGACAGCATCGGCAAATTCGTTATATGTGCCGAGCGCTCGGCTTTAAAGTGGTTGATTTGTGTCGGATCGCTATTGGCGATTTACCACTAGGTGATCTCGCCGAGGGCACCTATCGGCCTTTAACAGCACCCGAATTAGCACAACTTCGCGCGTTGCAAACGCCAGAGCCAACAACTTAGCGCTAAGGTTAAGCAATACATCAGCAAAGAGCCCATAATCACCCCAGGCCAAGCCGCCCACTGCCAAAATGGTTGCAGGTAAACGCCACCGCTACTGGCGCCGATATAGTAAAACACCAGATATAACGCACTGGCACTGGCTTTAGCGCGGGTAGCCTGTTGATTGACAAAACTGCTGGCGAGTGAATGGCACAAAAAGAAACCAAAGGCGCTGATAAAAAAACCCACGACCATCCCCAACAGCCCTGCAAAGAGGGTCATGATTGAGCCTAACATCATAATCAACACCCCCAGCGCCATCGCGCCTGGCAAATTAAGCCTCTGGGCAATTTTAGCGGAATAAGCCGAGCCTAAAGTGCCGGTTAAATAAGTTATAAATAACAGCCCGATAAGGCCGCTACTTAAATTAAACGGCGTGGTCGCCAGCACAAAGCTGGCGTAGGTATATTGGTTTAAAAAGACTAAAAAATTTAAGCCGCCAATCAGGTAGGTTAATAATAATAATGGCTGGCGTAAGTGATAAAGATTATCTCGTAAAGCCTGTTTTAAACGAAACGGTTGACGCAAAAAATACTGAGCGGCCGGTAAATAGCGCCAAACCGCATAACAACTGAGCGTCCCTAACAGCGTCATTGGCCAAAACACCCATTGCCAGTGCCCCAAATCCGCTAACCCACCGGCGAGCAAGCGCCCTGAGATCCCGCCTAACGAATTGGCACTGATGTAATAGCCCACCGCGCTGACTAACGCCGGCTTACTGTATTCTTCGCCCATCCAGGCAATCGCAATCGCCGGCAAGCCCCCCAAACAACAGCCTTGTATGGCCCGAAGTAACACCAAGCTACTGAAACTTTGCACCTGCGTGAGTAACAAGGTACTTACGCTCATGCCAATTAAGGTGGCTAACAGCAGCGTTTTGCGCCCCCATGCATCCGACAAAGCAGCATACACTAGCAGCGACAGGCCCAAACACAGCGTCGCCACGGTATAACTAATACTGGCTTGCAGCGGGGTTAACGCAAATTGACGGCTAATTTCCGGCAACAGCGGCTGCATTAAATGCAAATTAGCGAATACCGCCACAGCGGCTAAACAAAGTGCTGCAACACTGCGGTAATAGGCGGCAGATTTATATTCGATCACTGACCATGCTCAGTTAACTACATCCGGTTATTGTAACGGATCGCCAACCGCGAACAAACCAACTCGCTAAATAATCACAAGAAGACGCCCTCCCCCAACAAAACGTCTCTGAGTAAGGCCCGACCAGTACCGGAGTGTGGTATGACCTGTCTCTGAGTAAGGCCCAACCAGTACCAGAGTGTGGTATGACCTGTCTCTGAGTAAGGCCCGACCAGTACCGGAGTGTGGTAAGACCTGTCTCTGAGTGAGGCCCGACCAGTACCGGAGTGTGGTAAGACCTGTCTCTGAGTAAGGCCCAACCTGTACCGGAGTGTGGTTGTACCAGCTTGCGGCGGTGATCTAAGGTGCGATGAAGTAAATGCTTGTACCGAGGATGACAAAACGTTGTGATAGCGGCATAATCGAGTGCGAACTGCATAAAAGCAGACAATAATAATAATTCATTACCCGGGGACTCCATGAATTCTCACTCCACTGCGCTGGGCAACCACCACACTCAGCCACAATTTTTCGGCCATCCGGTCGGGCTTTACGTATGCTTTTTAACCGAAATGTGGGAACGCTTTTCGTTTTACGGCATGAAATATTTGCTGTTGTTATATTTAACAAAGTATCACCTATTCAGTGACGCCGGCGGCTTGGATGTATTAGGTAGCTATGCCGGTTTAGTGTATGCCATGCCTGTGATCGGCGGCATGCTTGCCGACCGCTATTTAGGGATGCGCAAAGCCGTTACCTTCGGTGCCATTTTGCTGTGTTTAGGCCACTTAGGCCTTGCCTACGAAGGCTTTCAAGCCTATGTCGAAAACGGTGTGGTGGTACAAGATACCGGCGCGATTCAAGTGTTCTACTTTTCGTTAGCCTTAATCATTATGGGTGTGGGTTTTTTAAAGCCAAACATTTCCACTATCGTCGGCCAATTGTACGGTAAAGATGATGCCCGCCGCGATTCTGGCTTCACCATCTTTTACATGGGTATTAATACCGGTTCATTTATTGCCACCTTATTGGTTACCTATATCGGTGAAAAATTCGGTTGGGGCTGGGGTTTTGGTTTAGCCGGTATCGGTATGGTATTAGGCTTAATTGTGTTCTTAGCCGGCCAAAAATACCTGTATGGTTATGCCGAGCCCAATGATCCCGTGCGCTTAAAACAAAAGGTCTTTGCCTTTGTTGATCGTGAATGGCTGATTTACCTAGCAACCATCCCTGCCCTGTTTGTTGTATGGCAATTGGTACAATACAACCCTATCGTTCACTCTGCGTTATTAGGTTTATCGTTCATCGTGTTAGCCGGCGTGATCTGGTTTATGGTAACGCAATGCAATAAAGAAGAACGTGATCGCATGTTGGTGCTGATCATCTTAACCTTCTCTACGGTGGTGTTTTGGGCCTTGTTTGAACAATCGGCTTCATCCATGACCTTGTTTGCTGATCGAGTGATGGATCGAACAGTGTTCGGTTTTGAAACTACGGCTGGTCAATATGGTGCGTTAAACCCATTATTTATTATTACTCTAGCGCCTATTTTTGCCTGGCTGTGGGTGGCACTTAGCAAGCGTAAACTTGAACCTAGCACCCCAGTTAAATTTGCACTGGGTATTATGCAAGCGGGTTTAGGCTTTGGTGCCTTAGTGATTGGTGCACAATTTCCGAATGAAGCTGGCTTAGTCAGCGCCGGTTGGATGGTGCTAGCGTATATGCTGCATACCATGGGCGAATTGTGTTTATCCCCAGTTGGTTTATCCGCTGTAACCAAATTAGCTGTACACAAAGTGGTAGGTGTGATGATGGGCGCGTGGTTCTTGGCCACCGCATACTCAGAATTACTGGCAACGCAATTAGCTAAACTGGCCGCCATTGAAACGCCAAGCGGTGAAGTCGCCGATGTTGGCGCTGCCTTAGCAGCCTACACTGAGCTATTTACCTTCTTATGTTACTTTGGTATCGCTGCAGGTATTTTTATGTTGGTTATCAGCCCGCTACTGAAAAAACGTATGCATGGCATCCAATAATCTTTAACACATTGTTACCCTCAAACACCTCGGTCTGCTGGCCGGGGTGTTTTTTTATGGGTTTACGGCTAAAGTTATTGCTGTAGCGGCCGCTACAACGTTAATTGAAAATGGATCTAGGGATCACTTATGAGCAGCATTAAAACCGACAGCATGGTAAGTCCGCTACGTAGCAATGCTAATAACGCTGCAGTGATACCAGAGAAGCAAAGCAAACAACAACAAAATGCCGCTATTTTAGCGGCCAGTGAAAAAGTGGCGTTGCAAAGTAACAACAACACCCTCAGCCTGCTTTATAAAACTGCGCTGGAAGGCATTAACGAAGCCTTAGAGCCAACCTTAGGTAAAAACGCTAGCAAAAAAATCTATGAGTCTGGCATTGATACCTCGCCCGAGGCCACCGCCGAGCGCATTGTCAGCTTTGCCACCAGTTTGTTTAACATTTACAAACAACAAAAACCGTCTGAAGACAGCTTAAAGCAATTAGATGATTTTATGGGAACCATCGGCAAAGGCATTGAGCAAGGTTTTAGCGATGCAAAAGCTATCTTAACCGGGTTAAAAGTGTTTGAAGGTGATGTCGAAAAAGGTGTCGCTAGCACCTACGACATGGTGATGAAAGGCTTACAAAACTTTCGTGAAAAACTGATGGCAAGCTATGAGCAACAAGCCGAAACGGCTAAAAGTGAGCCGGCGACAAAAAGCCCATAATCAGCATGAAGTGCTTACTCCGCAATAGGCTCGATACGAGTGACCAATAATTGGTCAATTTTGTAGCTGTCGATATCAACCACTTCAAATTTATAGCCGGCGTGCAGCACAAAATCGGTGCGTTTCGGAATTTTCTTCAGGGTATACATCATAAAACCCGCAATGGTTTCGTAGTTTTCGGCATTCGGAAAACGCGGTATATCCAGTACCCGCATCACATCCGCTAGTGGCGTTAAGCCTTCAACTAACCATGAATTACTATCACGTGCGACAATCTGCTCTTCTTCTGAATTAACCAACTCGCCCATCACAATACTCATCACGTCTTTTAAGGTGATAATGCCCACCACCATCGCGTACTCGTTTAGGATAATGGCAAAGTCGATACCCGCCGATTTAAAGTGCTCTAACACCTCATACAGCGACAAGGTATCCGGGATAATTAATGGTGTGCGCACAATGCCGTCTTTTTGCAAAGAAATAGGCTGATCGTGTAATACCTGCATTAAGATGTCGCGCGTATCGACATAACCAATCACTTGATCTAACACACCCGCGCACACCAAGAACTTAGCATGTGGATGCTCAGCAATTTTGGCTTTAATACTCTCTTGCGCTTCGTCTTTGGTGAAAAAGATTAAGCTTTCGCGCGCGGTCATCGCCGAGGTTACGGTGCGCGATTCCATATCAAACACATTTTCTAATAACTGATGCTCATGCTCTTGCAACACGCCGGCCTGCGCGCCGGCATCCATCATCGCCATAATGTCATCGGGCGTAATATCATCTTTTCGCAGTGTCGGTATTTTAAGCATACTAAAACACCAATTGGCTAAACCGTTAAACAACCACACTAAGGGTTTAAGCAACATAATGAGTAATAGCATGGGAGCGACAATACGCAGCGCAATTTGCTCAGGGGCAATCATGGCTAAGCGCTTTGGCATTAAGTCGGCGAACAAGATAAATAATGACGTGACAAAAAACACGGACAAAGCAAAGGCCGCAGGTTGTACCCAAGTTTCGCTGCTAAACAAACCGAGCATATTGGCAAAATAAGGTGTAAAAGCCGACTCACCTAAAATACCGCCGAGTATCGCCACGGCATTAAGGCCAATTTGCACCACCGTAAAAAAGTTTCCTGGGTGATCTTGCAGCGCTAAAATTTTCTCAGCGCGAACATCTCCCTCGGTCGCCAATAAACGTAACCGCATTTTGCGTGACGCCGCTAAAGAAATTTCAGAAACAGAAAAAAAGGCGCTGGTGGCAACTAAAAAAAACATCATCAGCAGGTATTCAAAGGTGGTCATAATGTATCCGTTAACAAAAGCCTAAATTAGGCATCGGCAAGATTCCGATAGCGCTATTATAACTGATCATTAAGTAATTTTTTCAATAAAGTAGACTTCTGACACAAACTTGGTTAAAACTAATACTATGAATTCACTTTATTACGACTCAATGACATGCAAAGCCAAGTAGTTGTTTGGATTACCTTGTTAATCACTGGTTGGTTATGTCTTACTATTCCGCATGCCTATGCCAACGCTCCGGCTGAAGCAGTTGAAGCATCTGAGAAACCCCATAAATATCAAGATATTGCGCTAGAAAAGCAACTAGACCACTATTTAACGCTTCAAGTCAGCGATGCAGCCGCTGCCAAAGTGTTGTTAGAACAATTAGTAAAGTCATTAGATGAAAACACGCCAATAGAGTCTAAAGTACGAACCTTGTCTTATTACGTTGCATATTATATGCACAAAGGCGAGATCGCGCTTACCGATAGCGCTTTAGACACCCTAGAACAATTAACCACACATCCGCTAACGCCAAATGCACGAGCAGAAATTTTCAGTACCCGCATTGATGTACTTACCTTTCGAAATGAACTCAATCAAGCTTATATTCATGCCGACAGCTTAATCGAAATGCTTCCTGAGCTAAGTGATACTCGAATAATTTATTGGGTAAACGCGATATTAGGTCGTTTATTCCGAGATACCCAAGAGTTTGATAAGGCATTATTTCATTACAATGCAGCGTTAGACACCTTAGATGGCAGTAATGATAATCGTGTGTTGATTAGACGAGTGTTTCTGACAAGACAAACAGCTTATGTTCATATTGATTTAAAAAACTGGGAACGTGCAAAAGCCTTACTAGAAGAATTGATCACAGAGCTAAAACATCATCAACAAGATGCATTATTGCCCGATGTTTATCTAACTCTTGGTTTTGTTTATTCCTCTTTAAAAGATTTTTCGGCAGCCGAGCAAGTTAATTTGGCCGGTTTAGCCGGGGCTCGTCAGTTTAACAAACATGCTTTACTATTAAAGTTTATGAATAACCTGGGCTCTGACTACATTGACCAAAATAAATTGGATGCGGCAAAAACCATTCTAGAGCAGGCCTTAGCAGAAGCTCAACTAACCAACGAGATAGACACCACTAATTTTATCGAATTCAATTTAGCTTATTTACAAGTACTTGCCGGTAATAGCCAGCAGGGCTTTGCCAAAATGCAAGAAATTTTTGATTACGCAAAAAAGCGCAACAACAAAGCGATCCTCGAAGAATATACACTGTCATTTACCAAAGCATATAAAGCCGTCAATGATTATAAAAATTTGGCCATCATGCTTGAGCAGTTAATGCAAATTCGCAGCGAAATTATGATCGCGGAGCGCGAGCAAAATATTCGTAACTTGCAAGATCGCTATGATTTAAAAACCCAAAACCAACGCATCACTATTTTGCAGCAGCAAAATGCCTTACAAGAAGAGTTATTAACTAACAAGCAATTACAGCAAACCATTACCCTTTTGTTTATTTTTATTATGGGTTTAGCGGCGTTGTTATTGGTTAATTTATATCGCAAAGTACAACGCTCCAATCGACGCTTAAAAGAAGTAAACAAACAACTGGAATATCAGTCTTTACGCGATCCTTTAACCGGCTTATTTAATCGTCGTGCTATGCAAGATAAAATGGCGAAACGGCATAAAAGCAGCCAACCGGATGCTTGCGCGCTCTTATTGTTAGATATCGACTTTTTCAAACAAATTAACGATAACTACGGCCATGCGGCAGGTGATGCCGTGCTGATTGATTTAAGTCGACGCTTATTGGCCTTAACTGATGAGAACGAGCTGTTGATCCGCTGGGGCGGTGAAGAGTTTTTAATTGTAATTCAGCGTTTAGAGCAAGAAGATATTGATCAACTCTGCCAACAAGTACTGCAAGTGGTCAGCGCCCTACCCGTGGTATACGAAGGCAATGAGATCCCCGTGACGATTAGCGGTGGCTTTATTCGCTTACCGTTTTCACAGGTTCCTGAGCATCAATTTAATTGGGAAAGAGTATTACAGGTTGCCGATATGGCCCTTTACTTAAGTAAGTTGAATGGCCGTAACCAAATCAACCTGATTGACGAATTGAAAGTGCCGTTTGCCGATGCAGAGCCGCATTTACAATCAGATCTTAATGGTGCGATACAAGAAGACATGATTAAACTTCACACTATCCATGGCTAAAAAATGGATAGTCAGCGTTCTCAGCCTAATACTTATTAACTCATTGATTGAATTGTTTTTTCGAAAGCTAAATCAACCCTTTACTCGCTTTTGCCAAATAATCCTCAAATACGTTTAGCGGTAATGGTTTAGAAAAATAGTAACCTTGGTAATGATAACATCCCAACTTGTACAAAATTTTTAACTGCTCCACCGTCTCTACCCCCTCAGCCATCACTTCTAATCCTAAGGTTTGGCCTAATAAAATGATCATTTTTGCAATAGCTTGATCATTTTCATCTGTGAGTAAATCGGCAACAAAACTACGGTCAACTTTCAATTGATATAAGGGCAAACGCTTTAAATAGACTAACGAAGAATACCCTGTACCAAAATCATCCAAAGAAAAACGGATCCCCTTGGCTTGCAAAATCTGCATAACACTTACAACATTTTCAAAATCTTCTACCAACACACTTTCTGTGAGTTCTAGCTTCAGCGCCGAAGCATCAATAGCAGTGTGTTTTATAATTTCGAACACTTTATCTGAAAAGTTAGCTTGTTTTAATTGCTTAGCGCTAATATTTACCGACAGTTCTAAACGTGCTGTGCTGGGCGTTTGCTGCCAAATTGCCAACTGTTTACAGGCATGAAGAAGCACGTACTCACCCATTTCCACAATAAAGCCGGTTTCTTCAGCAAAACGAATAAACGCATCTGGGCCAAGTAAGCCGCGTTCTGGATGACGCCAGCGTAACAGTACTTCTGCCCCCAACACGACGCCCGGGTGAACTAACTGTGGCTGATAAAACAATTCAAACTGTTCTTCATTTAATGCTTGCTGCAATTCCTGAGCTAAAGTTAAGCGCTGGTAAGCTTGATCCTGTAACGTGATATCAAAAAAACTCAGGCCATTACCGCCTGCTTGCTTTACTTGGTAAGTGGCCATATCGGCCTGTGTAATAAGAACATCCGTATCATGCTGCCCGCCCAAAAACAAAGTGCAACCAATACTGATGGTGTTTTTTTCTCTGAGCGACATTAAATCTTGATTAAAAAGGAGTGCGTGCTGTAAACGCGCCGCTAATTCCGTTACCGCCTGCACTGCTTTATTGCGGTCGGCAGTAAACAATTCGCTTAATACTAAGAATTCATCTGCACTAAAGCGCCCTATGGTGTCTCCCTGCGGTAATACAGCTTGCAGTGCTTGACCGATAAGTTTGAGTAGTTCATCCCCTTTACTAAAACCTAGGCTATCATTAAGCGTTTTAAAATCATCTACATCAATAAAGAGTAAAGCCACATAAAACAAATTACGATTACTTTGCAATTGGGCTTGATGGATCCGATCTAACATTAACTGCCGATTTGCCAAACCGGTTACCGTATCGTAAAACGCTAAACTTTCCGCTTTTTCCTCAGCCTCTTTTCGCAATAAGGCACCGCCAATATTACCCGCAATCAGACTTAACCCAGCTACTTCTGCCTCAGACCAATCCTGTAATTGTTTCACCATATCAATACCAAACATGCCGATTAAACGTGTATTGCTGCGTAACGGGATCATCAAAAGCGATTTGATGCCTTGGCTGGCTAACAATTGATATTCATTTGACGTGTGATTTAAAAAAGAAATATCTGCAATAATCGTGATTTCACCCTCTTGCCAGCTAGTGAACCAGCTACCAAACTCTGCTGAAGCTAAATTTTGTAAAAATGATTTTTGTGGTGAAACACCAAAAGCACACCATTCATGTGTGTTACTTGCAGTAACTAAGTCGATACTAAACATAAATACGTAACAACGATCGGCGCCATAAAACGTGCCTATGCGGGCTAAAGCTTTTTCAATAACCTCATTAACTTCGTTAGCTGAACACAATACAAATTCAGCGGAAATCGCCGCGACTAATTTAAAAAAAGCAACGTTATAGTCTTGTATACCAGACAATGCACTCATCCCAATTCAAACACTTTTAAAAAGTGTACGCACAAAATTATCATTGCGCTAGCTAGGCCTCTAAACGTTGTGGCGCATATAAAAAGCCTTAGCCATAAGTCTAGTTTTATTTCATTATAAATTCTGTACATTGGTAAGATAACTAAACATCCTTAAGGATACTAACATGTCTTACCTACAAGAATATCAAGCGTCTGTTGCTGATCCCGCGGCATTTTGGGCTCACAAGGCTAGCAAAATCGCTTGGTACAAAGCGCCTACCACAATTATCAGCCAGCATGATAATGTTTATCACTGGTTTGCCGATGGTGAGCTTAACACCTGTTATTTAGCACTGGATCAGCAAGTTCTTGAAGGCCGTGGCGAACAAACTGCGCTAATTTATGACTCTCCAGTAACTCAAACCAAACAACAATACACTTATAAGCAACTCCTCGAAGAAGTAGCAAAATTCGCCGGAGTATTACAAGCTCATGGCGTAACCAAAGGTGATCGTGTGGTTATCTATATGCCGATGATCCCGCAAGCGGTGATCGCCATGTTGGCTTCGGCAAGGCTAGGTGCCATTCACTCAGTGGTATTTGGTGGTTTTGCACCGCATGAGTTAGCGATCCGAATCGATGATGCTAAACCCAAAGTGGTGATCAGTGCCTCATGTGGCATCGAGATTAATCGTGTTATCAGCTACAAACCGTTACTCGACAGCGCGATTGAAAAAGCAGAATTTAAACCCGAACACTGTATCATTTTTCAGCGCCCGCAAGATCCTGCAACCCTAGTTGCAGGGCGGGATGTGGATTGGCAACAAGCCATGCTTAATGCCACAGCCGTAGACGCGGTGCCGGTGAAAAGTACTGATCCGCTTTACATCCTTTATACCTCTGGCACCACCGGCAAGCCTAAAGGCGTAGTGCGCGATAACGGCGGGCATGCGGTTGCCTTAAAATACAGCATGCAAGCCATTTACGATATTCAAGCCGGCGATGTGTTTTGGGCCGCCTCAGATGTGGGCTGGGTGGTAGGACACTCATACATTGTGTATGGCCCCTTGCTCGCAGGCGCCACCACTATTTTGTATGAAGGTAAACCGGTATTTACGCCCGATGCAGGTGCATTCTGGCGAGTATGTGCGGAATATAACGTAAAAGCCATTTTTGCTGCGCCCACCGCCTTTCGTGCTATTCGAAAAGAAGATCCCCATGCTGAACTGTTGAAACCGCATAACTTAAGCCAGTTAAAACATGTTTTTATGGCCGGTGAGCGGCTTGATCCCCCCACCTATCAATGGGCTTGCGAAGTATTAGGCAAACCCGTGATTGATCACTGGTGGCAAACAGAAACAGGCTGGGCCATTTGCGCCAATTTAGCCGGTGTGGAATTACTGCCGGCCAAGCCCGGCTCGTCAACCAAACCTGTACCTGGCTATCATGTGCAAATCTTAGATGACGCAGGACAAACTGTACCCGCCAACACACAAGGCAATATTGCGATTAAGCTGCCACTCCCTCCTGGCTGCTTAGCTACCATCTGGGGCAATCCAGAGCGTTTTAAAGCCGGTTACTTAAGTCACTTCCCAGGCTATTACAGCAGCGGCGATGGTGGCTATCTGGATGAAGACGGCTATCTGTTTGTGATGGGCCGTACGGATGATGTCATCAACGTTGCCGGGCATCGTTTATCAACAGGCGAAATGGAAGAGATTTTAGCCTCGCACCCTGCCGTAGCAGAATGTTGTGTTATCGGTTTACCTGATGAATTAAAAGGTCAGCAGCCTGTAGGTTTCGTGCTACTGAAAAACGGCATCACCGTTGATGAAACGACCTTACAAGCAGAGTTAGTCGCGTTAGTGAGACAAGAAATCGGTGCCGTTGCCAGCTTTAAAAAAGCATTAATCGTGCCACGGCTACCCAAAACACGTTCGGGTAAAATTTTACGCAAACTGTTACGGCAAATCGGTGAAGGGCAAAGCTACCAAGTTCCATCTACTATCGACGATCCTGCCAGCTTACCGGAGATCGCCAACATCATGAAACAACGCGGCATCACCTAACACCACCCCACTCCGACACTGGTCAAACCGCACTCCGGTACTGGTTTGACCACACTCAGGCACTGGTCAGACCGCACTCTGGTACTGGTTTGATCTTACTCAGAGTCTGTTAGGTTTAATGGCGACTAAGCTTGTTGTTCTGGAAACTGCTGCCGGCGAATTGTGGCAAACTGTGAGCGGCATAAATAAAAAGTGATAGGCCGTGTGATCAACGGATAAACCACCACCAATAACAAAATGTAACCTGGAATGGCTAAACCTTCAGCGCGAGCAATTAAAATAAATAACGTTGAAAGAATAATTAACTTAATAATATTCAACGTTATCTTGGTGGGTGCGGCAAGCCTATCAGCCGCAGTACGAATCACTTCCATGCGCTGTGAAAAATTCAAGCCAGCAAGCTCGGGGATACTCTGACTGTTAAAATAAATCATCTACTACCGCCCTCATTACCAAAACTAAGCATAAACATTTTATCAATTGTGCTATACGACAAAAAGCACAAGCAAGACCACTAACACCTAGAACAAAACTGCTCTGACCACACTCCGGTACTGGTGCGACCTCACTCAGAGACAGGTCCTACCACACTCCGGTACTGGTACGACCTCACTCAGAGACAGGTCCTACCACACTCAGAGACAGGTAGGATATGTCTTAGAGTGTGGTCAGAGTTTTTAGTCGAAAAAGGATGAACGTATTTCAGTCACATCAATTAACTTCACAGGTCTGTTTAACGGTTGACCGCCATCACGACCAATAGGGATCCAAGGGATACGGCCACGGCCTTTTGATGGTCGAATAGAGAACAAATCAAACGGGATAGATAGATAAAAACCTTTAGTAAAGCTGCCTTCACCATACTCTTCTGCAGATGCATCTGTAATAGCCGCATAGGCACCGATGATCATGCCACTGTCAAAGCGTTTAGCAAAGTCAACATTCACCCCTTTATCTTTGGCTAAGAACTGGCCTATATTAAACGTCAAACGCGTATCATCTAAAAAGCTGGGTTGCCAATAGATATTGACATGCCCTGTCAGAACATTGTAATCAAAGAAACCAAGGTCATTCTCATACGAACGTTGTTTAACATAGTTTAAATCAATACCAAAAGCTAAAGTGCTATCAACCGGTCGATACAGTAACTCAGTTCCTACACCACCAAACATCGTTTCTAAATAACCCGCATAGGCTTGAGCAAACAAAGACGGTGCAATTTCTTTTTTCCAATGTCCATAGACATTATCAATTGAAAATTTACTTCGTGTAACGTATTCACGAACATAGGTTCGCACTCGCGGTAAGGTTGAGTCTATGGCATCAACTTTGAAGTTAAACTCATCAAAGTTTTCTAACAAGGTTAATTTTGCTGTAGCGTTGATACTGAATTGATTATTAAATAAATAACCCCCACCTAAAAACAAGCCGCCTTGATACATAAAAAAGCGCTCAGGATTACCAAACGACTGTACCCAAAAAGTTTCTATACCATTGTAAAACCCTTTGGTGTCATTTGCAGGTACATCTTGTAACGCAGCACGATCAGGAGCTTGCCTTACATAGCTTGAACGAATATCGGGTTGCAGCACATTGAAACCCGCAGCAGCAACAAAAGCGTCGACATCAATCAGCTTTTCTAATTGCGGGATATTTTTATCATATTCGACCAATCGAATTGTTTTAATATGTGCTGGAAGTTGAGCTACAACGACACGAGCAACACGCTCCGTTGCTTCTAAATCATCTCGATAAGCAAATGATTGGCCATGAACAATAATTTCTTCATCTTTTAACGAGATATTACGCGGTAAAAAACCGGCATTGTAATAAAGGTTGTAAGTTAAAGTATTAAAGTTAATGTTGTTAGGAACATCAGCACGATTCTCTGGTAAGGGCAGTTTCGCTGGTTTAATCTTAATTTGTTCAGCAGAATTCATATTAAGAGCATAGTGCACCCCAAAACCAAAGGTATTACCACGCTGATAGTTTAAATCCAAAGTAAAATCATTTATTTGATAGGTAGCACCAAAATTCCAACGGCTGTCTTGCGGCAACTCACCTGCACGATCGGTTGAATAATTGTTACCTTCATATTCCAGTTTCAAGCTCAATGGTTGCCAAGGTGTTTGATATACGACACCACCAAATAAAGAGGCTGGGCCTTTATAAAAGCGGTTGTAATCAATTTTTCCACCTTGCCCACTAAAACCGCGTGGTCGTTTGCAAAAACTATCTCGTAATTCACAAAATGGATTGCTGATATTGCCACCAGCGCCGAGATATCCCCAGCCCATTCCTAAATGAAAATCAAAATCGCCGGCTTTTTTACTTAAAGCCACAAATTCACTCTCAAAGAAACCGGTGCCACCGAAATCATTGAAGCCTATTGCTACTTCAGGCAAGTAGGTACTTTCTTGCAACAAACGAAACTTTACATCTAAACCTTTATCTTTAAGTGTTTGATCGCCACTAAATGAAGCAAAGTCACTGTACAAACGAGTACGCACATCAGTGTAACGAGCAGTGGCTTCCATCCAAGGAAACAACTGAATACTAACAGACCAAAAACGATACTCATCGTTATCGGTATAGTTAAGAGAGACATTACCATCAGCTGCCATTCGAGCCGTAGGTGTTTGCCATAAACCAACGCCACCACGCACAGATTGTGTTAACGCTGAAGGGCTTTGCTGCCAACTATCATTGGAATCATCTGCCACAACAACGGCTGGAAAACACAATAACGCTAGCGCTGACAGCTTAAAAACCGGAATATTTCCTTGCATTAGTAAATCCTATGAACAGCTAACGCTAATAATTGTCGATTTAATTCAGTCAACTCAGAAGTAAACCAATGAGTTGCAAATGGAATAAACACCATAGAACCAGGCATAATTTCGATATGCTGTTTATTCCAAAGTTGGACGCCAACCTCAATCACTTCACCATCAGGCTGCATGATAAATACACGATCAGTGTCTTTAAATTGGTTTTGTTGCAGCTCAGTGATATAGGAACTTGCTGGCGCAGCAGAACGATGAGGAAGACTCACCGTAATGGGTATTGCCCCCCAAAAATGAACATCTGTTGGCCGTTTAGCTATGAAAAGCTGATAACTGCCTTTTTCAAAACGGGGATTAAAAGCCGGAACGGTTCTCGCTAAATCATAATCAATGGTTAATGGAACCCGTTCAGCTAAATTCCAGCTTTTTATATCAACATGCAATTGTGCTAGTAATGCTCTTAAAGGCATATCAGTTGTATCAATTAACTGAGCGATAAAATCCAATGTTTGCTGACGTTGCTGTTCAATAAAAGGGCTATTAGCACGATATAATCGTGTGGCTGGCCAATACCAATCATCTTGCTCAGCAAGGGGTTTTAACACTTCTGCTAAGCGTGGCGCTGTTTCAAAAGAATAAGCTTGATGATTGATAGTTACATTAACTAAGGGCGTATTTGCACTAACTGCACCACTGGAAACCCACAATATTGATAACAGAAAAAACTGACGCATACTCATATCGCATCCTTAGCAACAACAACGCCATTTTGTTTTAAGCGTCTTACAATTTCGCTAATATAAACTGATTCCAACGGTTCCATCCCCGGCCCAAGCTGCTGTTGGCTTTTTAAAACCCGCCCTGTTAAAGCATCTATCCAGAACACATTTTGCCAAGTACCGTCTAATCTAAAGTAATTGGACTTCTCCACATAGGTTACCGTTTCAATAACTTTAGTTACCGATAAACTCGTAGAAAAAATGTTGATGGTGTCTTCAAGGTACACGTCAAAACTTGAGCGCATTAAATAACCATATTCCCCCACTGACCAATCAGCCTGCCGCTCCCAAGTAGAGTTGGTATTTAATTGTTGTTTCAGAGGGTCCGCATCGCGGTTCGTTAGGTAAAGTAAATCATTGGCTAAGCCAAGAGTTTTTACTATGCGTCCATTTTCAGTAATCAGTAACGACTGATCTGCCGATACCCACTTATATTGATTTTTCTCAGCTAGCATTAAAGCCATAGCAATGCGTGGTTTCTCGCCATAACGCACGTAAACATAATCAAATTCTGCTTGTTCGACATCACTAAACGTTAAAGTAACATCTTCTGTAGGCGTCAGGGCAACCTTGAACATATCAACATAAGAATTATAAGTGCCGGCACAAGAAGACATTAAAAAGGTAGCAAAAAATGCAAGACACAACTTTGGCAAAGCCATATCAACAAAATCCTTGATTAATACAAAAAAAAAGCCGCCTATTGGCGGCTTCCTGTCAAGCTAGGCTTATAGAATTGTAGCAATAGCTGGGTAAGTCACAACTACTGGCACTGTAACAGTGCTCGTTGCTGTACCAGTACCTGTTACGGTAACAGTAGTAGAGTTGTTAGTACAAACACCGTTTACTGGAACACCGTCACCACTGTTACACACTAAAGTGAATACTGGACCTGGAGTAGTAGTAGTGCCTGGTGGCGTCACTACTGGCGTCTCAGGTAAAACACCACTTTGTTGTGCATTAGAAACGATTGCAGCAGCAACAGCAGCAGTAACACCAATGGCTGTTAATGATGCAACAGTTAAACTACCTAAAGCAGTAACACTTGAACCACCTGCAGCTGCAGTTGATGAAGATTCTGTGCTTTGCGCAACAACACTTGTACTAAAAATAACGGCAGCAGCCATTGCAACTAAAGATTTTTTCATTACATATCCCTCAAGATTAAAAGTATTCCCAATTACCTAATAGCATAAACGAACTCGCTGCATACCACAATCAGAAAATACGCCTGTTAAGCAATCTGTTGATTGCTTCCAACGTCTTTAGCCACCACAGATAAATGTCTAGGATTATCTATGTTAGCTAAAACAACCAATTGAGATTTAGTCTCAATTGAACATGCTGCATTTACCACCAAATCACTGGTCGCACAGCTGTAATTAAATTGTGTAGGGGCTGAACGTATCAGCTCGATAATTTCTTCAACAGCAAAACGCTCACAACAATCATCTAAACGATTTAAGAGATGTTGCATCTGTGGCCATGGAAGATAAACCTCTTTCGCTGCCATAATTCTGGAGTGTTCAGTAACATGCACGTCATTACCAACCAGAAGCTCCTCGTACAGCTTCTCGCCGGGTCTTAACCCTGTAAATAAAATTTCAATATCACCATTAGGGTGCTGTTCGTCTTTAATGCTTAACCCCATTAAATGCAGCATACGTTTGGCTAATTCGGCAATTTTTACTGGTTCACCCATATCCAGCACAAATACATCACCACCCTTTCCCATGGCGCCGGCTTGGATAACCAACTGAGCAGCTTCAGGTATGGTCATAAAATACCGAATAATATCTTTATGAGTAACTGTTATCGGCCCACCTCTACGAATTTGCTCTCGAAATAAAGGCACAACAGACCCAGAGGAACCCAATACATTACCAAAACGCACCATACAAAATCGGGTTGTAGCCTGTTTATCTGCCAATGACTGTAAAACCAACTCAGCTAGCCGTTTAGATGCCCCCATAACATTGGTTGGACGCACGGCTTTATCTGTTGAAATTAATACAAATGTTTCAACGCCTGCTTTAATTGCCGCTTCAGCCGTGTACCAGGTGCCAAAGACATTATTCCTAACACCTTCGGCAACGTTATATTCAACTAAAGGTACGTGCTTGTAGGCTGCAGCATGATAAACCGTGTTAATTGAGAAAGAACGCATCACCGACTCAAGGCGGCTGGCCTTTTGTACAGAGCCCATGACAGGGACAATGTGGATGTCTAATTCGTTATTACGAACAAAAGCACTTAGCTCTTGCTCAATGGCATAAAGAGCAAATTCACTTAACTCAAAGAGCACTAATACTTTAGGCTGACACTTTATAATTTGTCGGCAAAGTTCTGAACCAATTGAGCCGCCGGCTCCAGTCACCATTACCGATTTGCCGGCAATATTGGCATTCATTAGTTCTGGACGAGGTGAAACAGGATCACGACCTAATAAATCTTCAATCTTCACATCTTGCAGTTCATCAATACGCATACTGCCATTAACTAAATCGCTCATACCAGGAATAGACAAGACCGGAATAGGTAACTCTTCGAGAAGATCGAGCACCTCTCTGCGTCTAGTTCTGCTAGCAGAAGGCATAGCCAAAAGAACCCTACCTATAGACTTGTTTTTTATTATCGAGGTGATTTGTTCAGGGCTTCCAACTGGAATGCCTAAGATTGTAGAACGCTGTAAAGTAGCATCATCATCAACAAACATTACAGGGTTGTATTGATCGCCATTTAGCAAGGCTTGAGCGAGTTGGCGGCCTGATGAACCAGCGCCGTAGATTAATACCGACACTTTATGCTCATTATTGCCCTGCGTTAATAACATTCGTGCCAATAACCGCATACCGCCAGTGGTTAATAACGCCACTAGTGCATAAACAACGATCATACTGCTTTTGTCATGCACATTTAATATGGCAAATAAACCCGCAAGGATCGCTGCACTAGAACAAACACCAATTAAAACCGCCCCTAAGGCATGCTGACCAATATAGCGGATTACCGCACGATAAAGTCCTAGCTTTACGAAAATCAGCAATGTTAAAGGAAGAGTGATAAGAAAAGCGAAAACCATACTAAAAATAGGGCTTTCGACACCATTAAGTGTCAAAAAATATGCAACAAAGACAGAAATTACCAGAAATAAAGAGTCTAGCGTTAATGAAATTAACCGCTTAAAAGTTCTAGGTAATTCAAGCAACCATGCTAGCATTTTATACTCCATATATATCGGCAAATCTAAGCCGAAGTAGCAAAATTGAATACAATTATAACACTAATCATTTAAAGGTGATAATAAGCTAAAATTTCTAACAAAATACACCATAGGTTGATTAGATAATAAGTTAGTCAACTTAATACCGGCTTAACAAGCTCAACCCTCAAAAATACTCAGACTCTTCTGTAAACTTGAAGAGTTTTTGAGTCAAAACATCCTGATCATCAAGGCTAATTCTGAAGAAAACTAACCTCAATCATTCCCAAACAAGTCACGGGTGTAAATTTTATGTTGCACATCCTGCAGCACGTCACTTTGACGATTGGCTACGATTACATCAGCTATTTTTTTAAATTCATCCAAATTTTTAATTACACGACTGTTAAAGAAATCATCTTGCTTAAGTTCTGGTTCATAGACTACCACCTCAATGCCTTTGGCTTTAATGCGCTTCATAATACCTTGAATAGCAGATGCTCTAAAATTATCCGAGCCAGATTTCATTACTAAACGATAAACGCCCACAACTTTCGGGTTACGCTTAATAATGGCATCAGCAATATAGTCTTTGCGCGTGCGGTTAGCCTCAACAATTGCTTGAATAATGTTATTCGGTACATCTTTATAATTGGCAAGCAACTGCTTAGTGTCTTTTGGTAAGCAATAACCACCATAACCAAAACTCGGGTTGTTGTAATGATTACCTATACGAGGATCAAGCCCTACACCTTCAATAATTTGTCTTGAATTAAGACCATGACTTTCAGCATAACTGTCTAGCTCATTAAAGTAGGCTACACGAAGAGCCAAGTAGGTATTAGAAAACAACTTGATGGCTTCTGCTTCCGTACTATCGGTAAAAAGCACTGGAACGTCTTTTTTAATCGCTCCCGCTTGCAGCAATTCTGCAAATTGGTTCGCTCGTTCGCTTTGCTCGCCAACAATAATGCGTGAAGGATACAAATTATCGTATAGCGCTTTACCCTCTCGCAGAAATTCCGGCGAAAAAATAAGATTATGAGTACCAAAACGTTCTGCTGCATTTTTAGTAAAACCAACTGGAACTGTCGACTTAATCACCATTACTGCATTAGGATTAATTGCCATAACCGTTTTGATTACCGCTTCAACACTGTTGGTATTAAAGTAGTTTGTATTTGGGTCGTAGTCGGTCGGTGTAGCTATAATCACAAAATCTGCATCTTTATAAGCCACTTCAGCGTCAAGAGTTGCTCTAAAGTTAAGCTCTTTATTCGCTAAAAAGTCACTGATTTCTTTGTCTTCAATCGGTGATTGCTGTTTGTTAAGAAGTGCAACCTTCTCAGGCACGATATCAACCGCAACAACCATATTATGTTGGGCTAGCAACATCGCATTTGATAAGCCAACATAGCCTGTGCCGGCAACCGCAATTTTTAATCCTGACATTTGATCCTCTTTTTTGAATTTTTTACAGCGTTCTTACCTTAAACTGGCTGAACGTAAAAAGCGTGTTGTCACTAACAGCTTTAACTACATATTCTTACTTGTCATTAATAGTGCAAAGAAAAATGGAATAATTATTATTTTTTGATTCTATCGCCATTACCTTTGCCAGCGATTGTCATAAAAATATATTTAAAATAATCTGCAAGTGTGAGCTTTTGTAACATCTTAGCGTCGGTTTCGGCTAACAACTCTGGCGTAGACATATCAATTTCATTTACCTGCGCTAAACCAGTAATACCAGGCCGAGCAAGATAAACGCCTTGTTTTTCTCTCGCAGCCGTTAGCTCTTCTTGGTTAAACAAGCCTGGTCGAGGCCCAACTAAACTCATCTCACCTTTTAATACATTCCAAAGCTGAGGTAACTCATCCAGTTTAGTTTTACGCAAAAAACCACCGAATGGCGTTATTGCACTGCTACTGGCTAAATGGCTCGCCACCGAAGCGGTGTCTTTTTTCATGGTGCGAAACTTTACCAAAGTGAATGGCTTTTGATGGCGCCCTACTCGCACTTGCCGAAATATTGGCGAACCGGTATCAAACAAGCCAACAATGGTTAAAATAACTAAAACGGGAAAGCCGAATACTAAACCACATAAGGCAAAAACAATATCTAACATTCGAATTAACATATATCCTCTTTTTCGAAACAACGTTTTATTCCCTCTTCTACCGTTACCTTTGGAGACCAGCCAAGCGTTTGTTTGGTATGAGTAATATCCACTTGCAAATTACCGCACAAACGGTCTATTAGGTTTTTTTTACCTAATAATTTTGCAGTAAACTTTAACAAAGGGGTTGGTACAGGGAGCAATACAGGGCCTCTCCCTATGGCATCGCGCATCAACTTCACTAATTCCGTTGTAGATAAATCATGGTCATCACTTACTAAAAAGGTTTGATTAGCCGCTTTAGGATGTGAAATACAAGTATTGATTAAATCAACTAAGTTATCTAACGCCACCAAGCTACGTTTATTGTTAATCGCCCCAAGGGGGACCAACCAATTCTGTTCTACAAGCTTTGTTAACTTACCAAAGTTTCCAGGTGCATTTTTCCCGTATACCAAGGGTGGTCGGATAATCACAACCTCCATCCCTGTTTCAGCTGCGATTGCTTTTAATGCTACTTCCGCTTCAAATTTCGATATCGCATATTCCTCTGTGGGGCTGGATAAATCGTCAATATGAAAAGGGGTTTGACTGCTAACGCCATTTACACCAATAGAGCTTAAAAAGATAAAACGTTTAACACCGTTTTTTGCTGCTGCTCGCGCCAAGTTAATAGACAGTTCAGTATTAGCCACCCTAAACTCAGCGAGTGAAACACCTTGTAGATGTGCTTTCGCGGCAATATGAATTACCACATCAATATCTTGTATTGAAACGTCATCTGCTGCCAGATCCTCAAAATTGCTGAGCTGGACATAGTTCACGCTAGGAACCGGTGTAATAGGCATAGACCTAACTAAAGCGACCACGCTGTAAGTTTTAACCAGTTTTTTAGCAAGTTCACGACCAATAAAACCCGTAGCACCGGTGATTAAAATTTTATTTATCACGGTCATTTACCATTCCAGGTTTTTTTATGAAACTTAAAAGCTTAAATGGTAATTTAATCAGCAATAAAGGAAATATTGTAAAGATGCCATTTTCATTACACGCTCTAGATATTTCCATGTTCTGATGAATTCGCCACTTTATACCAGATGAACTAATCCCCCCCTCACGCATAGCAACCAGTATTGAGTTCACTCGTCGAGACTTAATACCTGATTTGAAAAAGCGAGCCATTAATTCAAAATCTGCTGCAACTCGATAATTTAGTTTGTAATAGCCTAATTTATCAAACAATGATCTACGTGCATAAAATGTAGGATGAGGCACCATAAAACCAAAACGAATTTTCCAAGTTTGAAAATACTTGGAGCTGTATAAGCGTGAGAAAAGTTTTACATTATTTTGCTTTACGTAAATTAAATCACCATAAACTGCATCAATATCGTCTTTAAAATTTTTTACAACCTCACTTATACTTTTACTCGAACTAAAAAAATCATCTGAATTTAAAATACCCACAACATCGCCTGTTGCTAACTGAATACCTTTATTCATCGCATCATATATGCCTTTGTCAGGCTCACTGATAACTTTTGCAATTCGCTCTTTGTACTGATTAACAATTTCCATCGTCTGGTCTTTAGATGCACCATCGACAATGATGTATTCAATGTCGGAATAATCCTGCTCCAACACGGAGACAATAGTGTCTTTAATTGTCGCTGCACTGTTGTAACAGACGGTAATAATTGAAACTTTCATGTTAGTCAGGATCGTCCTTTATCACGTTTAAAATGTAATTATTAATGAGGCAGCATTCAGTACTCTACTGATCCGCGTTGTCCACTACTGCTGTTGACCCAGCATGAAATACTTAAAGGCAGCCGCCAAGCTTTCGTTTTTTAAAATGCGCCCACTGGGCACAAACCAAAAGCCTTGCGCGGGGCGGTTTTTACGCTCGCCTAAGAGTATTTCGCCCTTAGTGTTCTCTATCAGTAAATCAATCGACACTAAAGGCGTGCTAGCTAATACCGTACTAAAGGTGCTGTTATCTAAAAACATGCTTAGGCTCTAAACGTTGCTTGGTTAGCTAAAAACCACTGGTATGCATCTTCCAAACCTTGGGTTAAGGCTATACTCGACTGCCAGCCCAACGCTTTTAAACGGTCTACTTGCATTAATTTACGGGGCGCACCATCCGGTTTAGTGGTATCCCAGGTAATGCGGCCAGTAAAACCGACCACCTTGGCCACCGTTTCCGTTAATTCCTTTATGGTGCAATCTACACCTGTACCCACATTAATATGGCTAAGCATAGGCTGCGTATTCGCTTCGTAAGTCGCTTTATCTAGCTCCATTACAAAAATACTGGCCGCGGCCATATCATCCACATGCAAAAACTCGCGCATCGGTGAGCCACTGCCCCACGCCACAACCTCAGCTGCGTTTGCTAATTTGGCTTCATGAAAACGACGCAGCAATGCCGGAATAACATGGCTATTATCTGGGTGAAAATTATCATTAGGGCCATATAAATTGGTGGGCATAACACTGCGATAATCCCGACCATATTGCCGGTTATAGCTTTCACACAATTTAATACCGGCTATCTTGGCAATGGCATAAGGCTCATTGGTCGGCTCTAGTGTGCCCGTTAATAACGCCTGCTCTGCCATCGGTTGCTCAGCCAGTTTGGGATAAATGCAGCTAGAGCCTAGAAACAACAGTTGTTGCACATGATTTAAGTGTGCCGCATGGATGATATTGGCTTCTATCATCAGGTTTTCATAAATAAACTCTGCAGGATAAGTGTTATTAGCAATAATCCCGCCTACCTTGGCCGCCGCCAGGTATACCTGGTCTAGCTGCTGCTCAGCAAAAAACGCCTGCACATCCGCTTGGTTTAACAAATTCAGCTCGCTGCGGCTGCGCGTGATAATTTCAACATCACCCCGTTTGGCTAATTGCCTAACAATAGCTGAGCCCACCATGCCATTATGGCCAGCGACAAAAACCTTTTTCATTTCCACCTCAAAACAATGGCCACAGCACCCCATAAGATACTGTGGCCTAAAACTGACTTTGGCTTACTCAACCGATACCGGCAACTCATAACCATGTTGCTTTAAGAGAGCATGGCGTTTCGCGGCTTTTAAATCATGCGCCACCATCTCTGCACACATTTCTTGTGTGGTGATTTCAGGTACCCAGCCCAACTTCTCTTTGGCTTTACTTGGGTCGCCAAGTAAAGTCTCCACTTCAGCAGGGCGGAAGTAACGTGGGTCTACTTTAACCACCACATCACCCACGTTAAGTGCAGGGGCATTATCTCCTTCAATCGCAGCCACCACCGCCACTTCATCCACGCCAGTGCCTTCAAAACGCAAGGTAATACCCAGCTCTTTAGCAGACCAAGTAATAAACTCACGTACAGAATACTGCACACCGGTAGCAATAACAAAGTCATCCGGCGTATCTTGCTGCAACATCATCCACTGCATGCGTACATAGTCTTTAGCATGCCCCCAATCACGCAGTGCATCCATGTTACCCATAAATAAACATTGCTCTAAGCCTTGCGCAATATTGGCCAAACCACGGGTAATTTTACGGGTTACAAAGGTTTCACCACGGCGTGGGCTTTCATGGTTAAACAAAATACCGTTACAGGCATACATACCATAGGCTTCACGGTAGTTTACGGTTATCCAGTATGCGTACATTTTTGCCACCGCATAAGGCGAGCGCGGGTAAAACGGTGTGGTTTCTTTTTGTGGGGTTTCTTGCACTAAACCATACAACTCAGAGGTCGACGCCTGATAAAAACGGGTCTTTTTTTCTAAGCCTAAAATACGAATAGCTTCTAAAATACGCAAAGTACCCATAGCATCCACATCAGCCGTGTATTCTGGCGCTTCAAAGCTAACCGCAACATGGCTTTGTGCACCCAAGTTGTAAATTTCATCCGGCTGCACTTGCTGAATAATCCTCACCAAATTAGAGGTGTCACTTAAATCGCCGTAATGCAAAATAAAGTGCTGGTTATTAACATGCGGATCTTCATAAATATGGTCAACACGTTGTGTATTGAAAGAAGACGCGCGACGTTTAATACCGTGCACCTCATAGCCTTTCTCTAACAAAAACTCGGCTAAATAAGAGCCGTCCTGGCCGGTTACACCGGTAATAAGTGCAATTTTTTTTGCCAAAGTTGTCATTTATTTTTTAACCTATTTAATTTGAAAAAACGCTTCACTAACTCTGCCAGCAGGTTAAGCCGATAACTCAACTTAACCTTTAAACTGTTTGCAGATTTCTCACCGGTTGGGGAGGCATTCTTACCATGCCTTCTGTAGCTCATTAGCTTATCAGGCATAAGTTTAACGGAACCAAAGCTCTCCGCTACCATTCCAAGCCACCAATCGTGCATAGGAGCCTTTGCAGGAAATGGTAAAGCCTTACTAATAAACTCACGTTTAAAGGCCATCGCACAACCAAGGTATGAGTTTTTAAGTAAATTCTTTAATAGCCCCGGAGCAGAACCATTTAATTGATAAAAGGAAGCATGTAACTCAGCGCCATTTTCATCAATCACGTTGCAATCGCTGATAACTAAATCATATCCCGTGACAAGTACGTCTAACATACGTGTCACTTTATCACTAACCCATATATCATCTTGATCAGCAAGAAAAATAACATCACCCGATGAATTTAAAATGGCGTTTTCAAAGTTACGAACTAACCCTTGCTTAGGGCCATTTAACAATGTGATGCGCGGATCCTTGATAGTCTGTATAAGGGCTAAAGTACCGTCAGTAGAACCATCATCAGAAATGATTAATTCATCAGCAGCAGATAAGTTAGTTAATATCGAAGTGATTTGCTGCTCGATAAACGATGCGCCATTGTATGATGCCAAACAAACACTAATCCGCATTTTTCAAGCTTCTTAACATATTGTCTAACGCGTCGCGCCAATAAACGGAAACTTTTTCGCTAGCATGAGCTGGCAAAGCCAAAAGACTAAAATGTGGCCGTTTAGCTGGCGTTGGATACTCAGCACTGGTAATAGGATGAATGGGTATCGCTTTGTCTAATAAGCCTTGCACAACCGCGATGTCTTGTATCGCTTTAGCGAAGTCATACCATGAAGCCACACCAAGATCGCGCCAATGATAAATGGGGCTTAGCGCATTATTTGTTGCTAAGTGCCATAAGAAATCAGCTAAGCCGCATGCATTTGTCGGGCTGCCAATTTGATCGGCTACCACACTTAATTCTGATTTCTCAGCCATTAACCGCAGCATGGTTTTGACAAAATTATTGCCATACTTTGAATACACCCAAGATGTCCGAATAATGGCCGCGTTGCTGTAGTTTGCTTGTTGAATAAACTGCTCACCGGCCAATTTGGAAGCACCATATACATTGATAGGGTTAGGTGTATCCGTGGTTTTATAAGCAACAGACTGGTTGCCATCGAATACAAAATCAGTGGATACATGCAAAAAGCGACAATTAAACGTTTTGCATGCGTCCAGTAAGTATTTAACCGCGGTAGCATTTAACTGATATGCAGCGTCTTGATCGGTTTCTGCTTTATCAACGGCCGTATAGGCTGAAGCATTAATCACCACATCAGGTTTACTCTGCTCAAAACTGCGGGTAATTGATTCTGGCGATGTCAGGTCAATATCGTTGCGACCATAAGCAACTACGTTAAATCCTGCAGGTGCACAAGCTAATAAAGCCTGAGCTAACTGGCCACTTTTGCCAATAATTACAATATTCATTGGCATTACTCGAAACGACTGGCTTGCGCAAATGGCAGGCCTTGTTGATCTTTAACCGACAAACTGGGCGAAGTGCCGGGTAAGATTGGCCAAGTAATGGCTAATTCGCTGTCAGACCAGAGTAAACTGCGCTCATGCTCGGGTGCATAATAGTCTGTGCATTTATACACAAACTCAGCACTGTCTGAAGTAACATAAAAACCATGTGCAAAACCAGCAGGAACCCACAATTGCTGTTTGTTTTCAGCAGAGAGCAATACACCAACCCATTGACCAAAGGTCGGGCTACTTTGACGCATATCCACTGCTACATCATACACTTCGCCCGATACCACCCGAACGAGTTTGCCTTGAGGTTGTTTTAATTGATAATGCAAGCCACGTAAAATGCCTTGAGCCGATTTACTGTGATTATCTTGAACAAAGCTAACATTGGCCACATGCTGTTTAAACCAATCATCTCGGAAGGTTTCCATAAAAAAACCACGCTCATCACCAAAGGTTTTGGGGGTGAGGATTTTTACATCGGCAATGGCCGTATCGATAATGTGCATTTACTTGCCTTCCTTGACTAACTGTTGCAGATATTGACCATATTCGTTTTTCAGCATCGGTTTTGCAATCTGAGTAAGCTGCTCTGAAGATAACCAGCCATTACGCCAAGCAATCTCCTCTAAACACGCTACCTTTAAACCCTGCACATGCTCGATGGTTTGTACAAAGGACGATGCCTCATGCAAGCTTTCGTGCGTACCGGTATCTAACCAAGCAAAACCGCGGCCTAAAATTTCTACATTTAGCTTACCAGCCTCTAAATACATTTGGTTTAGTGTGGTAATTTCTAGCTCGCCACGCGCAGAAGGTTTAACCTGTTTTGCCAGCTCAACTACCGTGTTATCGTAAAAATACAGCCCCGTAACGGCATAGGCTGATTTGGGTTTTAAGGGTTTTTCTTCGATAGACAGGGCTTTCATCTGTTGATCAAACTCGACCACACCAAAACGCTCTGGATCTTTGACTTTGTAACCAAATACGGTAGCACCGCTCTCGCGCATCACGGCACTGCGAAGTGTTCGAGAAAAAGATTGGCCATAGAAAATATTATCGCCCAGTACCAAACAAACATTGTCGTCGCCAATAAACGATTCACCAATCAGAAACGCTTGAGCTAAACCATCTGGAGAGGGTTGCACCGCATAAGATAAATTTAACCCAAGCTCTGCACCATCGCCTAACAAACGCTGAAAATTAGCGTTATCTTCTGGCGTAGTGATAATCAAAATATCTTGGATCCCCGCTAACATTAAGGTAGAGAGCGGGTAATAAATCATCGGTTTATCGTAAATCGGTAACAGTTGCTTAGAGACGCCTCGCGTAAGCGGAAACAAGCGTGTGCCAGAGCCGCCAGCGAGCACAATTCCTTTGTATTTAGCCATGTTATTGTCCTTGTCCTTGCCCTAAACGTTCTAGCTGGTAACTGCCATCTAACACGGCACGCCACCAATCAGAGTTCGCTAAATACCACTGCACGGTCTTTCTTAAACCTGTTTCAAAACTTTCTTGAGGTACCCAGCCAAGCTCTCGGGCAATTTTGCTGGCATCAATGGCATAGCGCAAATCATGGCCAGGGCGATCCGCAACATAGGTAATTAAATCTTGATATTGCTGGATCCCTGCCGGTTTTGCAGGCACTAATTCATCCAATAAAGCGCAAATAGTTTTAACCACTTCAATATTTTGTTTTTCGTTATGGCCACCAATATTGTAGGTTTCACCGTTTTCGCCTTTTAACAGCACGGTGAGTAACGCCCTAGCATGATCTTCAACATATAACCAATCACGTACTTGATCACCTTTGCCGTACACCGGCAAGGGTTTGCCAGATAACGCATTTAATATGACTAAGGGGATCAGTTTTTCTGGGAAATGATAAGGACCATAATTATTAGAGCAGTTAGTCACTACCACGGGTAAGCCGAAGGTACGATTCCATGCGCGTACCAAATGATCGGAGCTAGCTTTGCTGGCAGAATAAGGGCTGCTCGGCTCATAGGCTGTGGTTTCGGTAAACAGGTCGTCGGTTCCATGTAAATCACCGTACACTTCGTCGGTCGAAATATGATGAAACTTAAATATCGCTTGACGCTCCAGCGGTAGCGCTTTCCAGTAAGCGCGAGCCGCTTCTAATAACACATAGGTACCCACGATATTAGTTTGAATAAAAGCGGCTGGACCATCAATAGAGCGATCAACATGGCTTTCTGCAGCCAAATGCATAATGACATCAGGTTGATGCTCCGCAAAGATGCGTGTCATCAGCGCACTGTCACAAATATCGGCCTGTTCAAAAGCATAACGCTCATGGTTAGCCACGGCGGCTAACGAACTTAAATTACCGGCGTAAGTGAGTTTATCTACATTTACCACACTGTGTGCAGTATCCTGGATAATGTGTCGTACAACGGCCGAACCGATGAAACCAGCACCACCCGTCACTAAAATTTTCAAGATATTTCCCTCATCACAATCGTGTTTAAACTTTACAACTTACCAGAACGACCTCTGATACCATGCCAGATGCCAAGCAGTAAATACTTAATATAATTCATTTTTTCGGTGCAGCAACAGATCAAAACCATATGATGAAGCAAGGCATAAATGACCTCTCTACACGCCATTCGTTTTGGAATATGCTTTTTACGTAACAGTAAAAAAGCATTTCGAATACGATAGTATCGCCGATAAGGGCTATGAACAGGTGCTTTAAAGTGCCCCAGGTTAATCACTTTATCGCCAATCGAATGCTGCATAATGGCCTCTTTGCAAATACGAGTTCGATAGCCAAAACTCGCTGCACGCAAACACCATTCGGTATCAACATAATCGATAAAAAAATCGTCTGCCATATCGCCTACCGTTTCAAACACCGATAGTTTAACAGTATGACCTGAAGAAATAACGACATTGGTTTCAAACTTGTCAGAAATATGGTCTAAAGTGTGTTTATGTGTTCTACCAACAGCATCAATGCTGATGATTTTATAAAAGAACCCTTGTTTTTCATCGTAAAAAACTGGCGCCGTCATTTCAGCTTCGCCATTCACAATAGGCTTGAGTAATGTTTCAAGCAGAGGCTGATTGATCACACTGTCTTGATCAAAAAAAATCACCGCGTAGCCATTTTCACGTTTTACAAACTCCAGCCCAACATTTTGCGCTTTGGCTATACCCAAGTTGTCGCCCAGCTCAATCACTTTACATCCAATATCTTGAGGTAAAGCATGACTCGAGTTATTGACAATAACAGGGGTTATTTTCCCCTCCAAAAGTTGAGCAACCATCAGCTTTATTGCTTTTAGATTTGGGTTATAAGCAACAATAATAGAAAATGTATTCAAATTTATTCCATACCAATTTTAGATAAATAACCTAGTCAATATTCATTTTTAAGTCGTTGATTCGAGAAACCCAAAACCAAAAAACGACAGTCATTCCAACTGAAGTAAGTAAAACTGGATTGCTAAATGACATAAAAAAGTAACATAGAAAAACAAAAAACCTTGAATCAAAATGAAGAGATTTTGAACAAAAACTAAGTTTCCGCTTCAAAAAAATGTACTTGATTGGAAAGATAAAAATGAAAATCACAAAAAATGAAATCAGCACACCAAAATAACGAAAAAAATCAAGAATCATAATCTCTGTTTGAGGAATAAATTTTCTCACTCCCATTGAATAGTAATTTGAAGCAAGACCAGAACCATAAAATACATTTTCATTGTTAAAGGAATCCAAAAACGATAAAAAGTGACCATATTTAGTTCGGTTAGATGTTTCCTGCAAAGAAAAAACATTAGCTAAAACATCAGAATTCACCAAGAAAAAACCAAATAACAGTATTAAAAAAAAGCTTAACAGCATCATCAAAATTTTAATTTTAAATGAACTATAAATAAAAAAAACAGCGAAAGCACCAATCAAAGATATCAAAACCATTGATCTAGAACCACTTAGCAATACACCGAGGAAAACAAATAAAGAGCAAAATGCGAAGACTTTTTTCTTTCTTTCAATTAAAAGAATAATTCCGAGTAAAAAAGACACAACTAAAAAAGGACTGCTCACAAAGTGAAACATAGGTGGCTTAAAGTTGCCAAACTGTCGAAAACCTAAGTAACCCAGTTCATTATCAATATAAAAATTAAGGAACAGTTTACCGAAAGGAAGTGATACTGATACAAAATCTTCGAAATATGTGAGAGATAGATAAATTACAAAAAAAGTTAGAAAGCACCCTATATAGACAATAAACTTATCAAAATCGAATTTTAATCTACTGAATGTCCCGACAAAAAACAAAAGAGATAAAGACAACAAATACTGCAAACCAAGTTCGAAACTTGCGTTATTTTTAAAACCTTGCAGTAAAAAAATAGCAAAAATAAAAAAAAGCAAATATCCATTTAATATTAAAAAGCCTTTTACTTTAAAAAACCAGTTATAGGCTCCAACCGCAATGAAAAAAAATAAAAACGCAATTTTCTTTATAAAAAGAGGTGGAAAAATTAATGAAGATACACAAAAGGCGATGAAGAAAAAAAGTATCACCTTTTGAAAAAATTTTTCGTGTTTCTCAGACAGTAATGCAATTTGCATTTATTTTTCCGACTTACTAAATAACAATGCATGAGAGCGTTTCAGTGTCATTTTAATGAACTCAAAAAAAGGAGTTATACTCTTAGAATGAAAGCAAATTCTCAGATATGGCAATGGGCTATGAATCTTTTTCAAACGATAAATTGAGGCAGTAATATAAGCCGCCCAAGCAGGACCAAAACTGTTCTGATAACGCTCTAAAATTTGCTGATACCCGATCCAATCATTGTCAGAAACACGCGGACGGTTTGTTGCAATATTCACGCAGTAATCTACCCGAGGGAGTTTATATCCATTACCTAGCTGCGCCATCCGAATAACAAAATCCCAATCTTCTAAATTTTTAAAACTGTTATCAAAACCTTTTAGGGCTAAAAAAGTGTCGCGTTTAAGCATAAAACCAATATCTATGTCATTGGCTTGGTAGATGTCAGTCAAACTCACCACGCCCTGCAATTGGCGAGGCACTTGCTGCACACTGTTAAAATCATTCAGTTGATAAAAACGGCCAGATGAGACAAAAACGTAATCGCCACTTCGCATCACTTGTAACATATTGTGCAAACGGCCAGGCATATACAGGTCGTCATCATCTAAAAATGTAATGAACACCCCCTGAGCCTGTTGTACACCAAAATTTCGGGCATTGGCAGCACCATGCGCACCGTTATTTACGACATAACGAATAGGTGCTGAAACCATGAGTTGCTGTAAAAAAAGCGGTTGCTGTGGCGTAGTGCTATCATCAACAATAATAATTTCATAATTGGCCAATTGTTGGGCAACAACAGACATAACCGCTTGTTGTAATAAGTCTCCACGATTACAAGTGGGAATGATCACTGATAATTCAATCATGCGCTTGCAGCCTCACTTTAAGCCGGTAAAGTCGCCGATAACATGCTACAAATGCAGCAGTACACCAGCTAGGATAAGGCGCATGTTTTTTTAACTGAAAACGCCAGTAATCCATATGTTGTTCAAACCGCCACATCTTTACTTCAGAACTTTCAGTGGCCTCTTCCGAAATATCGTGGCTTAGCACCGCGTTCGATAAGAAAAAGTGACTAAACTTACTGGCATAATCAGCACAAAATTCGGTATCTATACCGTAAAATTGCAGTGTTTCTTCAAACCTTAGCCCGGTTTGCCACACTTTTGCGGTGATCCCTAAACCACTGGCTACCGCAAAAAACTGATTTGTATTCTGCATACCCGCAGATACGCCCTCAAAATCACAAGACAAGTGATAGCGACGAAATAAGTAATAAGCTTCTTGCCGGCGTGGAGACACCAGCAGTTTTTGCATTTTAGAACGAACTTGCGGAACTAACAGTAATTCACCCGCGGTTTGCTGATATTCATCAATAAAAATTTGCAGGTAATCGGACGGTAGCTCAGTGTCATGGTCTAGCAAAACCACGAGTTCGGCGCCATTTTGCTGAAATGCTTGCTCAAATACCTGATTGTATACTTTTGAAAGCGGCATATTCTGGCCATTGCCTTGAACAAGAAGCGAAGCAAAATCATGCTGGTAATGCTCAGCCATTAACCTGTTCTCATGTAATTGAGCAAGGCTACCATTATCCCAGATCACGACATTAACCTGTGATGCCAGCGGGTTTTTCAGTAAAGATAAGAAAGTGCTACAGGTATCAAGTTGTTTTTGATAGAGCAGAATTAACAACGTCACGTTAGGCAAGGTTACTTCAGACATTGCTCTGCTCCGCAGTAATCGATGTGTTTAGCCGTAAGTAACGCCACACACTAAAGCCCATAGCCAACATCACAAACAGCTCAATGCTAATTATGGTTAATACTGTACCCAACTCAGCATAAAGGGGCACGAGAATAAGAGCTAAGGTTAAACTTAGCAACGCAGCCACGACATAAATCTGACTGTATCTTTTGTTTAACTTCAACGGCAGCATGAGTTGTACACCAAAAATATTGCTGAGTAACACCACCACTGGCGTGATAGCTAATAATTGTACGAGCAAGATAGACGCTTGATAATTTGGTCCTAGCACCAGTGTCACGATAGGCTCAGCAAACCACACCAGCAGTAAACAAGCCAAACCTAACAACACCAACATCACTAAACCTACCTGCTTAACAAAACGAAAGGCTGCCTGCTGATTTTCAACCATTTTACGGCTTACCGCAGGAAAAATGGCCTGCATGACGGGTGCTGTTAACCCTTTTACTGCTGCAATTAATTTCTCGGCCGCGGCAAAATAACCTAAAGCCACATTGCCTGCGAATAAACCTAAAATGACGCTGGAAGAAATCGTATAAAAACTGATGGAAATGGACGATAAAAACACATGCCAGCCATCACGCAATTGCATAAGCATAGTGTGAATATTCGGACGATGTAGCGGGATCTTTAAACGAAAAATTTGAATATAAACCGCCACCATGCCACTTAACAAATAACCAAAAGCATTCAGTAATAACACCAACCAATAATCACTAGGTTGTCTTACTAACAAAAAAATGCCAGCCACAGCAACACAACGAGCACCGATGTTCAGTACGGTAATATAAGCCATGCGTTCAAGCCCTTGGAATAACCACACGGGCATTAATGCATTGCCTAACACCATTCCAAAGGCTAAATAATACGCGAAGGCATGAGATTGGAATCGCTCAATTCCGAGCACCAATAACGTTAAAACACTTAAAGACAAACCACAAAGCAGCATCCGAACCCAAAAGACCTCGGATACCAGAGTAGCAAGTTGTTGCGGATTATCGCGACAAAGCGATACTTTTCTGGTGGCGGTGAGATTAAAACCGTAGTCGGTGATAATGATAAAATACATCACTACCGCAGTAATAAAGGCTACCAGCCCAAAATTCTCAACGCCTAATACCCTGACTAAAAAAGGTACCGTTAGCAACGGTAACAAATAGTTAGCGCCTTGAAGCACCAATAAAGACAAGACATTACTAAACAGTCTTTTACGTTCTGTAACGGTATTCATGGTAATTAGAGAGCGCTCGAGCGATAGCTCAGAGAGCGGAAAAGCACCAAGGTACTCGATAATAAACCGCCAAGTAATGCCGCTAAAACAACGATCAATGACCGCTTAGGCGCTGCTTTTCTCTCAGGCGCATAAGCCGCATCGACGGTTTTAAAAACATATTCTTCTCGAACATTGGCTAGCATGAGTGTTTTTGTTTGCTCTTCGATTAACGAATAGAGAGTGGTTCTAACATCAGCAAGATTGGTTTCTTTTATCTGTTTACTTAAAAAATCAATGCTGCGTTGTGCCTGATTTAGCTCTAACAGGCGCATTTCTTCGTTTAAGTCTGCAACGATTAACGTTAGCCATTGTTGGGCTAAATAAGGTGAATAATAACTTATACTTAAACGCACCATACCTGCACTTTTGTCATGAACCACATTAAAGCGCTTCATAAACGCATCGTAAGCTTCCAGTAAGGAAGGCTCAGGTTTAAACGGCGCCGATACATCGCGAACCCATTTTTGTTGTTCTGCTAGATAAATCTTTTCGTCAAACACAAGTGAATCGGTGGCTCTATCCCAGCTCTTAGCCGCCATTAACGGTAGCAACAACTGATGCTTTTCAACAAAACGACCAATAAAATCGCGAGATTTTAAAATCTCTAACGCCAGGGCGGTATTGTCTCCGTTTTTATTTAATGAGCCTAAATTTACCCCTGCCAACGCGGCTAACCCCCCTAATTGACCGGGTAGATTCATGCTAGAACTGCTACCAACAGCGGCGAGTAGCACCTCAGAGCGATAAGTATCAGCAAGTCTAAGCGCATAGAAAGCTGCTGCAGCTGAAAAAATTAAGGTTACTAGCCCTATTAGCCATTTTTTACGCCATAAAATGCTGAGCAAGACCGATACATCCACCTCTTGATGTGTAGGTGTGATCGCCTCAGTTGATTGAGTCATTTTTTATTGTCTTCCTATACTGATGTCAGCTTAAAAACTGTTAAGCGCGGCAATGGCAACAGCCGTTTGATAAAAAATTTGTGTGACTTGCGCCCAAACACTTAAGCTATCTTTATATTCTGTATCCAGCGGCATAATAATGGTATCACCTGGACGCAGCTCGTCGTTCACGGCACTAAACCAGCGACTTTGGCTTGGGATCATAACGGAACCGTCTGCGCGAATGACGAAAACACGCTCTTGATCAGCCCGTTTACGTGGCCCGCCCGCTAAAGCAAGGTATTCGCTGACACTTAAGCCATTACGGAAACGGTGAGAACCAGGGTGTTGTACTTCGCCCATAATGGTAACCGACGTTTGATTGCGCGGAATGTATAAATTGTCTTGATGTTCTACCTCAAGATCGTATGTTGTCTCACCTTTTGCAATTTGCTCAAGGTTAACGACCATACGACCAATGGGCTCAAGTGTTTGCAACTCATTTAACATGGCTAATGGCGAAGCGCCTGCTGCGCTGGCTAAACCACTTTCACTGCTGACTACCCGACTAGCAACATCCGCTTTTAATTGGGAAATTAACTTGGCCGCTTGTTCTGTTTCGCGTAGCCGGATTGCGTTTCGAGTAAATACAGCACCATACGGATAAGCATCACTGGTAAACCCACCGGCACGTTTAATAACATCCGAAAGTTTTTCGCCTTTTAACACTTGATAAGTACCAGGAAATCTCACTTCCCCTTGTATGTTAACGAGCCGAACTTGCGACCAATCTGGTGTACTGAAAACATTTACCCGATCTCGGCTGGTTAACAAAATATCTTGCTGTGAATCTTTAAGAATAGCGCCAAGATCGATATTAATATTTTGCTGCTCTACGCCATTGCGTTCAACTTGTTGAGATAAAAACCGGCTTAATTCAGCACGTGGCAAGTAAGCTGAACTATTCAAGCCCCCTGCGGCACTGATTAACATGGCGACATTACCACCAACCGCAAGCGGGTATTCACCGGGCACTTTTACATCACCCGATACCGATATAATTGGCACAGCTTGCTGTTCTGAACTTTTCTTCGTTAACATTTGCAGCAGTGGAAACAACAATTCACGGCGAGAAAAATGCTTAGACAAGGCGATGTAGTCCGGGTTGGTATAAAGTTGTTCTAGCATGGTAGATACAAAACTTTCTAATAGCATTTGCTCAGTTAATTCTTGTTGTTCAGATTTGAACTGGCTGCTAGCAATCAGAGCACTTTTAGTTTCAAGTTGCTTGAAAAGCGTGGCGGTTATATCACCGGCCAACAAGGCATTTTCAGTAAAACGATTGAGCTTGCCTGCAACGGCACGACGAACAAAACTATTCAGCTTTTCGCGGTCGTAGGTTTGATTGACTTGATGGAAAACTAACACAACATCTTGTGGTTGCAATGGAAGCGGGGTGAATTGATTGGATTGTGATTGGTCCAGTGCGTCTAACAAGTTGAATTGCTGTACTTCAACATCACCACGATTATTTAAACGACGAACCACCAAGGCATAATTTGCGTCTGTGCTTTGCAGTAAATCAGACCAGATATTGCCTAGCAAATGATGCAATTGCATACCTTGTTTCCAGGCATAAGTTCCTGGCCGAGCGACAGCACCAACAATCACTACCTGATCTTTTACACGTTGAGACAATTGTGGCACTAACAATTTGTCACCGGAACGCAGCATAACATTCTTAGCATTAGCTTCAGTTAAATTTAAATTAACCAGCTCACGCCCATTGGGACCCGCGCGATGTAATGTCACAGCATTAACATGAGCAGCAGCTTGTAAGCCGCCAGCCATGCTAATTAGCTGCTCAAGCGTTTCCCCTTTCGCTAATTCGTAATAGGCAGGACGACGCACTTCACCTTCAATAGCCACTATTGCGCCAGCTGGGGCAATAAACAGTACGTCGCCATGTTGCAAGGTGACATCATTGGCATTATTGCCATGCAGCAATAACTGATATAAATCAAATGACGCTATCAACTTGCCCGCACGAGTAACTCGAATATCTCTTAAACTGCCGATCTCTGAAACACCACCGGCGACAAACAACGCTTGAGTTACAGAAGTTAGCGCTGAAACGGCATACATCCCCGGATTACGTGCTTCTCCAGCGATAAAAATATTTATGGTGCGCAGTTGCCCCATGGTTACCGCAGCTTGTAACCCAATATTGGATTCACTAATTCTATTGCGGATCAGTTCACTGGCTTGGTTAAAACTTAAACCCGCTACATTTAATGGCCCACCGTTGGGCAACATAACACTACCATCACGTTTCACCACTAACTCATAATCACTGCTTTCTTTACCGTAAATCTGCAGCAATAAGGTGTCATCTGGGCCTAATGTGTAAGAGTTTGGAACCGGCGCATTAGCTACAGGGGCAAATGTACTGATTTGACTATCAAACAAGTTTTCGCCGAAACGGCGTAAAACCGCTGGATCTTCAGTTTTGTCTTCTGGCTGCGCAGCATTTAATGCTTGTTGTAACGATAAAGCATTTAATTCTTGGTTAGGCTTTAGATTTTCAACGTTGTCAGATTGCAAACGATTTGCCGTTGCGCCTGATGACAAACTGGAAATATCAATACCATATTGCTTTGCTAAAGCTTCTTGTTGCGCTTTAGGTAATTGCTGAAACTGTTTAATTTGTGCCGCGCTTGGTTGTTGTGCAACGACACTGACCGCCATAAACAAAGCAGGGATGCTCACCACTAGTTTGCGAAAAAAACCTGTAGACAACCTCATTAACGTGCTTCCATTTTGTTATTGATTTTACCAATTTTTATATCCATCACATTCACTACAATGCGAAGGAATTGTATGGTTCTAAGTGCGAAAGTATAACGTAAATCCACTTTGCTGTATCACTGATTTCGCTTTTACATTAAACCAATGTTAATTTTTAATTCAGAGTGTTACAAACACCCATCACGCAATATTTTACATGCCTATAAACTCAGTAATACTTTGTTTTTAAACATTAACTAAACTTTGTTAAACCATTAATTAAACCAGGTTAAATGCGTTATTTAAGCATTTTGTAAGGTCTTATTTACTATGTGTACAAGAGGTAAGTAAACTGAAGGGATGAACTGAATTACAAAAATTCGGCAACAAAGCATCAACCAAAACTGTAACCGCAGAGAATCACTTTCCATAGTAAAATGTCCATTAAAGCGTGGCGAATGTTAGTGCGGATCAGCACTGTTAGTCAACTTATTACAAAGCGAGCAACCACAGTTGGGGTTAAAACACCCCCTACCAACGCCACTCCCAGGTGAAACCAGCAGCATGAACAAGTGTGTTACCTTGGCCGCCATACCGTTCACCATACTGCAGGTGGTAATCAAAACTAAGTAAGCCTTGCCAAATGGGCAACTGAATGCCTGTTTGTAATGAAAGCGGGTCAATTAAATAATCTTGCAGTGTTAACAACGATGCCGTTTCTGTCATATTTGACTGAGTTAACGCTGTTTTTATGTAAGCGGCTCGCCCTTCAGGGCTGTAAGCTTTAAGACCAACGCTCACCATTCGTTGCAGTTGTTGTAACGGCTGATCAGGTTGCAACCCCTGCCAATACTGGTATTTTTCAGGAATATATTGCAACTCAGCAAAGGCGTTTAACAGTAATTTTTGATGGCCAAAATGCCACTGAGCCCCCACTAACCAGCCATTTGCAATGGCTACACTTCGTTGAGAAGAGATTTCGGCATAAACCGACCCGGCACCCAATCGCCATTGCAAGTCAACACCAAGCGTTGTCATATCTTCAAAAGAATATCGATCAAACAACTCGGGAACTGTTAGCAGTTCGTTTGTGTATGGGCGAATTCTAAATACCGAAACGCCCCACTCTAACGCTGCAGTAGGCTTAAAATTAGCGCGTGCTGCTCCATAACGCGCATGACGCAGCACAGCAGTACCCGCATATTCCCCTACTTGCACATTAATATGAACCGGGCCAAACCAATCAAAAGTAGAACCGAGTAGTTCGTTAGCATTTAAACGGCTTAACTGTAAGCTTTTTGCCGGACGAGTACGATTATCAAAACTAAAGCTTTGCTGCTGTGCCGGGCCCCACCATTGCGGCAGCACCCCTGCAATTAACGCCCAATTACCCACCGCATAAGCGCCATAACTGCCATCCCAATTGCTGGTGTTATCAGAATAGAGATTGCTATCAAAGGGGTCTTTTCGAAATTGTTTTACCACGCCAGCAGACCAATTATTGGCAACCACCTCGCTACTAATCGCAAATAAGCCTTTTTGTTGATACTGGTTAGCGCCAGCGCTTTGACCAAGCGGATCAGTGCTCGCACTGACGGTCAAGGCACTACTCGATGATTGCTGTGCAAACCTTGCGGCTGTGAGCAAGCGTGTATAAGCCAACAGCTCATGTTCATCTAAGATACTGCTATCTAAAGTTGTGAGGTCTTGTAATAGCGGACGCCACATCAACGGCAAAGTATTCACTGGCGTTTTAAGATGACCTGCATCAGCCAGTAACTGAATGCTGCTGCGTAAATAAAGGTCGTCGGTATTCACCCACGGCGCCGCCTGAAGCGGCAACGCAAGCAGCAGATACATCAAGGAAAATGAAAAAAAACGTGAATTACGCATGGTATAACTGCAACGTCCTGTGCAAACGGAAAATCCGTGGCAATGCTAGCAGACCCCCTGCCACCACACAAGCACCACCCTCACTTCCCACTCAGAGTATGGTCAAACCAGTCTCTGAGTAAGGCCAGACCTGTACCGGAGTGCGGTCATACCAGTCTCGGAGTAAGGTCAGACCTGTACCGGAGTGTGGTCGGATGTGTTAAAACTTTTTCAGGGCTAATAATTTACGAAAGACGATGCGCCACCAAGGCGTTTTTACAGGCTGCTGTTGGCGCAGCAAATCCAGTTCAGTGATAACCCGCTCTGGTGTGGTGTAATAACCGGTAGTTCGGCTTATATAAGTGGGATAGCGAATTAAAGTAGCCGCCACCAATTCATCCAGTGTACGCTGGATATTCCGCCGAGTCGGCGGATACTTATCGTTAGTTAAGCCCCAACCGGCATAAAAAGGCTGACCATAACAAGTTACATCTTTACCGCGCAGCAAAGCTTCAAAACCAGCCAGCGATGTGAGGGTGTGCACTTCATCTACCTGCGAAAACATATGTGCCATGTCTTGATCAGTTACCAGTTCGTCATATTCTGTTTGCGGGCCGCTATCGGCAGCGCCTGCATTACGCAGCCCCGCCAATACATCTGGGTGGGGTTTGTAGACAATATAAGCATCGAGGTTAGCACTACGTACTGCCTGTAATAACGCTAAATTTGTTTTTAACACGGGTGAGCCTAAACGAATAGAGGCATCAGACTCAACCTGCCCTGGCACTAAAATCACTTTTTTATTTGCGGGTCGACACCAAGTACTGCCACCCAAATTATATTTTGTGACCTTCTGGCTAACTAGGCGCTTTCGCAACGCGGCAGCACGGCTAAGTTCATCTGCAGTAAAACGAGCTTTAACCAGTAAGGCTTCGAGAGCAGAAGGTGCCGTGGCATCGTAATACATACCAACCGTATCAAGCACCCAAGAAGAGGGTTTAACCATATCCGCGCCCAAGCCCACCGAACGGATAAAGCCATCTTCAACACGCACAGTATTAGGTTGCTGAATTACAGAGCCCCATTTTAACTCCCAAGCTTGTTCAGGAATGGCATTACGATCTTTAACAAAGGTTAAACGGCTACCTTGAGTAAAACGGCGCAATACTGGTTTTTTCCAACGCGAGGGTTTAACGGCAAAAAGCTCTGCAGGTAAACGTTGCCGCTGCTGTCGCTGTAATGCTAGCCAACTTAACAAGTGCTCAACTTCACAGAGTTGTGTGGTCTCAGGATCGATATAGCGTGGGTAAGCAACTAATGCAGCATAAACCAATTGCTCAATACTCACCGGCTCTCGTCGCTCAGGTGCACTCAAGGCATCCTGTGTTAACCCCCAGCCCGCATAAAATGGCATGCCAAAGGTATAAACAGGCTTTTGCCAAAGTAACGCCTCAAATCCCATTTGTGAGGTAACACAAAATATCGCAGTGGCTTGCTCTAATAAAGCCGGGGCATGGATGTCGCTGGTTAGCACTGTAATTCTGGGATGCGACAATTGTTCAGGTTTAAAATACCCCTGTTTTTTGCCTGCAAATACATCCGGATGAGTTTTAACTACAACTGTAGCCGTTTCGTCAAAGGCTAATGCACTTGTCAGCATTTGCTGAAAACTTTCAGCTGATGCCTGACCAAAAGCAATGGCCGCATCACCAAAGGTTTGATCAACCACCAAAACGAATGGCGTTTCAGGCACAGCTTGCTCACGACTGTGATTATATTTCGATACTCTGCTTTGCTGCCATTGCAGCAGCAACGCCTGAGCACGGTTTATTTGCTGTTGGTCAAGTGGCGATTTAATAAGTTGCTCTAATCGCGAGGGTTGGCTCGCATCATAATAAATACCGCCATCATCTATCACAATTGAAAATGGCGCACTGTGGATCCCAAGCTCAACTGAACGTAAAAAACCATCCTCCAGCCGAAGCACGGGTAAATTCAGCTTTTTTGCCAGCGCCGTTGCTTTTAATGCTGAAGGTTTGTTACCCCAAGCGATAACGGCTTTACAGCCGCGAGAGCGATCATGTGAGAATCGCCCCTGAAAAACGATATTCGCCCCTAAAAAAGTCGATAAATGGGGTGTACGCTTAAGCGCTGGCGACACACACAGCAGTTTATCGGTGGGTAATAAAGGCAAATAATTGTTCAAAATAACCGCTAACCTTTTAAAGTAGAATCAACTGACGACGCTATTATGCCAAGAACGTTGTTATTGTGCAGGCACTTTGTTTACAATTAACAACTAAGTCACTGTCAGGAAGCCTTTTGAAGCCCTTACGTATTGCCTTTGTAGCAAATAATAAAAACCCGAAGCTATTTCTGCAGGATCCTGCTTTTATCTATCGCTGCCAAAATTTGGCATTAGCGCTAAAGCAAGCGGGTCATCACACTGAACTCATGCATATTAGTCAACTCAGTGCCTTCAAGCATTTTGATATCGTATTATTGCATCGCCCTCGCAAAGGGATCGTATTGTCTTGGCAACTGGCTTTATTAAAACGTCAAGGTTGCAAAGTGATTGCTGATTTTGATGATTTAGTGTTTTTACCCGAATATGCGGCGGTTAGCCCCGGTGTCGTCAATGGCTTAGTGAGTATCACACAAACAGAAAAAAACTTTCGCGCACATCAACAGGCTTTACATTACTGTGATGCCTTTAGTGTATCCGTATTACCGCTTGCAGAAAAAATGCAGCAACTTACCCATAAGCCCGTGTTGTGCTTACCGAATGCGGTACACCTTACTTGGCTAAACATGCAAGAAGCAGAAGATAGAAGCACGCGCCATCGCCTTACGTATTTTCCCGGCACACGTAGCCATGACAAAGATTTTGCGTTAATTAAACCAATACTTGAACAAGTTTTAGCCGAAGAGCCTGAACTCGAATTACATATCACCGGTGTGCTAAATACCGATATTCAGTGTCGGCCTAGGCAACTTGTTCGCCACCCCAAGCAAAGCTTTACCGATTATGCCCAGCATGTGGCAAAAAGTTGGTTAAATTTAGCACCACTGGAAGAGAGCGAATTTAACCGCCATAAGTCTGCCTTAAAAGCGATTGAAGCCTCTTGGTTTAACGCCCCAACACTAGCAACCCCTATTCCAGATATGCAGCGGTTGCAAAATGCTGGTGCGATGTTAATGCATGATTCAGACAGCTGGTATTACGCTATTAAAAAATTACTGGATAAACAACATTACCAAGCAGCCAGCCAGCACCTTCGCAATGCAAATACCAAGCTAGCAACGGCTGCTGATAACGCCAACCAGTTTGTGCAATTTTATCAGACACTATGATTAAGCATCCGGCTTTTTTAACCCGTCCACACTACCGGGCTACACACACACTGCCCGCTTTGCGTAGTCAAGCTAAGCAACAGCGTATGGCCGGTTTTTATAATATCGCGACTCTCTGGTTATATCGTTGCTGCTGGCAACAAAGTGGCAAACTAGAGGATTACCTAAACTATCTCGCCTTTCGACGTGATTTAGGATACCCGGTCAGCACAAAACAACAACAACGTATCGCTAAGTGGCATAAAAATGCTATTACTAGGTTGTGTTGGTCATGGTTAAATCGTTCGGCCGCACATTTACGTAAAAAACTGTTAAAAGTGCCAACGCAGCAAAACGAATTACAACAAGAACTTATGCAAGCCGTGTCTGAAAAATCCGCAATTCAACTGGTTGGTAACAGTGCAAATTTAATAAATGCTAATCTTGGTGCTATGATTGATCGTTCGCCTTTAGTTTTGCGTTTTAATCGCTGTTTCAGTGAAGAAACTCGCCCTGAAGACACTGGTTTAAAAACAGATATTTGGGTATGTGCTCCAGATTTTAAGTTTGGCGCGCCAAAACATCATTGGTGTGTATTAACAGGCCCTGACATGCTCAATTGGTTATCGCGCTTACCTGCAGCCATAAAAAAACGCAGAGATATCCTATCCGTCCCGTTGTCAGTTTGGCGGGAGTTAGTACGTGAGCTAGCCGCACCACCGAGTGCAGGCTTATTAACCCTCAGATTTTTAAGGCAGTTAGTACCGCAATGCCAACTGTATGTTACAGGTTTCAGTTTGAATGATGCAGCTAGTCAATATCATCATGCTGATAAAAACCACAAAGCCGTTAGCCGGCATAATTGGCTAAAAGAACAAGAAATACTGAGTCGTTGGCTTGCCCTCAGCATTATCGCGTTAAGCACCGAGGAAACTGCTAATTGAATACGTTAACCCCATTATTTAACTTTACCCTTAAAAGTAAACAGTGGCTGGCTGAGTCACATAAATTTGATTTGAAAATTCGCAGTAAAGTGAACCAGCCTGCCGGATGGTTCCGCATTTCAATTAAAGCTAAAAACAAAGCTGCGTTGGCTTTTATCGCGGATCAAGGTAATTTTTGGTTACATCAAAATCACAACACCATAGGGGCAAACTTATTAAAAGAAGCTGATGATAAGCTAGCGTTGGTGTTTTTAAGACATAACCCTCTAAAAGCCTTAACCTTACATTGGCATACACTAAGTACATCAGGTGTTGCACCAGAGTTTGCCGTTAAGGTTTCTGCGATATCTCCAGCTGTTGCTTGGTATCATATGATGGCTCAAGTATCTCGCAAACATGTAAAAGAAGGTATTAGTCGAAGTTATATCTTTAGAATTACTCGAGCAAGATCTAAACGTGCGGGTAAAGAAATTGCTTTATCAAAACTAGTGAAGGAATATCATCCTCAGTTGTCATATCAATTAGTCAGTTGTGAACCTTACACTTATTGGCGTACCACACGCGAGCCACTACTTATTCAACAGCGACAACTGCCTAACCTAGACAATTCGGTACAGTTTCATATTATTGTGCGAGCCAAGGATAACGCTAAAGCGTTGCAACAAACCCTGAATTCAGTAAAAAGACAAACTCATACAAATTGGCAAATAAGCCTCTGCGAAATCACACCTGCGTTAACTGAAGTCGCAAAGCGCGAGATTGAACTAGATAAAAGGATGAGCTTACAAACATCCTTTACTCCTACCAATGAAACTTATTTCATTTTTTTGCAAGAGGGTGATCTACTTAAACCAGAAACACTGAGTATTTTAAGTAAACAACTCAGTGTTAGTGCTTCGGATATTATCTATGCTGACCATGATTTATTAAACGCTGATGGTATGCGTGTGGCTCCTCGTTTCAAACCCGATTGGAGCCCTGACTTTTTAATGCATCATAATTATATCGGCATGGCGTTTACAGTTAAAGCGCAGCTATTGCAGCACCTAATGACTGATAATAACTGGTTTTTACAACATCACTATTGTTTGTTATTGGCGGCAGTTAAACGAATCGCACCTGACAAGCGGGCAGAACACATTAAACATTTGCCAATGATCTTGTTTCATCAAGCACAGAAAAACCTCAAGCTAGGTTACACCTCAGCAATGTTAGCTAGCGTGAAAAAACACTTGCAAGATTTAGCTAAACAAAATAACGAACAACTGTTAAAGGTTACTAAGGGTAAGAGCGATCTGTTATTTCATTTACACTATGCTATTCCAAAACCTTGGCCTCTCGTCAGCTTAATAATTCCTACACGCGATGCATTAGAATTAACACGAACCTGTGTGAACAGTATTTTATATCTCACACAGTATCCTCATTACGAAATTATTATTGTTGATAATCAAAGCAGCGATCCTGAAACCTTAGATTGGTTTACGCAAATTAATCAGCATGAAAAAGTACGCGTCATTCACTATGACAAAGCCTTTAATTATTCAGCCATCAACAACTTTGCCGTAAGCCATGCCAAAGGTAGCGTCATTGGCTTAGTGAACAATGATACTGAAGTGATCAATAAAGAGTGGCTTACTGAAATGCTGCAACATGCTTGCCGCCCAGAAATTGGTTGTGTTGGTGCAAAATTATACTTCTTTGATGACACTATCCAACATGCGGGCGTTATTTTGGGACTTTGGGGCTTAGCAGGCCATGCCCACAAGCATTATTTAAAATTTGATAAAGGCCATCAATCCAGATTATTGAGTGTTCAAAATTTTTCTGCTGTAACGGCCGCCTGTTTATTGATCCGAAAAAGCGTGTATGAAGAGGTCGGCGGTTTAGAAGAATATCATCTGACGGTGGCTTTTAATGACGTGGATTTATGCCTAAAAGTAAAACAAGCTGGATACCGGAATCTTTGGACACCTTATGCTGAACTTTATCACTATGAATCGAAAAGCCGCGGCAAAGAAGATACGCCTGAGAAAAAAGCACGAGAACAAGGCGAAATTAGTTATATGCAACAAAAGTGGCCGAGCGAAATTGCCCATGACCCTTTTTACAACCCCAATTTAACACGTTCAAGGGAGGATTTTAGCATCAACCTTGATGACTAAGTTGTGGCAAACACCGAGGTAAATTGATCTCGGTGTTTAAAGCCGGCAAGTAAGTTTAACCTATCGGCTGGTTGAAATATTGATTTAAAACCTGAGCCACTTTGCCACCGTTAATCGCTTGCGCGGTAACCGCTTTAGCTTGTTGCTGCCAAGCGGCAAGTTCTAATGTTTGTAGCTTTTCAGTAATGCCCTCTTGTAAAGAGTAAGCAAGGCTTGGCGCCTTAATAACAAAGCGCGCGTTAGTTTGTGTCAACAAATATTCGGGGCGTAATTGTTTAACTAATCCCACATCAATATTACCAGCGGTATGCACCAAGGTGACGGTACTGAAAATGCGACTTAAATAATCTAGCATTGAGTAAGCCGAAGAAGAACCAAACACCAACAACTGCCCTACAACCAATGCTGTTTCATTCTGGATAACTAATGCACGACCAAAATTAGGTAGCTGATTATCATAAATAATAAATTTTTTGTAATTATAACTAATAAGCACAGCCTCTTCGTGACTGGCCGGTGGAAACACTTTATTACCAAGATCACCTATATGATTTCTTAGCTGAAACTTATCTTCACTAAACACGGCATCAATGGCTGTTTTTGCTATACCTAATTTTTCAGCTACTAGTTTTGATGCCTCCGCGGCACCGTGCACAGACCAATGCGTATCGGTTACCCGAAATGTTCTTTCTTTAGCGTTTTTTAACTCGGCTACTGGGTAACAAAGCGGAAAATGACTAGGAACTAACTTAAGTAATTCATCAGTAGCGGTAAGCTTGGCTTTTTCAAAAGGATAATACTGGCTATAAACACTTTCTTTTGCCGGCGCCATTAACATCGCACTGGGAATATCTAGCTCTGCCACTAATTTTTTAAACCCAGCAAAATATTTTTGCCATGCTTTTCGCTGGCTTCTTTCCATTAAAAGCTGGCCTGTATATTGCTCTACGCTTTTATTGGTATCGTTATCTAGAAATAACCAATCTGCTTTACCACGCAAGACTTGGAAAGCGCCAACTACTTTACCTTCCAACAAAGGATAGTCTTGCTGATCGATTTGCACACCAATCACAAAATCAGCTGCTGTTATGGGCAATTGATACCGAAAACCACAGCATAACTGCGGATGCTCTGATGATGATTCATTTAACACAGCTTGTATAACATCCGGTCTATTACGATTTGCTGTTAATAACACCTTTTGCTCACCTTGTAATAAATACAATTCGGGCAATGGTTGATTGGCTAATAACACCCAGCCTTGAAATACAATGCCTTGCTCGGTCAGTTCCGTTAAAGCCACAACATCTTTATCACGAGGGTAATCTAAACACCAACGCTGCAAGTTTGGTACCTTGGTAGATAAATGCTTTATTTCAATTGAATAATTGGTCAACTTAACTCATCCATAAACTACTACTTGCTACTAGCCGCTAAAACAACTGTTATTAGACCGATCAGTGATTAGAGCTTTGAGCTTTGAAAATACTACTGCATGGCCAGAGTCATTAAAATGCACGCCATCACCAGAGTCATACTGCGCTGCTAAATTGCCGGCATTGTCTACTAAATGAGAATAAAGCTCAACAAGACATGGACTAAAGCGAGGCTTAAGCAAACTATCAAGCTCAATTAATAAACGCTGTTTTGCTGCAGACATATTGCGCGGTTGCGCACCAAGCAAAATTAAAGGAATACTTTTATCAGCCAAACGTGTACGCATATACAACAAATTAAATGCCGTTTCCTCAGCGGGGAAATTACTGGCGGCATCATTGCTTGGGAAAGACAAAATGACCAAGTCAGCGCCAAGTTCAATTGCCAAATCAATATTATGTGCCAGATCCGGCTGTGGTCGCATATTATTTATACTACAGGCACTACTCAGCGCATGATAAGTGGTATACCCACCACGAGCAATATTGACAACTTCAGCCCCATAAGTTGCAGCTAAGTCTTTTAATTGCCCAGCCCAACTATTAGCGTAACTACTCGCACCAGCGCCAAAAGCTGATGAAGAACCCATCACAACCCAACGCTGCTGACGTTGAAGATAATATGGAGGTTTAAAATCAGGTAAATGTTGCGACCATATGCCGCAACTGGCCATGGCATTAGACAGTAATGCCGGGCTAGGTATTACAACCGCAGGCGGTTTGGGGACATCAACACTTGCTGTATCATTTGAGCCTCCACAGCCCTGTATCAACACCATTAGTAAAACAGTAAGCCATACCCGCATAAAAAACTCCCGCCAAGCTCATCAGACCACACTCCGGTACAGGTCTTACCACACTCAGACACCGATCGGAGCTCATACCTTACTCAGAGACGCATTTGTTGTTGAAAAAAATGCTCTAGTTTTACTGCTATTGTATCTGGACTAAACCGACTAGCCACAAAATTGCGAGCGGCCTCCCCCATCTGTTGTCGACCACTAAGATCAGTTGCTAACGTTGTTAACGCCTTCACCACTGCTTCGACATCTCTAAACGGAACCAAGATACCACAATCTGGCTGAACTAACTCTGGTAAGGCTCCCCACGCATATGCCACCACAACTCTGCCAGCTGCCATAGCCTCGAGCACGGAGCGACCAAAAGATTCTTGAAACTGCGACAAGTTAAGCACTATATCTGCTTGTGCTATAGCAAGTTGAGGTTGCTCAGCATAACCACAAAACGTTAAATTATGAGGTAATCCTGCAGCAATACGTTGCTTAACATGTTTATTGCTAGGCCCAAATAACAAGAAGTCAGCCGTAACACCGAGCTCGCAGCAACGCTTTGCAATAGCGATAACATCATCAAGACCTTTTTTGGGTAAATTACTGCTTAACATGGCCACTTGCAGCCGGGCTTGCTTAGGTAAGGGCAATAATGGCCATTCTGTAATATCTAAGATATTCGGCACGACGACGCAGCGCTCAGGAGCATTAAGCCAATTTTGCACTACAGCAGAATTAGCGACAAATGAAACTTTGCGTTGTAGCAGCACTTGACGCATTTTGGCATCATCAACATTGAGCACTTTACACAACGAGGGATCATGCGCTAATAACTCGCGAACATGCAGCACGGCTGGAATTCCAACTGATTGCGCAGCCGTTAATGGCTCACTTAACACTATTGTGTTCACATAAAGCAACTTAACGGCATATTGCTTAAATAGATGGGTAAATTGCTCAAGCACTGCCGGCTCGTCAGGACGCTCTGCCCGCCACCAATAATAAGGCATTATCACAACGGTATCGACGTATTGACGTAAAGCCGTTATGTACTTAGCTGAGTGTGCAGAAGGCAATACCACTATCAATTTAAACGGGCATTGGCTGAGTGCTTTTACCACATCGAGGAAACTGCGCTCTGCTCCAAATAACTTATCGGATACGGCATGGCCGACCAGCATCATTGTTGACGGGGTTAGCTTGCCAGCTTCGCCCGCTATATGTACTGCATACTTTTCAGGTTCTACCGCCTTTAACCAATGCGCTAGAGCCGCCGGTATTGGTAATTGCTGCTGATATGCATAGCCGCTGAGGCTAAAAGTAGGCAGCGGATCTCGCCCCTCGGCAGCGCCATGCGCAATAAAATGTGCTAAGGGCTCTGCCGCTGCTTGCGCTATATCGGGGTAACGGCGCAAATACCAAGCTGCATCAAACAGTTGTTTTTGCTCCAGTATCAACCGCACGTTATGTTGTCGATACCCCTGTGAACCTCGGCATATTCGTGCCGGCGCCACAAATGGCCGCTGCTCTGGCATGGCGGGTAAATACAACGAAGAAGCTGTTTTATGCCACGCCATAGCCGCATCATGATAGTCTTTTCGCACACCGCGAAACTGTGTGCGCAAATGACTATCTTTGGTTTGGCTTAACGAGTTTTCATCCGCCCGCCCAAAAGACAGCGGCACACCGGGTAACACCTCAACGATACTGTTATCACCAAATTGCTGTTTAATACGATAGTAATATTCGGTATCGGCATTTACAGACACACAATCCCAAAAGCCTAAGGCTTCAAACACTGCTTTGCGAAACATTAACGATGACACGTTACGGTAAACCCACGCATCTTCCATGCGCCAACGTTGAAAAACTAACTCTGGAGAACAACGCACCCAATGCGACACCGATGCCATCAGCGTCGCATCTTGTTGTAATGCCTGAACCTGGCGTTCAATCTTTTCTGGGTGTGACCAATCGTCAGCGTCATGGGTAGTTATAAAGTCACCACTGGCTTGCTGCAATGCCGTATTACGTGCCACATAAGCGCCGCTGTTCGTCGTTAACTGTACTAACGCGATGCGTTTATCCCGCTTAGCAAATTGCTGCACTATGGCAACAGAATTATCGGTAGAGCAGTCATCAGCCACTAGTATTTCCATGTTGCGATGGCTTTGCTGCAATAAACTTTTAAGCGCAGTCGCTATTGTTTTACTGGCATTAAAACACGGCACTATAATGCTAACTTTAGGCTGTATGGTACGTGGCCGAAAAAAACGATACCAAGCCGATTTCATCTTTTCGGCTTGCAAGCTGTCTAGATTAGCTTGGGTGTTGAGCTGTAACGGCGTTAAGCAATGCTTAGCAAAAACATTATTTAGTAAACGTAACTTTTCTGTGCCGCCTACCAGCATAGAACGCGCTAACTGCTTATCAACAGTGTCAGCCCAGAGTGGATGCGACAGCACAGCGTGCGCCTGCGCAGTTTGCTTACAATTAAAATAAGTAGAAAACGCCAGTAAAAACGGGCCTTGATGGGAAAGAATGTTTAGTGCAATTTCATCTTGTAACAAAGGCGGCAACAAAGGCAGTGCCTGTTGCCACTGCCCGACACTAGCAAACCAACGCGCTAAAACCCAAGCGGCTAAGGCGCTATGCAAAGATTGTTGCTTTTGCCATAGCTGTTGCAACTGTGCCAAATAAGGCTCGGCATCAACTGCCTGCCATAATGTTTGCTCAAGCTCTAAGGCAGGCAGTGCACAAGGCCAACGGCCTTCTTTTTGGCCATGGTTAAGATAATGCTGCAGGGGATCGACACCGGCAGCTGCTACGTCGGGGTTTTTATCTATGTAATACTCATGCGAGAATATGCTAGGAAAATTTGATACCTTCTGAGTCATAGATATCAACCAGACTCTGATATAGTTAATAAGTCATACAGACATGCTAATTTATTATGGATAATTCTTACTTCAGTTGAATTAGATCTATTAACCCAAGCATGAGATAAAACCTGAAGCATAAATTCATCTAAGTTTTCAGTTGCTAAAAATAAAATACTTTTTGCGTAGGAAAAAACTTCATCAAAGACAAATTCTTCAATTTGTTTTAAGTCAGGCTCAACACCAATAGTTATAGAATTTAATTTATTAACTTTAAAAGAATAATCCCAACTTTCAATACAATAATCCAGTTTGATATTAGCATTGGAAATGGGGTCACTATTCAAAAGTAAACAATCTCTTGCTAAACCCCTAATTTTATTAGTTTTTACGCTGTTGTAAGGTATGTTTGAAAGAAGTGGATTGAGAGAATATGTAATATCGTAAATTATGTGATCAGGCTCATACCTTCTAATCCAGTAGTTTTTAAGGAAAACAAACTCCTTTGCTTGAAGAGGCATGCAACACGACAGATCATAAAACTCTCTATCCAAGTTACCGGCATGAGTTGCCATTCGATAGTATAAAAATAAATTATCAAAGGAGATTATAGCCTCGTTATCTGGCGTATCGCCCAACGATTTAGTCAATTCAGTTTTCAATAACTCGTGATTTTTAGTAAAATCCAAAACACTCTGCTTTGAAAGCTTTTTAAAAAAATTGCTAAGCAATCCATCATCTTCGTAATCTTTGAGGGGATTATCTATTACATTTGAGTAATACCTTGTTGAAAAAGCTTCAAAACTTTCTCCAGAAATTCTAATAGCACTTTCAACTCGCTTTTTAGAGGTTGGAATATACCATAGGAATCTATATCCTAAATTATAACTCCTCTTATTTTTAGTTAGCTCTCTAAAATCAGAATATTCTATATAATCGCCATCACTGTAGTATGGGAAGTTGTATAGGTTATTTATCGCAATTGCTGTTTTTAGATCGTCCTCTTCATGATTGTTAGATCTGATAAAAAAATTGTTATAATTTTTTGCGATATTAGTTAAGGCAGCATAATTAACTCGACTGTCTCTACCTCCTGACAAATCGAATAAAACTTTCTGAAAACTTTTATTCTCAAAAACAAGCTTTATGTTGTTTTTAATAACTTCAGCAGCTTTGAAAATATAATCTTTGTAGCCTTCTTTATTTTTTATTAACAAATTCTTCTGATCAAAATAAAAACTACTTCTTTCTATATTAAGACCTGTACGATTAACTTCTATTTCTTCCCAAGAGTTAAGCATAAATGTATTCTTTACAGGCATACGCTTACTAATAGCTTGAAGAAAAAGAGTAACATTCGATGAAAAATTCAATCTAACAATATCAAAATCTATTTCAATTTTTACATTGCTTTTTTTCATGAACAAAAGTAGAGAGTGATAGTTATTTGAAACAATAGATAATTCATCGCTCTGATAGTAGAACAATTTACAAAAACCAAAATAATCAGAAAAAACGCTGAACCTATCTGATTTTTTTTGACAGCATGTGAACATACCAAGTGAATTATTTAATTCATTAAGGTCAGACAACTCTATCTGGCTTTGCCCATATATAAATTTGTTCTTTAACCATGCATAACCAGAAAAAACAGTGTTATGAAAAAGACCTTTCTGAGAATCACTACGACTACAGAATAACGAAATTATCTTTTCCCCAAATTCAATCTTATCAACTAACTTGAAATCAGGAAAATTTAAAGCACTCATTGAAGAGTGGTTATATGATGTATAAGAAATTAAAAAATCATTCTGTGGTTCAGGAGATAAGAAAAATGGCAAGACATCACTTTTTAAAATTGAAGAGCTTACTTTCTCATCTATTTTTTGCTCATCAGTTTTACTTATAAATAACACTGTATATGTTTCATAAAAACCTTTCTTAATCTCACCACTTAAAGTTGTTACTCTTGCAAAGTAATGCCCAGTAGATTCAGGGACATAAAAAGCATCAATTAATTTTTCACAACATATTGATCTTGTTTTAGTAGATTTACCAAAGCAATCAACATAAAAAAACTCAATATAGAAACTCAAGCCATTAGTATCGATTGTTGTTGCAACTTCAATCCCTGACTTTGAAATAATTAAATACACGTTACACTCCAAATTAAATCCATTTAACTTAACAGGCCATCTCGACTTTCACTTAATAATATCAAAGTACACTAATAAGCGAAGTAATACCTAACGAACAGGTCCTTCCAGAAACAACTATAATAGATGTTTTTTTACAAACTAAGTAGCTTTCTGAAAAATGTGCCGGCTCGATATTAACAGCGAATTTAGAATTAGAACAAAAACCTAAAAAAAGTGAAATACTATTTCTTTTTAGTACAAAACCAGTATCTGATTTTTTTATTGATACATCTGGGTGTAGTAGAAATTGAACTTTCCAGTTATCATTTTCGGATGATTTAAACGAATCAAAAATTAATATGCTGCTAACCTTTTCATTATCAATTTTTTCAATATTAATTCTACGTTTAAATTTGCAGTTTTCACTGTAATAATTTTCTCCCTCAATAGATATAAAAGATTTATCAGAAATAAGGTTAGTAGTCTTAGCCATTTCTCTCGCACTTTTAAAATCTTTAAATCGTATTGCAGATGCCTGCTCTGAGAAAAAGCCACTATGCGCTCTGTAAGATACAAAATATTTTCGCAACTCATTACTGTTGTCATAGTTATACATCCCTCCATCACAAATGAAATCTAAACCTCCAACTCTTAATGTAATACTGGTGTCATCGATATGTCGATGTGAGAAAGAAGAACCACCACATTTAAAGGTCAGGAAAAAGTCTTTTTCTTTCACTATTGAAAAACCTGACTCAGGAAAGAAACCTACACCATATTTTCCTTTGTGAAGAGAATCAGGAACATAAACAGAAGCTTTATTTTCCGAGTCGCCAATCAATGGTAAAGTTCCATCTTCGTGGATCATGAAGTTAGCCGCATCTAGTGCTAATTTTAATTTCGAGTTAAAACTTGCATTTTCTATATTGTTCTTTCTTAAAAAACTATCAATAGCACCAAACAATGACAAATTTAACATATGATAGGATGGACTATTTTCAGTACAACATCCTTTGCTATCAAAAGTTTTTTCTATCATCATATTAAGACGAAATAATGCTTTCTCAAGCCATAATTTGGATGGAGAAACGTTTATTATCATAGAGTTACTTAGTTCACGAAGCTGTGTGTAAGCATTTAAAAGCGCTCTATCCATCATAACGCCATGATTGTTGTACACATAATTTTCATCCAGCATCAACCAATCAGCATGATTTTTTAGGTCATTACCTAATTGCTCATAAAGTCTTGCGTCAGATTTTTTAGTTGCAACATGTAAGAATTGGGAAAAAACTAACGATCTATTGGTAACAGCGTGTTCATCATTAAATAATTTAACATTCGATTCAGCAGTCGCAGTTTTCCAATTTTGATATGAATAATAAAATTCAACAGCTTTTTCCCAGAAGGAATCATGACTCGTTATTACATAAGCTTTAATAAGATAATCTAGAAAAACGAATGAGTAGAACCACAACTCTTTACTTGCTCTATTATCTTCAAATACTGGCTGCCAATTTATCTCATTATTTTTCGAAACATCTAACTCACCAACGTAAGGGAAGATAAAGCTTCCTTGCATCACTTTTTCAGCAGCTAAAATTGGATCAACATTTGAGTAAGGAGTTACTCCATCGCGTAACAATCCATTTTTTACGGCCTGGCTAACAGTTAACATCATTGAAATTATATTTCCCTATAAATTTTAAAAACATCGCCAATGAATTGATTGAGGCAGTAATCTCTTTCTAATTTAGTTATTAAATCAGACTTAAATCCATCACTAATAATTGGCTCATGATTAATTGCCACGATTTGAGAAATCAATTTATTATTGTCTTGGTGAATTAGGTTTTGCGGATAAACATACTCACACCCCGTCCAATAGCGAATTAATCCTACAGCACCCGCCGCATAGGCATCCGTAACCGCAAGATGAAAGCTTTCAAAGCCTGGTAAATCACGTACCGCTTCACTTACTGATAATACAAAACCAATTTGATGCTCAGCTAAAGCCAGTTTTATATCAGCAAAGCCAACATATTCAACTGCATCAGCTAGGCCTTCGTTTTGGATATATTGCTCGCAGCTTTCAAAGTAGGTTAACTCTTCAGGGTGATTTTTTAACCAGGGTAAATCAGCAGGCGCTTTACCAAACAACTTAAGCCGGTAGCGGCTATCATGCTGCCTTAGCGCTTTTAAAATTTGAAGTGCCTCTGCAAAACCTTTTTTTGCTGGCACAAAACCTATCATCGCAAGGTTAAAGCGGCTAGCGGCAAAATCAACTTGCTGATAGCCGTCAGCATCAACAAAATTAGGTAACAAGCGTACTTTTTCGCGAGGGATATTCGCAAAGCGCTCAATTAGTCGTTCGAAAAACAATACCGACACCGCTGATATTGCGTCAACATTATCGACATTCAACAGCTCACCAAACTCTCTGCTAAGTTCGAAGCGGTGCATCCGAATAACCAGTTTTTGATGCTTTAGCTTATGCTTCGAGTACCAAACTGCATTACCCAGTAACCATTCACACCAAATATAATCAGCCCACTGCAACTTTATTTTGCTTGCCGCCTCGTTATGACTATTGTGCCCTGTCCATTCATCGGTTTGAACATCAAAATACTGCGACAGCCGAGGTAAAGCTGACTTAATAAATTTCAAGTCATAACCAGCAACTAACAGTCGTGGTTTAGTGGCTTGCTGAAACGCTACAAAATCTTGCTTAACTAAACTCAGTAAAACACTTTTAAATCGCTCGTTAAAACTAAAGGTTTCAATCAAAGCCCAATTATCAGTAATAAATTTTGAAAACTGGTTAAAAAGCGCGTCATCAATATCATTTTTGTTTTTATAGATAAGGCTTCTCAGCACAGCTTGAAGGCCTTTTTGCAGACGTAGTGCAAAATAATCAATAGCTTGAGTTGCCATTAGCTGTTGAACACGCTGCCATACTTGCAAATGATTACCCAACTCTCGCGCACCATAAGCTTGTGTACTTGAAGCTGTAAAAGATGAACGCTGGTTATAAATATAGGTAGGATGCTCGATGTACTCTATTTTACTTGCTTTAGTCAGTACGGAAGCTAAGAATACACTGTCCTCGCCCATTCTGAGCTCTTCAGGCCAAGCAAGCCCCTGCTGCAATACACTGCGTTTAATCAAACTACACGGTATCGTACTCTGGTAACTTAAGATTTGTTCTATTCTCGACTTACGGTCTAAGTCATACTGCCATTGTGGCAATCGATTCATCGGCTGTTGAGACTTACCATCATCCGCCAACAAATAGCCCCTTACAATACAGGCATCTGTGGCTTTGGCATGAGCAAAATGCACTTCTAGAGTGTCGGGTAAAATCTCATCATCACAATCTAGGTAAAAAACATATTCACCCTGCGCTTTGGCAGTGCCTACATTACGAGGTTTGGAGGGAGAGCCGCTATTGCTGTCTAGTTGCAGCACCTGCCAATTTGGCGCTGTTGCCGCTTGGCGTTGCAAATAAGCAAAGGTACCATCTGTTGAGCAGTCATCAACAAAAATAACCTCATACCGCTCTGGGCTAATGGTTTGATTGCGTAAAGACGTTAAACAACGCTCTAACTTCCCCATTGCATTGTAACTGGGGATGACAACTGAAATATCCATTTCCGCTAAACTCCGTAAGCGATTATTTGTGCACTAGACGCTTGCTTATAATACAAGTCTGTAAACTGCGCTCTGCGCCCAGCTAAAATCGCCGACGATTCTAACACTTCTAAATGATAGGGTTTACCATTACTTACAGTAATTGGATAATCTTGCAAATAAGTTAAATGTAGCCGCGCTTTTTCTAACCAACTCGCTGTTAAGTGCTGCTCGGGGGTAAATAATACAAAATAAGGCGTTTCTACAGGTTGGTACTTGCCTTCCAATGCATGCTTTTGCATAAAGCTTTCGGATGTAACGCTAATACCAAAACGATTATATTTTTGATAAAAAGCCGCTACGTCTATATCTGGTACCGCCGCAGAAACCACTAATAATAAACGGCAATTGGCATTACGGCCAAAGTGCTGCTCATAATAACTAATTGCTGCCATCGCTTCGGTGTCATTTGTAATACGGTTAACTAAGGTTACCCTTTCATCATCCGGTTTAACGTTAAAGCCAATACAGTTAAGCATATAACGCCAACGTTTAGCGTAGGTATGTTCTGCTAACACAAGCTGTAAAGCCTGCTCTCGAATAACGTCACGCTCGGCTTCGGTTAAGCCTGCCAAACGTTGAGGGGTCTGATCAGCAAATACCACTAAATCGCCAAACATTTCAGCCACACCTTTGGCATAGTTAGACACCACCAAGGTATTAGATGACATCAGCTCAAACACGCGCCGGGCAAACATGGTGGACGATTCTGTTACCGTATTAAAGTTAAGGCCAATATGAGAAGATTTGTATACCGCGGGCATTTGGTCATGCGGCTGCCCGGGCTTAATATATGGCAAGTACTTCTCTGGCCAAATATGTAGCGGATCGGGATCGCCATAGTAGCGATCATATATTTCTGGCTCATAACCACTGGCAAGCAAAGAATCAAGAATTTGCTCCATTACTTTAGAGCGCTCAATATGATTGGCATACCAACTGCCAGCAAATACCACTTTATTGCTGCGCACTGCTGTTGCAAAAGGGTTAAATAAACGGGGGTTAGTGGCAAAAGGTAAGGCAAAAACATTTTTTAGCCCATAGTCTTGTTGGTACTGCGCCACGCACTCTTCGGCAGACGTAAACACATAATCAAACAAGGTAGCGGTTTTCACAAAATCATGTTTGCGATCCGGATAATGAGTGGGATCTTCTTTATTCCAAAATAAGGTAGGAATGCCGTTTTGCCGGCAATAAGCCAAAATCTCTAATAGAATGCTGCGGTTTTCCCGAGCAAAATTAACACTGGCGTAAATTTTACCTTTCCAAGGGCGGCGCTTCGAGTCTGTGCCAGACCAGGCCGATTCACAAAAGAAGATATCGGGTTTGTTCGCTTCAAATTGTTCACGCCAAGTATCTGGCTCTAACGGTACGGCTTTAAATTCGTCTTTAAAGCTATTATAGGTAAATTCGTCGGCAATTAAGGCAACCGTTAATTGGTCGGCGGTTAGGTTGGCACTTGTTTGCACACTTTTGGCTACACCTGCTGCTGGCAATAGTGTGCTAGCACTTATTTCTGCTTGTTCAACGTGCAATTGAAACCTGTTACGCACCTCAAAAGCACTGTTAGCCCATGCTTTAATGGTTAATTGACAACGCACTGCCTCGGCAGGAAAACCCATTTTAAATTTGTCGGCATGTAAAATATCAACATCTTTTTGTACTAGATACCGATACCAACAATTAAACATTTCAGACCATTTTAAACCCGACACATTCTCCTGAATGGCTTTGCCTGCTTCATCAAAACATTCAACTAATAAAATACCACTTGGCTTACCTATCAGGGGTTGGCGATACTGCTGAAAAAGCAGCTTCATATTAAAACATCGTGCTTTAGGAAATAACGGCAGGTTAAAGGTTATACCCGCATCATTAGGCCGAATAAATTGCAGTTCAGGTTGGCGATAATCAAAATACAATACGCTCGCGCGCTCACGGCCTTCCGATACGCCATGTTGCAAGTAGTGCAGCAACGGGTTAACACCCGCAGTTTTCACATCAGGGTTTTTCGCTAAATACCAGGCGTTATCAAACCAGGGGGCAGGTTGTAACCCTAGCTTTGCGCCGATCAGTAAAAAGTGCTGTAAAGGGTTAGCCTGATAGGCTTTCTCAGCTTTATTTTGCAAATAACGAGTAGCGTACCAATTGGCATCAAATACGTTATTAGCAAGTAAACGCATGGCGTTTGCAGGCAAAGTAGGAGTGTTGGTTGCTACCGTTTGCTTTTTGAATAACCCCGTTAGCCGCTTAATACCTTTTTGCAACACCCTACTCCTTCAATAATTAGCCACATTTAGGCTTGCCAAGCCTTTAACTCAATTTGCTTAATATCGGCAGTTCCCGGCCCTTGTAACCGAAAGCCAAGTTGAACTTGCTTACAACCGTTAGGTATTTTAACAGGCATCAGCTGATTCGCCCAAAAAAACTGATGGGAAATTTGGTTTCCTTGTGAATCTTGATAAATTAAACAAAAACTAATGCCAACGGTGTTTTCTACATCAAAATAGATGGCCGTTTGCTGTGCCTGTTGCCCTTGCCATGTGTCTGGTGACATTTTAGATGCAAACAATAAATAGGCATGTTGTTTAGCGGCCAGATGCGAATCAATATGTAGCACCGATGTTTGTAGTGAAGTTTTTAGTAATGGCGGCTCCGCTTCAAACGTTAAGCTGAAAAGCTTACTGGCATTTAGCGTTGTTAAGTGGTGCGTATCGGCGTTATTTTTTGCAACGCTACCAGGCAACATAAAGTCTGGCAGGGTTGCTAAGTAATCTGCAGGAAATACAAGGTTGTCTGCCGTAAAGCACAGTGGTAACCATGCGGTTATTAACCTTTTGTGTCGCTCTCGGAACAGCTGCATGTATGGTGTTCGTGCGCTAATGTCTTGTGCTAAAGCCCCCTGTGCTGTAACCGTATAGATATCCTGAGTTAAATTATTGCCATCAAAACTTTGAAACAGCACCGGATAGCGCCACCAATAGCCAACGTTTTTTGGGGCAAAATACGCTAAGCGCTCAATAAACTCGGTGTCAGCCCCCTTTCTCAAATTTTCATAGTAGCCATATGTTTGGTGAATGGCGGCCGGCGCGCAAAATGAAGCCGTGCCATAACGCTCAGTTGCGCCATCTAAAGCTAATACTTCGCCTTGGCTAGTTACCCGCACAATATCTGCAAAAGTATAAAGCCGGTTTTCCACACTCAGTTGTGCCATTTGTAACTCTGCACGGCGGGCGCAGCTTAAATCATCGGCGTCATTCACTAAATACACCGTATTGGTATGCTCACAATTAGCAATCGCCCGATTTCTAAGGCGATATGTGCCCTCTTTTCCGGCCCCTTTTTCAATATTTAAAAAACCTTTTGGTAAAAAGCGTTGCAAGGCGTCTAGTTTGGCCAAAGAGTCATCCGTGCTGTTGTCATCTAACAGCAGCACTTTACAATCTGGGTGGCTTTGCAATAACACGCTATAAATGGCATCAGCTAAAAACTGTGCTTTGTTAAAGTTTGTCATAATAAAACGCGCAGGCTTAACGTTGGCTGCGGGTTTAACTTGCGGCATGATACGAGCGCAAATTAACCATCTGCGTAACACTTGCCTAGATGGAGGTATATAACGGTACAAAGGATCATCAAAAACAGCAGCAGGCTGTAAATCAAAAAGTAAAAATTGATTTTCAGGCAGTGCAAGTTCAAGCGGGATAACTTTTAAGCCCTTTGCAGAACTGTTTAACACACCCAATTGCCACCACTGGTCAATTTGACCTACCGCACAGGCACCAATGTTCAATGCTAGCTGCCTAAACGTTGCTAAGCTACCTATCCGCGATACGGCACTTGTTGTAGTAAAGCAGTTTGTTTTTTTTGCGTAATCTTTTTTTCCAAAAACGTTTTGTAACACGTGCACCGGTAATACATCTTCAGCTAACAACTTAGCTGCTTGCAAAGGTTCAATAGCAATTGCTATTTCATACTGGTCAAGCAAACCTCGATTAGAAACATAATAGAATTTTAATAATGCGAAGCTATGGCGTATTAGTTGCTCAGCATTACAGACGAATACTTCTTTAGTATTTAGCTTTTTTATAAACTCTACGGTGTCATGTGCAAAAAAATAGGCTTGATCCGTTATTTGTAAACGTTCCACTAAACCGCTTTTTAGTAATGACATGCAATAGGTATTTTCCAACACCAGCTCAGGTGTTGCCGCCGAAAGATACACGTGCAATTTGAACTGTTTTGCTAAAAAGCCCAATACATCAAAAAGATCGTTATTTTCAAGCTCAGTATGCAGTGTCAGCACAATAGACAGCAAAGGCAACGTGTCAGCTTTAATAGCAAATACATGATTGGGGTTAGGTATTAAACTCGCCCCAGGTGAGTATAATTCAGCAGCTAAACGCTGATAAAAACTTAAAGGCGTAGGGTTGTCGTTAATTGATAATGGCAGCAGTAATTGTTCAGCTTTACTGTGCTGTAAATAGTGGTACTGCATCATATCTACTAAAGCAGGCATTAACTCGTCGGCTAGAGACACTCGCCGTGTTTGGTTTTGTAGTGGCAACTTAGCCTTTAATTTAGTGTGCGTGGCTACAGCATTAGCGTACAAGATTATGTCCTTTACAGGATAAGGCTGTGCCATGATGTTTGCTAGGCAATTATCAACGTCATCTGTGTTATCGCACCAGATTAAAACTGACAGAGGCGGAAAGTTATCGGTGTTTACCTGAGACTTGTCCGTTACAAATATGTTTGGAAAGTTAAGCGAAGCCAAGTTAGCTAATTGTGTTGCGGTTTTGTCACGATTTTCTTGCTGCGCTAAATTTGCATAGCACCATGCAGAAACTGGCATTTTTTGGGGGCGATTTTTAAAATTCATTGTGTTTTGTTTTTTTAAGTTTCTTCTGCCGAAAAAGTTAAACTGGTTAAGGTTCCACCAAAATTAATACGCGATAAGTCACAAAACAGTGAATGATTTATTTTGGGGTGGGCACTAACACATACCATACACCCAAGCCTAAGTTAAACCAACTTAAATACTTTTTAGAGCAGCAGATGAACGGTTTTAATAAGCATACAAGATATTTGCTATTTGATTAGCTGTAAGCTTTTAAAGTGGTTAAAGGTTTTTGCAGCAAACAAACGTCTTTCATCAACTAAGTATTGTATGTTAGATAAACGCTGTAACAACGCATGCTGGCACTCTTGATACAACTTGGCATATTCTAATGTGGGCTTAAAATTAGCAACTAAGTTAACTGCTTGCGTAACAGTGTGATCTGCCACATTTATTAATAACTGCTCTGGTACAAACTCTAAACTGCGATGCCCCTCACCCGCCCAATAAATGGGCACTGCACCAACAGCTAATACATCAAACAGTTTTTCACTAATGTAGTTTGGGATAGTGGTATTTTCTAGCGCCGAAACAATAAAACGGTCTTGCTGTAGTGCGGTAACTTTATCTAAATGCCAATCAGGTAACGATTGCCGAGGCTGCTCAGACACCCAACCTTTGCCAATACATTGTGCATTAAACTGTGCCTTACATGCTGCAGCAAGCTCAGTGCGGTAAACACTTAAAGCCAATAAGCTGCCGTCGGCGTAGGTTTTATGGTATTTCGCTTCTAAGCGCTTTTCTGCAATAAAGGTATATTGGTTATTCGCCTGTTGCCAACTTTTAAGAAGCTCAGTAGCCGAGTGCTGTAACGACAACCGCAATAACTGTTGATATCTGGCAAGATAATGATCTTCTGTTGTTAAAAAGTACGGTATTTTTGCAAAATTAAACAGCTCAGAATTACCATGATTAATAAAGTAAAATGGCCACTTATATTGTTCTGTGCCAACCGTTACTTGTACGTCATGCTGTGGCCGCTGCCATTGGTAATACCAAAGCGTATCCCAAAGTGGCTCTTCTGAAAACGCTACCAGTTTTAAGTGTGGTTTTTGCTGAAACGCCTTTAACAAGACTGCGGCATGCTCGCGAATATCCACAAAAAAACTACATACTAAAAAATCTGCCGCCACTGGATCGCTAGTAAATTCAAAAAAAGGCTGAAAAAACGCTTGATATGCCGCATAACTAAACGGAATACGCTTAGCATGTTGACCAAATAAGTACACCTTGATTTTATTATTTTTTAGCATAGCAATTTAAGGCAGCTTATTAATTAGGTTCACAAGACAAAACCTTTAGATAATCTTCATGAAAAACGCTTTTGCCTAATAACCGATGACTGGCAAGGCTTACCTTTAAGGTGTGTTGGCTTTGTTTGCAGCCATCCGTTAACACGCGGTTGGCCATACGTTGTATCGGCGTCGCTAATTGATATTGTGACTCTAACACCATTAAGCGCTCGTACAAATCTGCTACAAAATAATCTGGGCCATATAAAAACTTTAATTGCTGTAAGGCGCTAAGCTTTTCTTGTAGGTGCGAGCGCTCATGCTGTATCGCTGTTAATTGCTCAGGTAAGCACCTGATTGCCTGTTCATTGTCTTCACACATCACTGCGGCTTGCTGCCATAAGGCTGCATTACCTGGTGGTAGATAGTTGTTGCTAATAATAACAGGTATTACATGTGCGGTTATCGCCTCCCACAACCGGATAGAATTAGGCCCAGTACCCGCGGGGCATAATGCAAAAACACTGTCTACTAACACTTGGCTGTAGGCATCATCCTGAAAGTGTTGTTTGTCATGGGCAAATTGGTGCTGCTTTACCTGCGTTTCATACACCACATGATTAAACTGCCAACTATCGTTTAAATGCATAACGCAATTGGCCATATTGGCAAACACTTTTGGCAAAAAATTTCTTACTTGCGACGGGTAATATTGGTTTGCCTTAGCGCCAACAAAACTGGCTAATACCTTCCTTTGAGTAATAGGCTTAGCATGCACTTGATGCACAGGGTAAAGCGGAAAAGGAAACAGCTTAACGCCTGTCATCTCAGAGTCCTCTGCTAAATGGCTCCAAAACACATCAGTAACACCAGCATCACGTAAAAAGTGCAAATGCCGCTGTAAGCGAATATGCTGACAAACCGTTACTACAGGTTTATTACTGGGTATTTTTTTGGTTAAAGCAGATAAAGCCGCAACTAACTCTTGAAAGACTGGGCTGTGCTGATTTCTGTCTTTTAAATCAAACAAAGTAGCCCATGGAAAAGCCAAATACACTGCACCCTGCAATGGTTGTTGCAAACAGCGCTGCAGCTGTTTAAAAGCATGCAACTCTGTTACAGCAGGGTACTGCCAGTATTTGTCGTATACAAGAAAACTCATTTAACGCCTGTAAGCTGCTTAATTGCCATTAACGCTTGTTTTAATAGCGTAGTTGCATTTTCTTGAGTTATTGCCTCAGTGTAACAACGCAACTCTGGGGCATTACCCGAAGGGCGTAAATGAATAATCTCTGCTGTGTTTAGCGTCAATCTTAAACCATCGGTTTGATCAACCTTAACCACGTTCGCCGACAATCCCAACTTAGCCAATAATTGCTCCGGCGCTTTTGCCGCATCAGCTATAAACGCCTGACTCCACTCCGTTGGCACCTGTTGCAGACGGTCACTGGCAGTAAAACGCTTCGGTAACGCCGACATCAAGGCTGAAACCGGTTGTTCACCGGCCAGGGTTAACAGTGCCAAGGCGGGTAATAAGGCATCACGCGTAGGTAACGCTTTTAGTTGCTCAGCGCCCAAACGAAGATCAGAGCCTAATAAAAACCCACCATTCGCCTCAAAACCTGCATAGCTTTTGTGTGCTTGTAAATCGGCAAACGCTGCGATGACATAAGGCGAGCCAATTTTAGTACGAAGCACTTTATTAAACGCCCCACTTTGCTCAATGGCAGTATTACAACTTACCGGAACAGCCAACGCCTCAATACCCAGTGCTTTAGCTGTGATTAAGCCAACGATATCACCGCGCAGCCATGTCCCGGTTTCGTCGGCAATTAACGGCCTATCGCCATCACCATCGGTAGAAAACAGCGCATCAAAACCATACTCCGCTGCCCAGGCTTTACCTTTAGCCATATCAGCGTCGCTTACCGCTTCGGTGTCTATTGGCACAAAGGTGTCGGAAGGTTCTAGCCGCGTCACTTTCGCCCCTAAGGCAGCAAACACTTGATAATACAGCTCTCGCCCGGCACTAGAATGCTCGTAAATACCAATGTGCTTTCCTGTTAGTGCATTTTTCGGAAAAACGGCAAGATAACGCTGCATATAGGTATTAGATGCATGAGGATTAATCGGGGGTAAGCTTGGAGTAAAAGGCAGTAAGTCGGCCTCTGCGTTGATAATCAATTGCTCGTCTGATTTGCTGATTTCACCATCAGGGCGATAAAATTTAATACCATTTCGATCAAACGGAATATGACTACCGGTAATCATAATTGCCGGGATACCGTCTTGCATCGCCTGATAAGCCAGTGCAGGTGTGGGTAGTACGCCGTAGTAATCCGCTTGAAGCCCAAGTGCCTGTACCATGCCAACACAGGCGGCTGCCATCGCAGGGCTACTGGGTCTATTATCAATACCTATCGCCACGCGGCTAAATTTGAAGGACTCCGCTAGGCTAAAAATAAAACTTTGCGTAAAAGCAGCACACACCTTGTCGTTAAAGTCTGTCACCAGCCCTCGAGCCCCACTTGTACCAAAGGCAATATTGCTGCCAGCAAGGATCGCATTGAGTTTGTTCATCGATATCCATCCATTATCAGATATGAATAAGGCCGTGATTAACGGCCTAAAAAACGATTAAAAGTGTCAGATTTACGCTCGGCCATAACGGTCTTCAAACCGCACGATGTCATCTTCACCTAAATACGAGCCTGACTGCACTTCAATCAGTTCAAGCGGAATCTTCCCCGGGTTTTCCAGTGCATGTACCGCACCTAACGGAATATACACCGATTGGTTTTCTGATAATAAAGTATCTTTACCATCTACCGTGACATTGGCAGTACCCGATACCACTATCCAATGCTCGGCACGGTGATGATGCATTTGAATAGATAACTTTTCACCCGGCTTAACAGTAATACGCTTAACCTGGTAACGCTCGCCGTTGTCTATCGAGTCATACTTACCCCAAGGCCGATACACTTCACGGTGAATGCGATGCTCAGTGCGCCCTGCCGCTTTTAATTGCTGCACAATGGCTTTTACTTCCTGTACTTTATCTTTTGCCGCCACTAACACGGCATCTTTGGTTTGTACTACCACCACATTTTCTAAGCCCACGGTGGCAACCAAACTGGTTTCAGCAAACACATAGTTGTTATGGCTTTTCACGGTTAACACATCACCATGGTGTACATTGCCATCCGCGTCTTTATCGCTTATTTCCCACAGAGACGACCACGCGCCCACATCACTCCAGCCTGCAGCTAGCGGCACCACAATGGCCGAAGCCGTTTTCTCCATCACCGCATAATCAATGGAATCATCTGGACAAGCTAAAAACGCCGCTTTATTCACGCGAATAAAGTCTAAATCAGGATCAACATCGGCCATTGCGGTTTCACATGCGGCATAAATATCTGGCCGATGCTGTTTTAACTCGGCTAAGTACACACTGGCTTTAAACATAAACATGCCGCTGTTCCAGTAATATTCGCCGCTGTCTAAATAAGCCTGCGCTTTTTCAGCATTGGGCTTTTCTACAAACTCCGCTACCTTAAATGCCTCAGCCACGGCCTCACCGCGTTTGATATAGCCATAACCTGTTTCAGGTGCTACCGGCACGATACCAAAGGTTACCAGTTTATCTGCTTGGGCTAGTACCGCAGCCGTTTGTACCGCATCGGTAAAAGCAGCTTCATCGGCTATCACATGATCTGCCGCCAACACTAACAACAACGGGTCAATGCCTTTTTTCAGTGCCGTAAATGCCGCTAGTGCAATAGCCGGCGCGGTATTACGCCCTGCCGGTTCTAAAATAATATTATGGTCTAGTTCATTAACTTGCCGCAGTTGCTCCGCTGCAATAAAGCGGTGTTCTTCATTACAAATCACTAACGGCGATTGTGCCTGTACCCCAGCTAAACGCTTCACTGTCGCTTGCAACATTGTATGCTTGCCATCAAGCTTTAAAAATTGCTTTGGCATTAAATCGCGTGACAACGGCCACAACCGGCTACCGGTTCCACCGGCCATAATGATGGGTAATATCATTCCATTTCCTATAAAAATTTAAAGTTAGTCTAAAAGTGCTGATGTGGTTTGTTTAAACGCTACACGCTGTCGGGCCAATAGCAAATTAAAACCATAAATTTGTTTAAAATTATCACTTGCTGCTACAACATGGTCATACAAACACACGGCTAATAAATTCTGTTGTGTTAGCAGCGCGTTATTTGCAGCCATGCTTACCTTATTAATTTGCGATAGTTCTGTACTTAAATACTCGTCTTCGCCGTCAAGGGTTAACCTGTTAATTAATTCGATAACTGCAGGGGCGGTTAAACAGCCAACATGTTCAGCAAGCAAAGGTAGATAATGAATCTTACTACAATACTGCCACCAACCAAGACTTGAAAAGGTTTTTAACTGCTTTGTTTTATCTAAAGCGGCAATAATTTCAACAACTGCCCCATGATAATAAGGAATATCTGACGTTAACCAAGAGTAAGCTTGTAGTCGCTCTGCTGCAAAATGCTCTGCTCGACCAACAGGTGCACAATCACCCACAATAAAAGTGCCCGTTTTTATTCCTTGTTTTTGCAGTTCGCAAGCGGCAAAAAACGCCGGTTTTGCGCCACTGCTCACCCCATAAAAATGCGTTACGCTATCAATGGCTATACACTCTTTGAGATACGCACACAGCCGTTCGACAACATCAGTTAATTCTGGCTGAGGCTCCCCAATGGGATGATAAAGAGCAGAGGTAGGTACCATAATAACCCGAAGCTCAGGTGTTAAATGCTCAATAAACCCTTTTGCCCAGCCAAATCCTACAAAGGGTGGCACAACCACTAAGTTCACTGCTTCAGCACTGCGCTGCTGCAAACTGCGCCCCGTATTACGAAGAACATCAAGCACATCTTGGATGCTAGCGCTAACCGAAAATAAGGCTGCTGGGTAGGGTTTATCTAAAATCAAATCTAATTGCGCAAAAAAATTCAGCAAATCAAGTGAGTCACCGCCAAGCTCAGCAAAGCTTTTTTGCAATAACTGAACATCTGGCTGTTTCAGCACTTTCAGCCAAAGCTGCAATACGGGTAAAAAATAAGCTGAATGTGCATCTCTACTCAGATCTAAGCCATGCGCCATAACGCAAGCATTAGCCCCTTTTTGCAATAAGGCATCCTTAACCAGCGCGTTAAGCTTTTTCGCATCAAGTTTATAACTCGGCAGCCGAGGCAACGCCTTTAGCCAAACAAAGTTGTGCGGCATACTGGCACTGGAAAAGTGTTGACTAAGATAGCTTTTAATCAGGGCTTCTTTTTCGTTATCACCCACTAACACGGCAATTAACCGAGTTTCATTGTCATCATCCAGCGTAACTAAGGCCGCATCGGTAACTTCGGCAAAACGCCGAAACTCGGCTTCTAACAATGACAGATCAACTAAATAGCCACGGATCTTAACCTTGCTATCAGCACGACCAACAAAAACAAACAAATCATTATCAAGCACTTTAACTAAGTCACCAGTACGATAACCTCGCCAACCAGGTCGCTCAGGTAAATGATAAAAGGTCCGCTCGGTTAATTCCGTATCTTGCCAATACCCCAATGCTAAGTACGGGCTTTGCACTTCCACCTCGGCTAAGCCCTGTTCGCGCCAGTGCAGATACGTTTCTCGCTCATCAATCGCATAACCCACCGGCACAACCGTACCTGCAATGTGTGTTTTACGATCAATTAACCAATGCCGATACAAAGTGGCACACTCTGTAGAGCCGATACCGTTATACACAACCGTTTCTTTAGGTAACAAATCAAAAAGCGCCTGAAGATCCGCAGTAAATAACCTGTCACCCGCGATATAGCAAAGTCGAATACTTTTTAATAAGTTTGCCGCGGGTTTACTGTTTATAAAACGTCTTAGTAAAGGCGGAATTGCATGAAAAATAGTGATCCCCGTTTTGGCGACTTGCTGTGCCATGCCAATTAAACCGGTTTCTTGAGGATTGATCCGCACCAAACGAGCGCCATTAAATAACGCAGCAAACATATCGCGGATCGCCCCATTCACTGCAGCAGAATAAATACCAGACAAACAATCATGCGCGGTAATATGTGTTGCTTTGCTGTATTGCATGACATCGTGTAATAAACCACGTTGGTTTTGATAAACACCTTTAGGTTTACCCGTACTACCAGAGGTGTACAGAATGTAAGCCACACTATCTGCTTGCGCCTTGAGCAAAATTGGCTGATCACGTTGCCCAGGCATTAAGGGTATTGTTGCTGCAACCATCTTAAAAGCCGCAAAATTTGGCTCATTTTCGTTAACTAAAACACTGGCCACTGCAGCATGTTTTGTAATGGCTAAGTTGCGTTCAATCGGAAAATCAGGATCTAAAGGCAAATAAGGCCGCCCCAAAGCCAAGCAAGCCAATATTGCACTTATTAAATCCGCATCATAGCTAAGGTATAAAGCAATGGGTCCAATGCCTTCAGGTATTAAAGACTGTAAAAAAACGGCTCGCTGATACAGCTGCTGATAGGTTGTTGCCACTCCCTGCGAATTGATAAAGGCAACGCGCTGCGGTTGTCGCTTTACTTGAGTTTCAAACATTAAAAAAGCGGGATGGTTAAGTACATCCTTATGCCAAAGCTTAAGCAAGCGCTAACCTCATAGCGGTAATCCAGTGCTGTACCTCAGTATTCGCTAGATTTAGAGGTAAAACACATGGCGAAGTAAATAAGGCGGTAGGCTGAGCAAAGCGCTCTAACATCAAGCGTGTTTGCGCTTTATAGCTAGCGGGTTTTCTCCAAACATCTAAAGGCAAACCAATAACAGCTGAGCATTGGCTTATTGCTCTAAACTGTTCTGGCGAAGGGTTGGTCGCATCAAGTTCATAATGTACGCGTGCTGCTGAATGTGTCGGTAACGCAGCTGTAAGAACGCCATGCCCATGCAAATGTAAGATAGTGTCACCTAACTGCGTACTCGACCTTAATATCCTATCATCACTGTCTTTGGCAAAATTTAAATAATCTTGTTCGCTCAGCAACCCTCCAGCCGCGTGTTGATTAGCAATAAAGTAGCCAGCAACATCCACTTGCTGATACAAACTCAATAAGCGCTCAGCGCTTTGTAATAGTTGTTTTATCGCATAATTTACGGCTGCTGGTGCACTATGTAAATGGGCGATTAAACGCTCAGGACCTGCCAACATTAAAGCCAATGTCATCGGGCTAAACAAGGTTACATAAAGGGGTACTTTTTTAGGTAAACGTTGCCGCGTTAACTGGGCTGCTTGAACGATCTGTTGCTCTAACGCAGTAACCTGATCAGTTAACTTATACCAATCGTCTGGTTTTACAATAAAGCGTTTAACAAAGGTGCGACGGCCAAGAGGGTCATTACACCACTGTGCCTCGCCGCCTCGATCAGCAATTTGATAGTTCCCGGCAGGGGTAAGTTTAACCATATCGCCTAACGTTTGCTGATAAAACCTAAGGGTATTCGCAGCTAACGTCTCAGAAGCTTGATCAGCAACTGGCTCATGCTTCCAAAAAGCAACCTGACTCATCATTTTAAAAAATACGCTTTCGTATGTTGATGTACAGCGTTATCACTCAGTAACTCAGCTAGGCTAAACCAGCGATAACCACTATGCTGTTCTTTTGGCAAAGCGTTTAAACTTGTTACCTTTAAACGATAAGCAATTGCTACGTAATGGGTTGAGGGTGTTTCACCAAACACGCTATCATCGTAAAAATGATCATAAGGCCCTTGTAAGCTTGCCTCACTTAACGAGAATGATTCACCCAGCTCTGCCAAGGTTAACCGCGCAAAGGCTGCAGCCAGGCTTTCATTTTTTAAAATCCGCCCGCCGGGCACAAACCAATAACCTTGTGCGGGGCGGTTTTTACGCTCGCCTAACAGTATTTCGCCCTTTGTGTTCTCTATCAGTAAATCAATCGACACTAAAGGCGTGCTGTCTAATACCGTACTAAAGGTGCTGTTATCTAAAAACATGCTTAGGCTCTAAACGTTGCTTGGTTAGCTAAAAACCACTGGTATGCATCTTCCAAACCTTGGCTTAAGGCTATACTCGATTGCCAGCCCAACGCTTTTAAACGGTTTACTTGCATTAATTTACGGGGTGCACCATCCGGTTTACTCGTATCCCAGGTAATGCGACCAGTAAAACCGACCACCTTGGCCACGGTTTCCGTTAATTCTTTTATGGTGCAATCTACACCTGTACCCACATTAATATGGCTTAACATCGGCTGGGTGTTGGCTTCGTAAGTCGCTTTATCTAGCTCCATCACAAAAATACTGGCCGCGGCCATATCATCCACATGCAAAAACTCACGCATCGGCGAGCCACTGCCCCACGCCACAACCTCAGCTGCGTTTGCTAATTTGGCTTCATGAAAACGACGCAGCAATGCTGGAATAACGTGGCTATTATCCGGGTGAAAATTATCATTAGGGCCATATAAATTGGTGGGCATGACACTGCGATAATCCCGACCATATTGCCGGTTATAGCTTTCGCACAATTTAATACCGGCTATTTTAGCAATGGCATAAGGCTCATTGGTCGGCTCTAATGTGCCCGTTAATAACGCCTGCTCTGCCATCGGTTGCTCAGCCAGTTTTGGATAAATGCAGCTTGAGCCTAAAAACAACAGTTGTTGCACATTATTTAAGTGTGCCGCATGGATGATATTGGCTTCTATCATCAGGTTTTCATAAATAAACTCTGCGGGGTAAGTGTTATTAGCAATAATCCCGCCTACCTTGGCCGCCGCCAAGTACACTTGGTCTAGCTGCTGCTCAGCAAAAAACGCCTGCACATCGGCTTGATTTAATAAATTCAGCTCACTGCGGCTGCGCGTGATAATTTCAACATCACCCCGTTTGGCTAATTGCCTAACAATAGCTGAACCCACCATGCCATTATGGCCAGCGACAAAAACCTTTTTCATAGTTAATTCCATTAATGTTACTTTTTCCGCGATGCCCAAGCAGGTAACTGCTGTTTTATCGAATCAAAATGAGGGTATTTTTGTACTTCGTAATGCGTAACAAAGGTTCCCTTTATTTTGCGGAGTAAACTAAAGATACTAGCATCATGACGATGCTCAATAAATTGTTCATGGTTAGGTTGACTAGAGGGCGAATCATCAGAGAAATGATAATTTTGCTCAACAGCGATATCTCGCCATAATCTCACCAACTTTTTATTTTCTTCGTTGTTGATCAAAATAAAAAAGCCAGCCGCTAACTGAGTGCTTAACATTTCAGGCGAGTCTGCCGCTAAGTTTAAACGACCTGCTAAATCTTGCTTCGTCCAACGATACTCGGTATGCGTATTGCTAAAGGCTAATTGCTGGTAAACATTTGATTTTGCCAGTTTGCAGTATTCTAAGAACCTATATCTTCCACAGCTGTTAAGCTCAAAACCAACATCCATATATACAATAATATCGCCAGGTTTGCTGTTTTCCATCACCTGTAAGGTGACCTGCGGCTTCCAAATCCAATAGCCAAAACCTCTTGGATTGTTGAGCGCAAAATCACCATGAGCATCGGCAAAATCAGTAGAAAGTGTTGCCCAATCAAAAACAGATATTGAAGTAAAAAGGTCTAAACTTTCAGCTTCTTTTTTAAACCCAGCTGCACGTGCTTGAAATGGGCCATCAGCGAATGAAACAAGATGAATGTTTTCCACAATAAAAGCCTATTTAAAAAAGAGATAAGAGAAGCTCTTATCTCTTTCATGTAACTTATTACTCAACCGATACCGGCAACTCATAACCATGCTGCTTTAACAGCGCATGGCGTTTCGCGGCTTTTAAATCGTGCGCCACCATCTCGGCACACATTTCTTGTGTGGTGATTTCAGGTACCCAGCCCAACTTCTCTTTTGCTTTACTTGGGTCGCCAAGTAAAGTCTCCACTTCAGCAGGGCGGAAGTAACGTGGGTCTACTTTAACAATCACATCGCCAACCTTTAACGCCGGGGCATTATCCCCTTCAATTGCAGCCACCACCGCCACTTCATCCACGCCAGTGCCTTCAAAACGCAAGGTAATACCCAGCTCTTTAGCAGACCAAGTAATAAACTCACGTACCGAATACTGCACACCGGTAGCAATGACAAAGTCATCCGGCGTATCTTGCTGCAACATCATCCACTGCATGCGTACATAGTCTTTAGCATGGCCCCAATCACGCAGTGCATCCATGTTACCCATAAATAAACATGGCTCTAAGCCTTGCGCAATATTAGCTAAACCACGGGTAATTTTGCGGGTTACAAAGGTTTCACCACGGCGTGGGCTTTCATGGTTAAACAAAATACCGTTACAGGCATACATACCATAAGCTTCACGGTAGTTTACGGTTATCCAGTAAGCGTACATTTTTGCCACCGCATACGGTGAGCGTGGGTAAAAGGGTGTGGTTTCTTTTTGTGGGGTTTCTTGCACTAAACCATACAACTCAGAGGTTGACGCTTGATAAAAACGGGTCTTTTTTTCTAAGCCTAAAATACGAATAGCTTCTAAAATACGTAAGGTGCCCATGGCATCCACGTCAGCCGTATATTCTGGCGCTTCAAAGCTTACCGCAACATGGCTTTGTGCACCCAAGTTATAAATCTCATCCGGCTGCACTTGCTGAATAATCCGCACCAAATTAGAGGTGTCACTTAAATCACCGTAATGCAAAATAAAGTGCTGGTTATCAACATGCGGGTCTTCATAAATATGGTCAACCCGCTGGGTATTAAAAGAAGACGCGCGACGCTTAATACCGTGCACTTCATAGCCTTTTTCTAACAAAAACTCGGCTAAATAAGAGCCGTCCTGGCCGGTTACACCGGTAATTAACGCTTTTTTCATACTTAATGACCTTTAAATAAAAAATAAAGAGTTTTGGGTTTGTATCGTATTGCTAGCACAATAACTTTGCCATTCCGAAAACTCAGTCCAGTAACTTAAAAACACAAAATCTAACTTTGCTGTTGTTGCCGCTTCATGATCATAACGGCTGTCACCCAAAAACAATGCCTTGGGTTTGATATTTCCGTTTTGTTTTTCACGCGCCAAAATCGTGTCTTTACTATCCGGGCTACCAAAAATACCACCATCAAAATACTTGGCAATGTCTTTGGTTGCAAATACGTCTCGCAACTCTTGTTGATCGCCTCCGGATACAATTAACCAATTAGCATGAGCAGTTTTTGCTCTTAACTCTGTTAACCCCGAAACAATTTCACAGTTTAATAAACCTTCGAGCACTTCTTTAGCATAAGCGGCAAGGAGTTGTTCTAAATTTGGCCCTGCTTGCCCAGCTACAACATTCTCAACAAACCACTCAAACTTTTTATAACGAGAGATCCCCCCTCGAGCAACATGATAATCTACCAATTGCTGAGCAGCGGCCTCACCATAAGGTAAAGCGGCTTTAAAAAAAGCCTCGGTTTTCACTTTATTCGAGTTTAATACAACGCCATCGCAGTCAAACACCAATGTTTGGTAATTTGATAAATTCATAATGTGGCTAATCCATTTTTAGCAATAGCTTCAGCAATAACAAAATCTTCATGCCAGTCGATGTCATGCGCAGTGATCTTATTCATAGAATAGAGAAAAGGTTTATTACCAATACGGTCGTCAAGTTTTAGGTAATTTTCAGCACTATTTAAAAATACACCACTGTTGACCTCATGAATTGGGGCAATGGTCTGTGTTCTTGGCCATTTTTCCTTTGTTCGGTCATAGTTTATAGGTGCTTGCTCATTCCATAAGAAACCATGGATCAAGGTTGTAGTCATCAATGAGTCATACCCTTGCTCTAACGCCTTAAAGTACTGCGTTATGATTTCCTGATAGACCTGCGCGTTTATAAAAGGCGAAGTGACATGAGTCCAAAGTATGTGGCCTGTAGGTATTAAATCGAGAGCATGAGCGACCAGTTCATCGGTACTGGTTGTACTGGTACATAGCGAATCAATGCGTTTATGTACACGAAGTTTACTATGCGCAATACCGGAAGCAAAGCTTAAGATTTCGTAGTCATTAGTCGATAGCACAACCTCATCGATAACCTCACAACTTAATAGTTGCTTTAGCTTTAATTCTACCAGGCCATGCTCTATACCAGCGAAAGGCTTAATATTTTTTTTAGGCACCCGCTCACTGCCTTTTCGGCAAGGCAAAAATACGCTAACAGTCATCTCCCGCACCTACCTTGATAAGCCATAAATACTCAGAGACTTTACTTCATAACGACTGGGCGTTACAGATGATAGCTCTAAAGCAGCACTGTCAGCAGCATACAGTTGTAATAATTTATTCATTTCTGAATTACGAGGGTCATCTGCACCATAGCCATCAAAGCCTGCCATCATAATTTTATTAGCACCACCAGCGGTAATTACGGCTAAGGCATAACAGATAACTAAAGAGGTAGGTAATACGCAAGCTTTTTCACCGAACTCAAATGTATTGGCTTTTACTGACAAGCCATAATCTAGTAACGTTTTATCACCAAGCGAAGCTAACACATCATCAGGTAACATAGAGGCCGGTGTAATGAGGGGTTGCGGTAACTGCGTATGCGCTTCGCAGTCAGCTAATAAACGTATTGGATGACAGGCGACACGTAAGTCGATTAACGACTGCGCTACACCCGACTGCGTATTTAAAGCCACTACTACCGGCTTATGGGTTTTGATATAACCTTCAAGCGCTACACGGTGCTCTGCTACACCTGGGCCAGTACCGAGTAAAAGTACATTTTTGCCAGCGAACAATTCGGTAGGTGACCAAGTGCCTCGCGGCTCCCCTTTATAAAATTGACGCGTTGCATCCAAGGTATTTAAACTAAACTTCTTACCACCCTCTACTTTCAGGTGATTAATTGCCGCTAAAATATCTTCTTCGCTATAACGAGAGTCACCTAGCATTTCTTGGATATAAGTAGGGTGAATGCCATATTTACCCGATAAATAGTAATACGGGTTAGACCCCCAACCACACTGATTCTTTAATGGCTGAAAGTACGTGCGAATTACCGACATCAGCGGCACCATATTAATGGCTTGTTTACGCATATCTGCCACTTCAATAACGAGCTCTTCAGTACGTGCATTGCCTGGGCCGCGGCCCATACCTGTCACAGTTGCATCTAACCAGGTTACGCCATCTTTTACCGCTTGCAGCGTATTCGATAAGGCTAACCCCATATTATCGTGAGTATGTATTCCCATAGCGCCTTGCCAGTGCTTTCGTAACCAGCTAATAATTTGCGTGGTTTGCGCCGGATCCATACTGCCCATACTATCGGCAAAATACAGCGCATCTATTGGATACTTACTGGCTTCCAGCGACAGCGCTTCAACTTCCTCTTGTGTGCGGTCAGCCACCTGCATAAGGTTAAAACCTACAATGTAACCACGCTCTTTTAACCAATTGCAAGCAGGTAATGCTTTTACAAATTCATGCACATGACAGGCAATACGCACAACTGAAACGGGAGAGTCTGCAGCGGCATTTGGAAACAACTGCGCAAGCACGTCGTTTTGCGGGGTATCACCGACAATCTCAGTGGCATTAATCATTACCGCCACTTTTAAACTACTTGGTATGCTCAGAGTCCGGATATAGCTATCGGTAGTGTAAGCACTCGCGCCTTTAAAGCCTTTGTTAATTAGCGAGCGTAAGCCAAGCTCAACTATATCCACACCTGAAGCAGACATAGCACCTAAGTATAAATTTGTTAGCTCTAAAGGAAAATTCCAACTATTATAATAGCCGCCATCTCTTAGGGTACAATCTAAAATAACCATAAAACACCTCAACAAACAATATTAACTAGACCTTTCTGATGCATTTCTACTAACGTAATCATTTCACCTTGAATATCGTGAGGTTTATACTCACTTATTTTTTCATTAGTGATGTCATCATAATAATGCTTTGCAAACTCAATGTTTGGATCAATGTCGAAACCGTACAAATCAGGTTTAACACCACTTAAAACAAGCCTTAAAACTGTTTTAAATCCGGTTCTAGGGCCACCAAAATTTAATCTGCTTTCTAAACCTAACGATTCTAAATCTTTATTTGCTGTGAAGAAAAACATACTGGATCCGACTCCATTTTCTTCAAAGAAATATATTGACAAATCTTGTGAAACACTAGCCAGGTAAATAGAAGATTTATATTGTTTATTGTTGTTGTTTCTTTCAGAGTCATTTGGATGAAAAGTGACAATATTTGCATTTGAAAACTTATCTGCAATTATGCCTGCGTTAAATAATCTTATTTTTTCATTTTGTTCTTCATCTTTGGAAGGTCTTTTATATGGCGGTGAAAATAAATAAGCCAAGTCAATACCGATAAATTGAAATGTAGTTTTTGAGCCAACATCTGATTTATACTCATCAACTAGCGCTCCATTGAATCTTATAACATCTTGGTGACTATCAATTTCAGCACCAAGATTTTTAGTCAATATCTTTGGTGAATTACCTACTACAGCAACATTATTACTAATATGAAGTTCTGGAGTAATAGCTAAAAACTTAACCATAAAGCCCTCTTTAAATTAAAAATCTTTACCACTCATCTCAATTTTTGAGAATGACGTTGATAACCGCATAGCCAGTTCGCTAAAGGAGCTCCAAGTGCTGCCCAATAACCGATTGCAGCCACTTAACAACATGGCATCAGCTAATGCATAAATAATTTGCTCTTTCGAGCGGTCATACACGGTTCGCGATAGAAAAGCTAACTTGTCACCATAGTACTGCTGAAATGCTTGATAGGTTTCGGGTAAATCGGTGGCTAAGAATAATTGCAGGTTTTTATCCTGTTTCATTAACTGATCGATACGTTTAATGAAATGCGAATAATGGCTTTTATCGCGCCAATAGTGCAGTTCGTCATGCCCTTCTTTTGTCCAGTTTTCAATGGCATCATAAGTATTATGGTCTAAACCTTTACCGGCTTCCATACGAACGTGTGCGCCCACACGGTGCTTAACTTGAAACGGTGCCATTAGCGCCATTACTTGTTCCACCGGCTTTAGCGCTTGTAAAAACTGATTTTCTTTATCCCACGCCGTAAACTCGCTGCTTAACACATAAGCCGAGCGCGCATAAATGTCCTGGCCGGCTTGCAAAATAATAGGCGCGTCTTTAACTGCACCGGGCTCGATCTCCATATAGTTATATACAGCCAAGCCTTTATTTGTTGCGTCATCCACAAAGGCTTGTTCTATCACGGCGCCTGTATAATCATATAAATCACTTAAACGGCATTCACAATGATGATCGGGCTCCCACACTACAACCAACTCGCGATCGGTCGCAGCTGCAATAGCCGCGCCTGAGGCCATCGCTCTTAAGCGGTTCCCTAAACCATGCTGAGCATCTAAAAACACCTTATCACGCTTAAGCATAAGCTGTGGTGCCTTGTTGCTACTTAGAATGTTAGACAGCACAGGTAATACCTCTGCGCTTAGGGTTATTTGCAAATTAGCCTGAGGCAAAGCCGACATATCTGTTAACTGCTGTACTGTTATTGTGTGAGTATCACCCAAGTTACGCCAACCTGGTACAAAAGCAACATAAGGTAAATCAGGTATTACCGCGGCAACTTGTGGTCTGCTATCACTAACTAAAACCAAGCCTCGCTTATTTGCGTTGCACAATATAGCTAGTTGCTTAACTAATGGTTCTAATTGGGTTTTATAAGTTTCAACGAAACTTGGCTGCATTTTTAACAGTACATAATGTTCAGAAAAAACAAAGCCAGGTGCTTGGTTATAATTTGCTACTTCAACATCAAGCTTAGTAATACAGCCAAGTGGCTTGGCTTGTAATAATTTACGTAAGTTTCGCTTATCTAAATCGAATACCCGCAAACCGGCTTGCCATGAGGTTAATTCTAATTCTGCATAATATTCCGCATCGTCACGAATATGCTTAGGCACATAATGAATACTCTCACCGCTTTGTTGAATACGTAAAAAGCCAGGTTGGTTTTCTATTATGGCAAAGGGTAAAAATACCCTATCTTTAGTCCAGGTTGGCATCGCATTAGCAATAAAACGGTTTGCCCTAATCTTAAAACGAGTAGATAAGTGCAATTGCGCCAAATGATCAACGGCCGCAACATCCCCCAAGTTACCTACTCTTAAAGCATCGTCATGCGGAATATGATAAATCGTTGCTGTATCAACCGGGGTTCGTTTGGCACCTGATGCTTCTAACCGATGATAGATATCATCATCATCCCAGCCATAAGTGGTAATGTATTCGTTAAAACCTTTGATTTTCATCAGTGTTTCACGATTTACGTAAAAGAAACCATTTATATGCTCTTGGCCTTTGGCTGCAATACGCCAATCACCGGCAATAAATAGATCGTTACGTAAAAAATTACGCTGGAAAAATTCTGGGTAAACAATGATATCCGCATCGGTCTTTAAAATTTTATTATAAGACGCAGCGCGAAAGCCAATATTAAAAGCATAGGATAAAATCCAACGCGGCTGGTTATCTACCCGAATAACTTTAATTCTTGGATCAGTAAAACCATGAGCGGCAATGTAATCGGCTACAGGTTCTGTGGAAGACCAATCAACAATAATAATTTCGTTAATGTCAGCGCATGCAACCCAGCTAGGTAGAGCCTTCACCAAGTTTTCGTTACGATTCATGCAGCACGTTACAAGAGAAACACCCTCGCCAATTGTTTTAACATACTCATCAAGAGGAATATTATTTAATTCACTCACCAACGCCATTGTCGGCTCTTTACTTAACTTTTGAGAAGAAACTAAAGCATAGGCAGCTTTAAATTGCTCTAAAAAGCTTTGCTTTTGAGGTTTAGTGGCAGAGACATCATTAGTCAGCTCCGTTTCTAACCTACTTATTATCTTAACGGCGTCATCCGTATGGCCTTCTTTAACATAAGACCTGGCAGTATTTACTGCTTTCCAAAAATGCATGTTACTTCCCATAAAGTCATTCAACGTTTTAAGTTAATATTCAAAGTGAGCAGCTATTTTTTTGTAATTTTCTGATTTTTCGATTTCAGCTAAAAAATCTTCTGAAAGCGTTCTACGTTCCCTGGCGCAAATATCTCCTCCTGAGCGGCCGCTGTCGCCACTTACATTAAATAATTCATAAATTTCTGAAAAGTTCTCATTAAATGGTATTTTTAGAATATCAGTAATAGTTAACATTGTCTGTTGAGGATTACTGACAAAATCTTCATATCGTAACGTAGGAATGCTATGACAATGCTCAAGAAATATTTGAACACGTCGGCAATACTCATCAAAAGTATTGGGGTTAAAATGTAACCAACCGTTTTCTTGTAAAGAACGATACGCGTCTATTGGGTCTCTAATCGTCACTAGTTGTATCAGCTCAAAATGCTCTGTTAACAGCTGCGAAACACGCTCAAAGGGTTGCACATTATCACCAAGGCAATAATCAACATGATTATGAACTCTAAGCACTAAATGCCCCCCTCTCTGCCTTACATGCTTTTCTGTGTGCTTTATGTTGGCAACAAATAATTCAGCAGCGAGTTCTTCTATATCAGGCAAACGACCATAACGTGCTTGCGTTGTAATATCTGCAGGCAAGTATTTTGCTTTTTCGCCTAAGTGCAATGTAGAAAAAGGATGTAATTCACTCAGGATAAAGACGTTTGGCTGTGCAGCCAAACACTTGGATATTAAGGTTCCGCCGCTACAAGCTAAATGGTGAAGTAGTCTAATAACCGGTTTGGGTTTCGAGTGATTAAGCACCGCCTTTTCACATTTAGCAAGAAGGCTTTTGGAATCAGTAAACTCATCTTGAGCAACATTAGCTTGAGATAAAGAACCAAGTGCCAAGTTAGCGCGCTCTTCAATTAATTCAACTGACTCATCTAGTTCTTTAATTAATCTATTTAACGCTACAAGATCCAAATTCATGACTTTTTCACCAACAAATCTGGGTTATCCTCAGTTAAGCGATGATAAAACCCTGCAGCCATTTTTAATTTTTGATGCAGTTCTTTTACTAAATCGAGTAATTCCTGTTCCTTTTGCTTTGTTGCAACAAGCTGATGCCTAACATCACTGTTATCAATTTCAAGTTTACTTAATAACTTAACCTGCAAAGAGATGGTTTTTTGTTGTTCGTTGAACTGTTTATTTATTTTATCAAAATTACTCTTAACTACATTTAGTTGTTGCTGCAGCCCCTCAGCCCATTTTTTGTGTTCTTTATTCCAATGTGCTTCATGCTGTTTTTCATCAACCAGTTGCTTTACTTCAGCCTGAGTAAGCTCAAGCGCTTCTTGTTTTTGCTGTATTTCATTGGTTAAAAGTTGTTTTTCATTTAAATATGTTTCAACTTTTTTTTCTAGTGCTAAGACAAGAGTTTGTAACTCATCTTTAGCCGCGTTTAAGTCAGCATTTTTTGTCTCTAATGAACTAATAAGTTTGTCTTTCTCACTTATCTGATTTTTTAAACCGCCATTCCATTTTTTATATTCTTCAAGATCTTTTTGTAATTTAGATAATTTATCTTGAATAGCGACATTAAGGTTATTTTTCTCAGCTTCCAGTTCAGCATTTATATTTTTAAGCTTATTTATTTCTGATTGAAGCACATCAATATTTTGTTTATCTAATTCATGCTCAGCTTTAGTTTTCTCAAGTTTACTTTCTAAATCAGAAGCATCACTTTGTAGCTGCGCATTCCACTTTTCATGTTCAGATAAGTAATGCTGTTTTTCAGCTAATTGCTCATTAAGTTCAGTATATTGCTGCTCAAGCTGCTTTTTACTTTCTTCTAGCTGTTTGGCTAATTCAGTCTTGTGCTGCTGTTCTGCAATAGTTTGTTGCTTAGCAGCTTCTAGCTGCTTATTCAGCTCTACCTTTTGCTGTTCTAGCTGCTGCTTATCGCTGGCCGCGTGCTGATTAACCGCCTCTAGCTGCTCAGCAAGCTCTGCTTTTTGTTGCTCTAGCTGCTGCTTGTCAGTCGCGGCTTGCTGTTTAGCCGCCTCTAGCTGCTTAGCGAGCTCCGCTTTTTGTTGCTCTAGCTGTTGCTTGTCAGTCGAAGCGTGCTGTTTAGCCGCCTCTAGTTGCTTAGCCAGTTCCGCTTTTTGCTGCTCAAGCTGCTGTTTGTCAGTCGAAGCTTGCTGTTTAGCCGTCTCTAGCTGTTTAGCCAGCTCCGCTTTTTGCTGTTCTAGCTGCTGTTTATCGCTTGTCGCTTGCTGTTTAGCCGCCTCAAGCTGCTTAGTAAGTTCTGTTTTTTGCTGCTCAAGCGGCTGTTTTTCGCTATCTGCCTGTTGTTTAACTGCAGCAAGTTGTTTGCTTAACTCTGCCTGTTGTTTTTCTAATTGTTGGAGAGTAGCGGTTTCGCGTTGCTCTGCAGATGCTAATTGTTCAGTAAGATGTTCAACCTTGTTGTTTAACTCAGTAATTTTTTTTGCGGCTGCATCCAGTTTAAAAGTGTACAGCGGTAAGTCTGGGTCAGTATCATCGGTATTTTTAAGCGTAAAGTATTGTTTTTCTAAAAGCTCGGTAATAGCCGAAATACCTGGCATACCTTTATAAAGTTCGCTACTGCCATAAGAAATAACCACATTACTAAACAAACTAAGCTTTTTAGTTTCAATAAGCTTGTTAAGCAACGCTAATGCCTGATCGGGAATATCAATAATAAGGGTGTTAGCCTCTGCGACAAGTTGCTGCTTAGCATTTATTTGCTCTAGCAGTTCGTTTATTGCTTGGCTTGGTAATTGCTCTTGGCTTTTGCTTTTTAAACCAGGAAACAACTCTTTTAGCCCGGTAACAGGGCTAATCGCCGAAAACTCGGGCAGGTTATAACAAGTAAAGCTGTGATTAGCTGCTTCAACGCTGACCAGTTGTTGCAACACCGTTACAGTTGGCTCTGAAAACGCTTGTGTAAGGGCTAGGCAAGCATCCTCGCGCGCATCTACTAAGGTAACCTGGCTAAAGGCATTAAAATTTAGGTTAGGCTGGCGAGCACTGCCGGCGCCTAACCAGATAAGTTGTTGCTGTATCTCTGCCATGGCTTACCCCTGTTAATCGGTTTTGTGATCTGAATGATCTTCTAGTAATTTTGGCGACGCAGTACGGCCTTCATTAAGGCCAAACTTAATATAATGCAATAATGGGTTAACACCACTTTCTGCTACATCGGGGTAACGCTGCAAGTACCAGTTACCATCAAACTCAGCACTAGGCCGGCGGCCTTCGGCGGCGCCAAATTTAATATAGTGTTCTGCTGGGTTTACGCCGGCTTCTTTAACATCTGGGTAGGTGTTTAAATACCAATCGGCATCAAAATATTCGCTGGTAAACAATAAGCCAATATCTTGTTGTAAGCGCTGCTGCTCTTTATCAACCTTTTTTATTGCACGAGAAAGCACCCGTACCGGGGCAGCAACTTTCCAACTAGCAGAGCTTTGTATGGCTTTAAGCTCGCTACTTGCTTGCTGATAGCTGTGTTTAAGGCCTGCAAGCTCTACTTTTTGCTTTTTAAATTGCAGTTGTAGCTTACTGTACTCACGTTGTTGCTGCTTTTGTTGCTGAATATGCAAGGTATGCTGGCGTTGTTTTTCTTGCTCGGTTTGGCGTAACTGTTGCTGTAATACTATCGCTTGTGCTTGTTGCTGCTGCAGCTGTTGCTGGGCTTCTGTTAACTGCTGTTGTAATTGCTTATGTGTTTCTTCGCCTTGCACAAAGTTTAAGTAGTAGCGCTCTAACTCTTCTTGCACATGCATAAGTTGGGTAAGTAACAACTCTTTTTCTGCTTGCAGCTCGTTTTGCAAAACCTCGGCATTTTGTAATGCCTGTTGCTCTTTAATAACCGCTTGTTCTAACAGCGTAAATTGCTCTGAAAGTTGTAACTGCAACTCTGTTAGTTTTTGTTGTTGCTGGTTAATTTCTTGCTGCTTAGCCACTAAGGCGTTGGCCTGTTGCTGATTTAAATTGCTTAACTTGCTTAGTTCTGTTTGTTGCTGTTCGGCACTGGCAGTTTGCTGTGTTAACTGCTGTTTAAGCTGTTGGCCAGTTAAATACTGCTGCTCAAGCTCTTCTTGTTCTTGCATTAACTGGCTTAACAATAATTCATTTTCTGCGGCAAGCTCGACAGCTTGCGTTTGCTGTTGCTGTTGCTGTTGCTGTTGCTGTTGCTGTTGCTGTTGCTGTTTGCATTGCTGCAGTTGCTGCTGCGTTTCTGCAAGCTGTTGTTCTAAAGCAACTAGCGCTGCTTTTTGCTCTGCATCATGCTGCTTTGTTTGTGCAAGTATTTGAGAATGCTCAGCATCAACTTTTGCTACCTGTTGCTGAAGCACTTGGGCTTTTTGATACTGCTGCTCTAGCTCTTCTTGTACCTGCAAGAGCTGGCTTAATACCAGCTCTTGCCCACTATTTGCTGCGGCAAGCTCATTTGCTTGGGTTTGCTGTTGCTGTTTGCATTGCTGCAGTTGCTGCTGCGTAACCTCAAGCTGTTGTTGTAACGCAACTAGCGCTGCTTTTTGCTCTGCATCATGCTGCTTTGTTTGTGCAAGTATTTGAGAATGCTCAGCATCACGTTTTGCTGCCTGTTGCTGAAGCGCTTGGGCTTTTTGATACTGCTGCTCTAGCTCTTCTTGCACCTGCAGGAGCTGGCTTAATACTAGCTCTTGCTCACTATTTGCTGCGGCAAGCTCACTTGCTTGGGTTTGCTGTTGCTGATTACTTTGTTGCAACTGCTGCTGCGTGACTTCAAGCTGTTGTTGTAACGCAACTAGCGCTGCTTTTTGCTCTGCGTCATGCTGCTTTGTTTGTGCTAGTATTTGTGAATGCTCAGCATCACGTTTTGCTAATTGTTGCTGCAACGCTTGGGCTTTTTGATACTGCTGCTCTAGCTCTTCTTGCACCTGCAAAAGCTGGCTTAATACCAGCTCTTGCTCACTATTTGCTGTGGCAAGCCGTTTATCAAACTCTTGCTGTTGCTGTTCAGTTTGCTGTTTTATAGATGCAATAGTCTTCGTTAACTCTGCGTGCTTGCTTTGCGCCTGTTGATCTGCAGTTTCTGCTTTTTGCTGTTGTTGGACTAGCTCTTGTTTAAGCTGTGCAACTTGTTCACTAAGCTGTGTTTTAGAATTCGCTACAGCATTTAATGCCGCCTGCACATTTAATACAGGCAACTCGGCAATAGCTAAGCTACTTGCTTGCAGTAGCAAACTTAACTCAGCAAGCTCTGCATTTTGGCTTAACACTTGGCTTGCGGCTAACAATTCAATACCTTCTGCTGGGTTTGGCAAGCTTTTAGTTAAAGGTAAATATTGCTGCAATTTAACTAGCTGTTCATCACTGGCATAGGCTAACTGATTTAAATTTAGCAATTTTAACTTGCGACGGTATTTGCGTTGCAATGTTAAAAGATCAGATACTTGTTTATGCCACACTTTTATTGCAACTTCAACAGTATTACCTGCAACTAATAACTCAGCGACTGCAGTCTCTGCAGAGGTATATGCTACTAGCACATTATTTGCTTTATCAATAACCTGTGATAATTGCTCAACAGACACAGTATTATTTATAACAACCTCAGCTTCTATACCTTTGAGATCGGCTAAAGTGTTTACCACAAGCCAACTCTGGTTTGACACTAATGTTTGCCATAATGAATTACTGGTTAATGTTACCACCAAGGTCATGTAATGCTCCAAAAGGATAAAATCTTTAGCTATGCAAAAACTAAGCGCTTATTTAGACGTATATTTTTGCAGTAATTGTTGCAGATTTGCCGTAAAAGCTGCCCCTAACCGTTTATCACGGATCCCAAATTCGACAAAAGTTGTCATATATCCTAATTTATTGCCGCAATCGTGGCTACGCCCTTTGATATGATAAGCATTTACTTGTTGCTCTTTCATTAAAATGGCGATGGCGTCGGTAAGTTGGATCTCATCACCAGCACCTTGTGGTGTGTATTCAAGCGCTTCCCATATCTCTGGCGTAAATACATAACGACCTACTACAGATAAGTTAGATGGGGCGTCTTCAATAGTAGGTTTTTCAACGATAGCCGTCATTTTAACTGATTCAGAGGGCTGTAAGGTTTTGCCTTTAACATCAGCAACACCATAGCTACTAACACTTTCCATTGGCACCGGCTCTACCATAATTTGGCTAATACCGGTTTGTTCAAACAAGGTATTCATGTCTGCCAAATTATCTTTTTTCATATTGCAGTCGTAGTGATCAATTAACACATCAGGCAATACTACAGCGAAAGGCACACTGCCAATCAGTGGCCGTGCACACAAAACGGCATGACCTAAGCCTTTAGCTTCACCCTGGCGCACATGCATAATAGTGACGTCTTTAGGGCAAATTTGTTGTACTTCTTCTAAAAGCTGGCGTTTAACCCGTTTTTCTAGCATTGATTCTAGCTCGAAGCTTTTATCAAAGTGGTTTTCAATGCTGTTTTTAGATGAGTGGGTAACGAGGATGATTTCTTTAATACCGGCCGCAATACATTCTTGTACTACATACTGAATTAACGGCTTATCTACCACCGGCAGCATTTCTTTTGGAATAGCTTTAGTGGCAGGTAACATCCGAGTTCCTAAGCCCGCAACCGGTATAACAGCTTTAGTGACTTTCACAATAGGTATCCTTTTATGTGCAAATATTCAGCGTAAATAAACAATTTTAACAGGCGCTAATTTTCAAACCACGAACCTTAGCATTTTTAAAAACGGGTTGCATCAAAAACCATTACCCGATGTTAAGCTAGTTCAGCAAGTAATTGCATTATTTTGGCGTTAATTTGCTTTACATCAAACTGCTTTTCAGCCATTTCACGGCTTTTTTGCCCCATTTGCTCGATAAGTGCGGGTTGCTGAATAAACTGCAGCATCGCTTGCTCTAACGCTTCTTGATCATGCGGCGGAACCAAAAAGCCGTTTTCACCGTGTTTAACCGTTTGCCGACACCCTGGCATGTCAGTGGTAATAACAGCTCTACCCACCGCCATAGCTTCTTGCGTGCTACGAGGCACCCCTTCGCGGTAATAGGTAGGTAATACAAATACACTGCTTTGTGCTAAAAACGGCACCACATTAGCCACTTTACCTGGGTAATAAATAACCTGTTTGTCAACGTAGTGTTGAAGCTCTTGCCGGGATAACGCATAGCTACCGCTATCCGGCTCACCCAGTACAATAAATTCGGTATTGGGGTAACGTTTTTTTAAGGCCTCGGCAGCAGTAAGAAAATAGCGGATCCCTTTTTCATTTAATAAGCGGCCAACAAAAATAAAACGAATGGGAGAGACAGGCGCGGCGACTTGCGCATAACGTTCTAAATGCACACCAATGCCGCTAAGCACATCACTTTTTTGTACTTTAATTTTATGTGTTTCAATTAAGTCATGCTTATCTTCGGGGTTTAAAAAAAACACTAAGTGCGCTTTGGGCAAACTGCGTTTAAATAACCACACCTGAAATGCCCGCACTAAGCGTGCTTTTTTACGCATACCCTCGGCATTTTCAGTAAAGGGCCGGCCTAAACCCTCTATTTTTGCCACCCGCAGCGGTACCTTAGCCAGCCATGCAGCCAAAGTACCGTAAATGACCGGCTTAGCAAAATAACAAAAGCTTAGGCTTATTTGATGTTGTTTAAACAACTGATAGAGCTGCCAAGTCGTTTTTAACTCGGTAATGGGGTTTAAACCAAAACGGCTTAGCTGATAATCTACCGGGATAGCGCCTAGCGTGCGAACTAAGATGCGGCTTTGCTCGTTATAATCGGTAGCAAAAGCAAATACCTGATGCCCTGCTGCCACCAATTCTGCAATAAGATCACCACGAAATCCGAGGATAGTACTAGCAATGCTGCCCACTATGGCAATACGCTGTTTTTTTAAAGGCATATTATCGCTTACCACGTATTAAATTAAGGCTATTACGCAGTGTTTTTTGCCATAAAGATGTTGGTTTTGCTGGGTTATTACGCCATGCGCTTAAGGCTTTGGCTGTTGCAATAGCGTTAGTAAAGTAACCGCTATGTGCACTTAAATACATGGGGTATTGTAGTAAAGCTGCCGCCACGAGTTGCTCAAGTGTCAGTTTGCGCTTGCGCCGAGCACAAGTAACTTTATCTTCAGTAAGGCCCCAACCAGCATAAAAAGGTAAGCCATAACACAGCACTTTTCTACCTCGTAATAAGGCTTCAAAACCAGCAAGCGAAGTTAATACATGTAATTCGTCAACTTGCTCAAGCATAGCTGAAATATCGATGTCTACGGCAATTGCATCACAAAAATCTTTGGCATGTTGCTCATTTTCGCCTTGCGCTCTGGCCCCGGCTAATACATCAGGGTGAGGTTTATAAATAATATAGGCTCGCGGATTGTCTTGCCGTACCGTTTTTAACAAGTCTAGGTTTTTTTTAATGCCAGGAGCACCAAAAGCGATAGACGCATCGGTCTCAACTTGCCCTACCACTAATAACACCTTGCGATCGGTATTTGGGCGCTGCCACGTTACTTGGCCAGTGTTGTACTTGGTAATGTTGCTTTGTATTAGCAGCTTAATAAGCTGCTTTGCTTCACAGAGTATGGCGTCATCAAAAACACTGTTATTTAACAGTACTTCTAAATCACTGCTCGCGGTCGCATCAAAATACAAGCCGCGGCTGTCGGCCACCCAAGACAAGGGCTTTGCAAATAATGCTCCCAAACCTACAGAGCGAATAAAGCCATCTTCTAAGCGGTAAAGTGTGACATCTGCTGCCAACTGGGGTAACACCTTTAGGCCCCAGGTAATGGCGGTTGCGCCAGCGGGCACTTGCTGTGCAGTGCGCACAAAAATAACCTGGCTACCCTGTAGAAACGAGCGCACCACGTTTTTCCAAAAAAAAGTAAACCCAATGGCATAAACCAATTGCGGAAAACGTTGCCGTTGTTGATTTTGAAGCTGTAGCCAAGCCAGTGCGGTTAATAACGGGATTGTTTGTTGCTGCTCAGGACAAAAGCTGTTTGCTTGTACCAAAAACACCCAAGCTACAAGCTGCTCAAGGCGGTATTTAAGCCCAGCATTGGGCTGCTTAGTTTCTTGGGTTAAACCTAAGCCTGCATAAAAAGGATCACCACAGGTTATAACGGTTTTTTGCCAAAGTAATGCCTCTAAGCCAAGCCAGCTATCGGTTACCACTACTGCACTCGACTTTGCTAATAAGTTAGCATGGTGACAATCGTGTTTTACCATTTGCACCGTTAATGCTGCTGGTAAAACCACTTGTTTGATTACCTGTTGTTGCTGCGCGGTAAGCCTAGCGCCGTTAACATCAGTTGCTATCACCATTTGGCTGATTTCATGCTGCAAACAATAATTCGCAGCTTGCTGCATTAACGTCTTTATCGATTCAGTGCAATGCCCATTAATAATAATTAAGACATAAGCATTAGGTGGCTGAGGAGCTGAGCGAAAGTCATTGTATTTTGAGATCTGGTAGCCTGACCAGTTGGCTAGCAATTGCTGAGTTTGCTGCTGCAGTGCCGCTGAAAGCGGTTGCTTTGCCCATAACAAGAAATCATTTCTGGCAGCCGTGCTAGCACTTAAATTAACATTTGAGGTAGTAAGCGGCTGTTTTTTACCTGCTAGGTTTGGGCACCAGAACAAAACGTGCTCTGGTGACTGAGAAGAAGCTTGACGTGACAATAAAGAAAACAAATGCAGAATCTTTCCTGATTAATCTCGATGATCACGAATAATCGCGCGCGCTAAATGCGTAATAGCCGCTGCAAACAGGGCAAAAAACATAAAAACAAGGATGTTGTAGCCACGACGAGGCTCGGTAGAAAACTCGGCTTGTGTTGGATACTGCAACACTGACACCTGTTTTAACTTACGAGCGGCTTCCACCCGCGTGCTTTCTAAGGCCATTAACGAGTTAGAATACAGCTCTAAAGCGAATTGCGCTCTGAGCTCTAACGTTTGATATTCCGCCGATACGCGGTTTAATGAATCGCCACTGGTGGCCGCTAACTTTGATTTTTCAATATCGATTTGTGCTTTTAAAGCGGCAATCTCGCTATTTAGGCGCACAATTTCAGGTGATGTAGTGCTTTGAAAACTTGCCGCCGATTTTTTACGCGCTTCTAATAAAGCTAATTGGCCTTGCAACTGGCTAACAACAGCGAAAATGCTTTGCACGGTTCCTGTAGGCGAGACTAAGCCTTCTTTATTTTGAAAGGCTAACAGCTCTTCTCGCACGCTGAATAAACGCGTCTCTAATTTTTGTACTTGCTCCTCAATGAAAGCAACTTGCTCAGCGGCTAAACGCTGCCCCATTTCATTCATATGGCGCTCACCTTCATCTAACAGGGTTTGCGCAATAGCTTTCGCCATATCTGGAGAATAAGCTTGTACCCGAATGCGCAGTACTGCGGCGTAGTCATCGAACACGATATCAATTCGGCTTTGCATATATTTATAGAGTTTTTCTAACTCAATATCTTCGTCGCTTAAACGACTTAACATATCAATATCAGAATTGGCGTAATGCGCCCGAATGTTCAGATTTTGCTGCAATTTTTGCAGCATATCGACCGATTCCAGATGATCTTTTAACAGCAATAAATCACCAGAACCCTGCGTACCAGACAACAATGAAGAAATATTAAAACCCGTTGGATTAATTTCTGGGCTTTGCAGCACAATGTGCGTTTCAGAGACATAACGATTAGTAGCAAGCAAGCCCCAATAAATGATTGCGAAAAAAGTAGCAAGCAGACAAAGCGCCCAATGAGGATGTTTAGCTAAACGACGACGGGTGCGAGCAAAGGTGATCATGTTGGGGTTTTACCTATACTGTTGTGATAATCGTTAATAGCATCATCGAGTTTGTCGTACCATATTGCTTGCCCTTGGTGCAGCCAAATTCCGGCTTGGCAAAGGTCTTTTAATATGCCGACACTGTGTGACACCATAATAATACTGGCACTACCTATTCGGTCGCGAAATGCCTGGGTTGCTTTAGCCTTAAAAGATGCATCCCCTACCGAGGTTGCTTCATCTGAAAGATAAACATCAAAATCAAACGCTAATGACAAACCAAAGGCTAAACGACTGCGCATACCACTGGAATAGGTTTTAACTGGCTGATCGAAGGCTTTGCCAATTTCAGCAAAATCTTGCACAAAATCAATAATTTTATCGATATTGTCATTACCGCCATGTATACGTGCGACAAACTTGACGTTTTGTCGGCCTGTCATACTGCCTTGAAAGCCGCCGCCCAAACCGATAGGCCATGACACTCGGCAGTTTTGCTTTATTGTGCCTTTATCAGGCATATCCATGCCACCCAGCAAACGCAGTAAGGTCGATTTACCGGCACCATTTCGGCCAACTAAACCAACACTGATACCACGGGGAATATGGAAACTGACGTCTTTTAATACCCAATCACCACCAAAAGGCCCATGATAGCGTTTATAAATATGCTCTACGTCGATCATTGCGCCATCAGCCTGTTTTTATATCGTACCTGAAGCATTAGGCCAAATAGGATTAATGAAAAAGCCCACATCATGACATATTGCATGTTTATGCCATGAATACTTTGGTAATTTGCAAAAAAAGCCATTCGAAATGATTCAACTGCATGTAATAGTGGGTTGTACATCAATAATTCTTGTAGATAACGAGGCAAAAACTGGACAGGTATCATCACCCCAGAGAGAAAGTATAAAGGAAATGTAATCATGTTAATTATCTTACCAAGCTCTTGAACTGAAGTAACAACTACGGCCAAGACTAAACCAACACCAATAGCAAATAACCAAAGGCCGATCCAAACTCCAACAACCGCAAGTGCGTTGGCTGGAAGAATGTTGTAACCAAGAAAACCAGCACCTAAGACTAACAATATTAAAACAATAATTTTGATTAATACTTCTAAAAATGCACGAACCAAAATGGTATCAACAGGATGTAATTGTCGATAAGCAAATAAAGCTCTACTGGAGCTTATGGCCCCCATACTCCTGTTCATAACTGTGCTAAACATTAAATACAGCGCCATTCCTGCGATAAACCAGGGTATAAACTCAGCACCTGCAACATGACGAAGATTACCCATTAGCTGACGAATAGCTACGAAAAGAAGGATATGGGCCAAGGGTTCGATAAAAATCCAAACCCAGCCGAGCCGATCACCGGTAATACGCGCGCTGGCTTCGCGCATAAAGAGCGCGTGCCAGACATGTAAAGTTACAGTAAGTGAAGAACGCGCTTGCGTCATTACAGATCCAAGGCGACTTTAGTAGCGACCGCAATTTGATATAGAATTTGCGTCATGGTGCTGGCCAATTGCAAGTTCTTGGTACTTACGGCAGGTAAGACTAAGATTTCATCGCCAGGGCGCAGGCCGACTTCATCAGCACTTCGCACTTCACCATTTTGCCGCACCACTAAAATACGTTTTTTATCTGCATGCTGGCTAAAACCACCGGCTCCACGAATATAATCCATTGCCGTTTTACCCGGCACAAACACCACAGACTGCGGAATGTAGACTTCGCCACTGATTAGCACAGCATCAGTACGCGGCGGAATGGTAATGATGTCGCCGTCTTGTAAGCGTAAATCAACGATTTCGCCTTCATGTGCCACGACTAAGCGCCCATTCGGTTCAACTTGCCGCGCTTTAGCCACAAATTGGCTAATTAATTCGGCTTCACGAATACGAATAGCAGACTCTTCCGCGGTGGAGGATGGCGCACCTAAATAGGTGGTTTCTAAACGACGTAAGCTATCTTCTAAAGATTGTTTTTGCCGTTCGGCCACACTTTTACGACGCAAAGAGATATTTTCAAAATCGGTGAGCATCGGCTCGATAGGAATGATGTTCAACAGCTGCTGCAAAGTGACATTGCGTGGCAACACAAAATGCGACTGCCCCATAAACTCGCCTTCTAGCTGCACGACAATTTGTTGCTCATGCTGATCAGCTATAAATAACACTTCATCGCCGTTATTCAGCTTGGCATTGGCAAACTCGGCTAAAGGCAGATAAGACGCAACCGGGCCATCTACACGACTGCCTCGAATTAAGGCATGCGATACACCGGCATTTAATTGCGTAAGCTCAGTGATAGCCTGCCCTACTAGCTGGTTTTGCTGCTGCTTGGGGTGTAACTCGTAGTGATAAGGACGGCCAACATCACCTTGCACTGTAACAACGGGGCCCCGGCTTTCAACAATAATGGTATCGCCATTTTGTAATTGGGAATGCCCTAACTGGCCTTGTAGGATGAATTGATATAAATCCAGTTCGGCAATCGTTTCGCCTTGGCGCTGTAAACGAATGCGACGGTAACTACCGAGTTGATCATCCACACCCGAGGCTTGATCAATAAAGTATAAAATGGAGTCGCTTGGTACACCGGCGTAACGCCCCGGCTTATTGACAAAACCTGTAACAAAAACAGCTACTGGCTGCACGCCTTGTAAGTTGGTATAAACACTAACATTGTCTGGGTAAACTTTGCGCACCGCTGCACGAACAATACCGTCTAACTGGCTATGGCTAGAACCCATTACTTGCACAGGGCCAATAGTTGGAATAAAAATATTACCTTGCGCATCAACAGGTAGGATACGATCAATATCTACCGCACCCCAAACTCTTAAGGTAACCTGATCACCAGGTAAAATTTTGTACTGTGGGTTTAAACCATCAGCACGTACCCCTCGAAACCCACCGGTAAATAGTTCAGCACCAAAAGGTTTAATTTGCTCGGCTGACAACATAGGTTTGCCATTCATTACCGGGCCATAAGTACCTTGCTGCCAATTAGTATTGCTGGGCGTTTCTTGCACTGGCGGCGCAACTTGGCGAGCTTGTAATTCTGTTGCTAAATCGCCAAAGCTTTGGGCGTGAGCTTGACTTAAGATAAAAGATGCTGAAAAAGCAAGGATGAGCGAGGTGTGACGAATAAATGATCTGTGCATAAAGCTTATCCCTGCGATCTTGGTGACATAATTTCTGGATTAACAGCCCATTGTAGCTCGTATTGGCAAGCAGTTATTACCGAAGGCTCTTCATTCACCGTAAATTTTAAACAGTTGCGGCCGCTTGCAGCGAAATAACGGTCTAACACCTGCAGCCTAGCATTACCACCCCATGGCGATTCTGATAGCGATAATTGCTGACCAACACGCGCAGATTGCAATGCCATACTGACGTAACTTGGCAACAAATTTAGGTTAGAGTAATCATGATAGGGAGAGGACGTTGCTTGTTGTGTGCTAACACACCCTGCAGATAACGCCGCGACGCAAAAAAGCGCGGCAAATTGCCCATGTAAACGAGGCTGAAAATTCGGCATAGTTAAATCCATCTAAACGAAGGCAAGTATATATTGGTCGACAATTTACCACACTGCTTGTTAATGACAAAAATAAATTCCCCATTTGAGTCTAACTGCACAACAAATCAACACCTCCGACCACACTCCGGTACAGGTCGGGCCACACTCAGACACTGGTCTGACCGCACTCTGATACTGGTCAGTCCTCACTCAGACACTGGTCTGACCGCACTCTGAGACAGGTCTGGCCACACTCCGGTACAGGTCTGGCCGCACTCTGAGACAGGTAAGACCACACTCAGACACTGGTCTGGCCGCACTCCGGTACAGGTCAGACCATACTTAGAGTATCTGTAATAGCCCAAAAAGAAAAATTCATGCTGATATTTAAATAATTATTTTGCAGATAAATTGTATATTCATATTCAGCACCTTAAGATGAGCGTATTCATACTCATTGTATAAGCGTTGCAAGGAATCATTAATGCTATCTCAGTTTTCTAAAGTGTCTGTTATTGGTCTTGGTTACATCGGTTTACCTACGGCAGCGGTTATTGCTTCGCGTGGTGTTGAAGTCGTCGGGATTGATGTGTCTGAGCATGCGGTTAATACCATCAACCAGGGCAAGATCCACATTGTGGAACCCGACTTGGATATGTTGGTGCAGGCTGCAGTTACTACCGGTAAATTGCGCGCTTCGCTGGTACCTGAGCCGGCAGAAGTGTTTATGATTGCGGTGCCCACCCCGTTTAAAGATAACAAGGCACCCGATCTGAGTTACATTCGCACCGCGTTAGAGAATATTGCGCCGGTCATTGAGAAAGGTAACTTGATTGTTCTAGAGTCGACCTCGCCGGTTGGTACCACAGAGCAAATTGCCGAATGGTTAAAAGAGTTACGCCCTGACTTAAAAGTGCCATTAGATCATTCAGACGTTGCCGATGTGTATATTGCGCATTGCCCTGAGCGCGTTTTACCCGGCCGCGTATTGCAAGAGCTAGTAAGTAACGACCGTATTATTGGTGGTATTACCGAGCGCTGCGCTGAAAAGGCCATGTCGCTGTATCAGCTATTTGTGCGTGGTGAATGTTTACGCACCAATGCCCGTACTGCTGAAATGGCTAAGCTGACTGAAAACGCCTTTCGTGACGTGAACATTGCCTTTGCCAATGAATTATCACTGATCTGCGATAAGTTAAAAATTAACGTTTGGGAATTGATTAAACTGTCGAATCGCCATCCACGGGTGAATATTTTGAGCCCTGGCCCGGGTGTTGGCGGCCACTGTATTGCCGTTGACCCTTGGTTTATTGTTGATTCAGCTCCAGATTTAGCCAACCTGATCCGCACTGCACGTGAAATTAATGACGGCAAACCACATTATGTTATTAACAAAGTGAAAGAAGCGGCTGATCAATTCAAACGCCCTGTTATCGCTTGCTTAGGTTTGGCGTTTAAAGCCGATATTGATGACTTGCGCGAAAGCCCAGCTTTAGATATTGCCGAGCATCTAATCAATGACAACGTTGGTGAAATTCTGTTAGTTGAACCAAACATAAAAGCATTACCGAAACGCATGAGTCAACACAACGATAAACTCACTACCCTCGCTAAAGCGCTGGAGCGGGCCAATGTGTTAGTAGTGTTAGTTGACCATCGCCAATTTAAAGCCATGCATATCAATGAAGTTGCTGCAAAAGTTGTAATTGATACACGCGGGATTTTTGGTTAAAAAACGAACGGTACCGGTATGCTAACTTACCGGTACCCTTTAAACTAGCACCTACCATAGCGATCCGTAAAACGTTCAATATCATCTTCCTCAAGATAACGACCAGACTGCACTTCAATCAATTCTAAGAGTTCAGGCCCAGGGTTCTCTAGCGCATGTATGCAACCAATTGGAATATAGATGGATTGGTTTTCACTGAGTGTTTGATCCACGGTATCTAGCGTTACTTTTGCAAGGCCTGATACCACAATCCAATGTTCAGCACGATGTTGATGCTTTTGCAGCGATAATTTTTCACCGGGTAAAACAGTAATACGTTTAACTTTATATCCATCACCTTGATCAATAATGTCATATTGCCCCCAAGGCCGATAAACCTGTCGGTGTGCATAATGCTCTGAACGACCTTGCTCTTTGATCGTTTGCACTATTTCTTTAACCTGCTGAACATGATCTTTATTTGCAACTAAAACAGCATCGCTAGTTTGAATAACAATGGTATTTTCTAAGCCTATTGTTGCAACCAAACCACTTTCAGAATAAACGTAATTATTGTGGCTATTATGCTGAAGCACCTCACCATACTGTACATTACCAAGAGTATCTTTTTCGCCTAACTCCCAAAGGGCTGACCAAGAGCCAATATCACTCCATTCTGATTCAATTGGCACCACCACAGCAGATTGAGTGTGCTCCATCACGGCATAATCTATAGATTCTGCCGGACAGTTTATAAACTGTTCTTTATTAATACGAATAAAGTCCATATCAGCCAGCGTTTGTGCTACTGCATTTTGGCAATGCAGAAGAATATCTGGTCGGTAAATGGCCAGTTCGTTTAAAAAGGTACTGGCTTTAAACATAAACAACCCACTATTCCAGCAAACGTCACTGTCTAAAAGTAGTTGTTTGGCCTGCTCAATACTAGGCTTTTCAATAAATTGCTTTACCAGATATGCGTTGACACAATCATTTAGTGTCTTGCCTTGTTTGATGTAGCCATAGCCCGTTTCCGGCGTAGAGGGTTTAATTCCAAAAGTCACTAACAGTCCCTTTTCTGCTAAGGGCTTTGCTGTGTATATTGCTTGTTTAAAAGCACTTACATTAGAAAAAACATGATCGGCAGCTAACACCAGTAAAGTGGGATCTTCACCATGTTGCATAGCATATAACGCAGCTATCGTAATGGCAGGGGCGGTATTGCGGCTGGACGGTTCTAAAATGATATTTTTATCAAGCAAATTTAACTGTCTTATCTGCTCTGCAGCAATAAAACGATGCTCTTCGTTGCAAATAACTAGGGGCTTAGCCGAGCTGATCCCTGAAAGCCTGATCAGGGAAGATTGCAGTAAAGATTTATCGCCATGCAAAGTTAAAAACTGTTTTGGCATTAATTCTCGAGAAAGCGGCCAAAGCCGACTACCGCTGCCGCCTGCCAAAACAACAGGTAATAACATGTAAACTCCAAGCAAAGATTGAATGCGCTAAAACTAACTTACTTTGCATTAAAAAAATAGCGATTTATCCTTACTGCAACACCCTCGAGTACGCATTAAATTCAAACCGAGATTGACATGGCCTCAGGCTGAACTTGTTTGCTACTTGCAATTAAAGACTGACACGGCATGTTCTTATTCAGGGACTGACGGATAGCCTGTAACTCTGCTTTGTCGATGTCGGCATTAAACAGTTCACGATAAGCACGTAGCCGGGTAAATTTGTTATCACCTAAAGCCTCATAGCTCGGATGTGGTACAATGATTTGCGAGTTTAAACCGCCGGCATTGCTATGATAGCTTGACCAATGATATTGATCCGGCGTTCTAACAATGCCTGCCCTAACTGGGTTAAGTTCGATATAGCGATAACATGCCAAAACGTAATAATCGTTTTCGACCAAACTAGCAAAGTATTTACCATCCCATACCGTGCCGGTTTTATCGTTTAGTGCATTATAGTAACCCGCAAAATGCCGCCCAAGGCATTGCATAAAGTGCGGTACTTCCTTACCACTTTGCGGTGTAACGAGCAGATGATAGTGATTCGACATCAACACAAAAGCATGTAATTTGATGCCGCATTCATCTAACTTATTGCATAACATAGAAAAGAACATTCCTTTTACAGCCTCAAACTTGAAGCAATTCGTCCGATTATGTCCCCTATGCACAATATGGTATGGCATATTATCGATAAACATACGTAGCCTCCTAGACATTTTTAGCAACCTTATGTTAAACAAATTTTAAAATAGTAAACAAAATTAAAAGCTGCAAATAAAAATTTCACCGATCAGACCTCGTACCAGTACCGGAGTGTGGTAGGACCTGTCTCTGAGTGCAGTCAGACCAGTACCAGAGTGTGGTCTGATCAGTGTTGGAGCTGGAGGGCTGGATTAAAAGGGAAAAACGCGGGGGATCAGTAGTAAACTAACCACGATGTAAGTAATAGCTACGGGCGCTCCTATCAGGAAAAAATGCTTGAGGCGGTAATTACTTGCATTAAATACCATCAAGTTAGTTTGATAACCATAAGGCGTGATAAAACTGGCTGACGCGGCAAATGCCACCCCCATCACCATGGGCAGTGGATCAACGCCCATCCCCTGTGCCAAGCTGTAGGCGATAGGAAACATTAATGCCGCGGCGGCATTGTTGGTAATCATTTCGGTTAACAAATAAGTTAATAAAAAAATGCCCATTAAGGTAAAGAACGGCGCTTGGCCACTTAAACCTGTGCTTGCAAATTGACTTATCACATTCGATAAGCCGGTGGTATTCATCGCGGTGGCAATACACAGGGCGCTGGTTACGACCAACCAAATTTCGACTGGAAAACGCCGTTTGATTTCATTAACGGTTAAACATTTGGCAAACAATAGCAGCGCAAGAAAAAACATCGCGGCTTGTAATAAACTGATAGGAGTAAACACACTCACGCCAATCATCAGCGCAAAGCCCCACCACGTCAGTTTTTCACGGAGGCCACTGAGCATATCTTCGGTATCAATATCCGACAAAATATAGAAGTTTTTACTGAGGTTATGCCTGCTGCTAAAATCTGGCCCAGTTGCCAATAACATTACATCACCGGCTTGCAATACTATATCGCCCAACTTACCGCTGACTTGTTCGCCCTCACGGCGCACAGCCACGACCGCAGCATCGAACCTGGCTCGAAACCCGGTACTTTTTAAAGTTTGACCCATTAATACCGACTCTTCCTTGATCATCACCTCGGTTAATACTTGCGTCGTTAAACCGTTATCATCAGCAAATAAACGTAACCCCACAAATTGCTTAAGCACGTTGACTTTATGCACGTTGCCACTAAAAAGTAATTTATCGCCGGCACACAATACGTCATAACGCGCTACGGGCCGGATTAATTGCTTACCTCTAACAATTTCAGTTAAAAATAACGCATCAAGATGGCGCAAACCGGCCTCTTCCACAGTGAGCCCTACCAATGGCGAGTCACTCATCAGTTCAGCTTCTAACAAGTAAGCGCTTCGGTTTTCAGCTGGAATGGTGTCATTCGGTAAAAATCGGCTCATAAAAATAACGACCCCACCGCAGGCTAGCGTGACGCCTAAACCTATTAGGGTAAAGTCAAAAAAGCCAAAACCCGGATGGCCTTTTTCAGTTAACATTGAATGCACGATTAAGTTGGTCGAAGTACCTATTAGAGTTAAGGTACCGCCAAAAATCGCAGCATAAGAGAGCGGGATCAACAACTTTGCTGGCGACACCGTTTTATTACTACGCACGGTGTTAAGCATCGCTGCCACAACGGCGGTATTATTTAATACTGAGGAGGCTAAAGCGGCAAAACTGACGGTGCGAAACACCGAACCCGACACAGAGCGGGTAAATAAAAAGCGCGATATACGCCGTAAGATACTGGTTTTCTCTAACGAGTAAGAAATTAAAACCAGCAACACTAACGTGGCTAAACCAGAGTTGGCCGCATTTTTTAATACATCGGCCGTCTCAATAAAACCCAAAGCTAACAAGCCAAGTAACATGGCACCAAATACACCGGCGGAATGCTGCTGAAAGCGTAATAACGCCATCAGCAACAACACCAGCAACCCTATCAGCACAAGCGCTTCAAGGCTCATTTATTACTGCCGAGACATTAAATGGGGAAAATGTTTGCGCACAAGCATGATCAATTCATATTCAAAATCGCTGAGGCCTTTAATTTCTTCCTCTTCTGCAACAGTCGCAACTAAGGGCGCATCAATCATGCCGGCTCCTACCGTTAAATTGCTGAAACGGTCAATAATAATAAAAGCACCGGTAAGTTTGTTTTTACGATAAACATCAAACGCCATAGTTTCTGTTAAATTAACATCAACCAAGCCAATTTCATTCATCGCTAACACTTCCGCTGATTTCTCTGCCAGAGTATTCACATCGATGCGATGATGCAGTTTACTGATCTCACCTGTCGTGGTTTTACAGCTGAATTTAAAGTAATACTGCCTGTCGGTTTTTAGTGGCGTGTCATGCAACCAAATTAACTTGGCTCGCATCCGCGATGAGACATGCGGCAGTGCGTCTTTTTTTACCAACATACTGCCACGGCTGACATCAATTTCATCATTCAAAGTAAGCGTTACGGCTTGCCCTGCGTTGGCACTTTGCAAGTCACCATCAAAGGTCACGATGCTTTTGATGGTAGACACGGTACCCGCCGGCAATACCCGCACGGTATCGCCTACAGCGATACTGCCTGAAGCAATCGTGCCTTGGAAACCACGGAAATCAGCATTAGGGCGGCTGACTAACTGCACAGGAAATCGAAAATCGTCATTTTCAGCAAGCGTTAATTCAATGTTTTCAAGATACTGCATCAAGGTTGAGCCACGGAACCAGCTCAGTTTTTCACTTGGATGCACAACATTATCGCCCTCTAAGGCCGAAATAGGCACGAAGCGGATATCAGGGATGTCCAAAGCCCCTGCCAAAGCCAGATACTCTTCTTGAATGGCCTTGTAACGGGCTTGAGAGTAATCGACTAAGTCCATTTTATTAATCGCGACAATCACGTGCTTGATACCCAGCAAGGAACATATGTAGCTGTGTCGCCGCGTTTGGGTTTGCACACCTTTACGCGCATCCACCAGGATTATCGCTAAATCACAGGTCGACGCACCGGTGGCCATATTGCGCGTGTATTGCTCGTGGCCTGGCGTATCGGCAATGATAAATTTCCGTTTCTCGGTTGAGAAATAACGGTAAGCCACATCAATGGTGATGCCCTGCTCACGTTCAGATTGTAAGCCATCGACCAGCAGGGCTAAATCGACACGCTCGCCTTGAGTACCCACTTTTTTGCTGTCTTCAGTGATAGCCGCAAGCTGATCTTCAAAGATCATTTTACTGTCGTGCAACAAGCGGCCAATCAGAGTACTTTTACCATCATCCACACTGCCACACGTAATAAAGCGCAGTAATTGCTTGTTTTCGTGCTGCTTTAAGTAGGCCAGAATATCCTGCTCTATTAATTCTGAGGTATGGCTCATTAGAAGTACCCTTCCATTTTTTTCTTTTCCATCGAACCGGTGCTGTCGTGATCAATCACCCGACCTTGCCGCTCTGAGGTTTTGGTTAACAACATTTCTTGAATGATTTCAGGTAAGGTTGCCGCTGAGGACTCAACGGCACCCGTTAACGGATAACAACCCAGGGTACGAAAGCGTACACTTTTCATGCTGGGTGTTTCGCCGGGTTGTAACGGCATGCGCTCATCATCAACCATAATTAGGGTGCCATCGCGTTCCACTACAGGGCGCGGTTTAGAGAAATACAAATCTGGGATTTGGATATTCTCAAGATAAATGTATTGCCAAATATCTAGTTCGGTCCAGTTTGATAACGGGAACACGCGAATGCTTTCGCCTTTATCGACTCGGCCATTAAAAATATTCCACAGCTCTGGCCGTTGATTTTTAGGGTCCCAACGATGATGCTTATCGCGAAACGAATACACTCGCTCTTTCGCTCGGGATTTTTCTTCATCACGCCTTGCACCACCAAAGGCGGCATCAAATTTGTATTTATCTAATGCCTGCTTTAAGCCTTGGGTTTTCATGATATCGGTATGCTTGCTACTACCATGCTCAAAGGGGCTGATATTCATGGCTAAGCCGTCTGGGTTTTGATGTACCAGTAAGTTCAAACCCAGCTCACGGGCGATTTGATCACGAAACGCAATCATCTCTTTGAATTTCCAGGTGGTATCCACATGTAACAGTGGAAAAGGGATTTTGCCGGGGTAAAACGCTTTACGTGCCAGATGCAATAACACCGACGAGTCTTTACCTACCGAATAAAGCATCACCGGATTATCAAACTCGGCTACCACTTCACGGAAAATTTGAATCGATTCGTTTTCGAGGGCTTTTAAATGGCTTTGGCTACTTGCTGCCATGATAACTCCGCCTGCGTCTAAGTAAGTGCTTATAGCTTACCAGAACAAATCAAAACCGAATTATCTTGTTTTGGAATATCTTATTTCCAACAACAGGTCCGACCGCACTCAGACACCGGTAAGAGCTCCAACCAGTACCGGAGTGTGGTCGGAGGTCAGAGTTGTGCCTGAGTGTGGTCTGAGGAGTATTTAGCGGAAGGTTTTTAGGGTGGCGATAATCCGTGCACAGGCTTTGCCATCACCATAAGGGTTATGGGCGAAGCTCATGCTGTCGTAGTAAGGTTTGTCACTGAGTAAGCGAGTGACTTCAGCTACAATTTTCGCTCTGTCTGTACCCACCAACTTCACAGTACCAGCATCAACAGCTTCTGGCCGTTCGGTTGTGTCCCGCATTACTAAAACCGGTTTGCCAAGTGACGGCGCTTCCTCTTGAATACCACCGGAGTCGGTCAGTACCAAGTAACTTCTGCTCATCAAATACACAAATGGCAGATAATCTTGTGGCGCAATTAGATGCACGTTCGATACATCACTGAGTAAACGATAAACCGGCTCGCGCACATTGGGGTTTAAATGTACCGGGTAGACAATATCGCAATCCGGATATTGCTTAGCAATATCCGCTAGCGCGGCACAAATTTGCTCAAAACCACCGCCAAAACTTTCACGGCGATGGCCTGTTACCAAAATCATTCGGCGATCGTCTTTTACAAAAGGAAACTGCTTGGCAAAACTGGCGCTTAATTCTGGGCTGTTATCAATTTTTTCAACAACTTGCAGCAGCGCGTCAATCACCGTATTCCCCGTAATAACGATGTTAGCGGCAGCCAGGTTTTCTGCTAATAAGTTATCCGCAGAGGTTTGCGTCGGCGCAAAGTGCAAGCGGGTTAAAGCGCCGGTTAACTTGCGATTAGCTTCTTCAGGCCAAGGGCTATAAATATTGCCGGTACGCAGGCCGGCTTCGACATGGCCTACCGCAATTTTTTCATAATAGCAGGCTAAGGCCGCAGCAAAAGTAGTGCTGGTATCACCGTGAACTAACACGATATCAGGTTGAAACTCGCGCAGTACCGGTTTGATGTTGAGCAAAATACTGGTGGTAACGTCATACAGATCCTGCCCAGCTTTCATAATGGCTAAGTCGTATTCAGGTTCGATACTGAATAACTGTAATACCTGATCCAGCATTTCACGGTGCTGACCGGTAACACAAACACGGCTATCAAAGGCCGCATCTTGCTTTAATTGATTGACCAATGGTGCCATTTTGATGGCTTCAGGGCGTGTGCCAAACACACTTAATACTTTAATCATGTCGCTTTCCTTTTCATTTCTCACGCCGTCATTAGGCCTATTGCACCCAAAACTGGACAAACCAGTACCGGAGTGCGGTCAGAGGTGTGACCTGTACCGGAGTGTGGTATGACCTCTGGCTGCTGAGTGTATTATTCGATTTCGTCGAGAAAATCTAACATATCATCGTCCAGCGTTTCTTCTGGCTGTGGCGGGTTGCCATCGTATATTTTAAAAAGCTGACGCTGATAATAACTTTCTTTAACAAACGAGTATGGATCCAGCGAGTCGTTTAACATATTTTCGACTTGCATTAGCTGCTCGCGACCGTCTAACGCACCAATCACGGCACGTGTGATGGTTAACGGCGTATTTAATAAGCTTAAGGGGAAATACAAATTATCAACCAGCGAGCCAGCAGTATCTCTTACCGTGGTAGGCCCACGCGCAGGGATCATTAAAAACGGGCCATCGCCAATCCCCCATACCGCCATGGTTTGGCTGAAATCTTCCTCAGCATTGGTCAAACCAATATTCGTAGCCACATCAAATAAACCAAAAAAACCGGTGGTGCTGTTTAACACAAAACGGCCAACGCTTACGGCTGCTTTCTTCGGCTTGGCTTGCAACACGCTGTTGACGAAACTGGCGGGCTCCCCTAAGTTATTGACAACATTACTTAACCCTTTACGTGCCGGTTTTGGCACTACCGTCATGTAGCCAACGGTTAGCGGTCTAAGTAAATAGGCGTCTAACACATCGTAATTAAAATCCCAAAGCGGGCGGTTAATGCGCTCTAACGGATCTCGCACATCAACATAGGCGGGCTGAGGATTATTAGTTGTTGCAGCTTGCTGCTCGCTGGGTGCGCTAGCACAGGCCGTTAAGCTGAGCACACCGCCAAGCATTAGGGCTCGAAAAAAGAATAAAGACATATTACTGTTCCAAAGTTAATTGTACGGATAATACCGGTTGCTCAAAACTTAGCACCGCTGACACCACTTCTACATCTTGCGCAGAGCGCTCAACTGTTCCTGAAACAGCCATACGGGCAACAACTTGAATAAGATTAGTTTGCTCGATGTTCCAGCCCGCTTGCATCGCATCGGCTGCCGATAAGCTGATCTCGGTTACACCGGCAACTAATGGCAAACGTTTCGCGGCTAATGGAATAGCCGGGCCTTCTGCCGCACGAGCGAACACGAACAACGAAGCGCCAGGATGAGCGGCAGCTAACTCAGCGCCAACACTAACCTGAATCTTTACTTCACGAACAAAGACTGCGTTTTGCTCGGCAGTGCCGACCGTTGCAGGGGCATTTAATTCGGCTAAACGTGCATTCACCACCTCTAAACGTGGATCATCAGGTGCTAAGCGCGATGCCAATAATTGCCAAGCGGCTACCGCTTCGGCATTATCGCCACGCTCATAAGCAATTAACGCCATTAATGAAATCGCATCAATATTTTCAGGCTCTTGCATTAAAACCCGCGCAACACTTTGGCCGGCTTTGGCTAAGTTCATATCACCGCCCAGCATAATCAAGGCTTGGCTATAGCTGATTAACAACGGCGTGCGCTCTGGCATTAGCTTTAACGCGCGCTCAAAAGACTCAACCGCTTCTTCTAGCATGCCCAAGGTCATCCAAACCCGACCTAATAACATCCAAGCTACCGCATCATCACCTTCATTGGCCAGTTTTGTGCGCAGTGCCAAAGAAAACAGCTGCATATCTTGCTCGTTTAAGGGCTCGCCCTCGCCTAGCAATGCGCGTTGCCCATAGCTGGCTAAGTTTTGCTGGGCATATTCCCAATCAGATAATTGCCGATAATGGCCATTTTGGCTGTACACCACCGCCACAATTAACGCCGTTACCAGCACTAAACTGAGGTGTAATACTCGCTGCTGCTTGGGTTGCTTATAACGAATGGCTTGCTGTTCTTGTTCTAAAAACTGCTGCTTTAACTCATTGGCGGCAGTATCAAAATCTTGCTCAGCCAATTCACCGGCATCGCGTGCTAACGCCAATAATTGCAGGCGCTCTTCAAAAAGTTGCGCCGGGGTTTGATTATTCTTTGCATCGGCTTTGCGCGGCCAAATAATAAAAAGGGTACTTAACACCAACATGGCGAGTGCACCGGCGGCAAGTTGCCACATCATGATTTCTTACTCCGATAACTGTCGATAATTTGCTCAAGCTGCTGGTTTAACTTTGCTTTTTCGGCAGAGTCGGCAGCAGCGTCATCTGACAACTGCTCTGACCTGTACCGGAGTGCGGTCTGACCAGCTTGGCGTTTAAGTTGAAACAGCAACAATGATAACAACACCAGCACCGGGGCTAGCCACAACCAAATGGTGTAGCGATTGACCGGCGGCTGATAGTGCACAAAGTCACCGTAACGATCGATCATAAAATCTAACACTTGCTGCCGGCTTAAGCCTTGTTGCACCAACTCATAAGTTTTATCACGCATATCAACGGCCACCACGGCATTCGAGTCGGCGATATTTTGATTTTGGCATTGCGGACAGCGAAGCTCAGCCGTCAGCTTTAAATAAAGTTGTCGTTGCTGCTCACTTTCAAAAGACAATAACTCTTGGCTCTCTGCTGCACTGGCAGCACTGCTTAAGCCCACGGTCAGTAGGATGCTGCAAAGAAAAGTAAAAAATGGCTTCATGGTTTGGCCGCCCATTGCTGGTAAATCGGCGCGAGCTTGCTGCGCCAAACTTGCGGATTAATATCACCAATATGATGCGCCCGTACAATGCCGTTGGCATCCACGATAAAGTGCTCAGGCGCGCCACTGACCCCTAAATCCAGCGATAAACGCCGCTGTTGATCAAGGATATTAAATTGGTAAGGATCGCCATTTTGTTGCAGCTTAGTGGCAACTTCTTGCTGTAAGGTTGGCAAATCGAAGACTTGGCCAAACATCGGATCTTCAGGTAACACATAGTAAAGACCGATGATCCGAATGCCCTGCTCATTGCGCAGCTGCGTCATGTAACTGAGCTCAGCATTACAGGTTGGGCACCAAACTCCCCACACATTCAGTAAAAAGGTTTGCCCTTTTAAGGCGTCTGGCGTCCAGCTTTTACTGGGATCCTGTAAATCAGGTAACGAGAAACTCGGCAGTGGTCGATCGATAATGGCCGAGTCACGCTCACGCGGATCAGAAAACAAACCACTGAGTAAAAACAGCGACAAGCCTAAAAATAACGCCAAAGGAATATAAAATAACGCCTTACGCATCTGCAGTCTCCCGAACTGGCACTTGTCGACGATAGCGCTTATCAAGCAAAGCGATTAATGCGCCTAACGCCATGAGCAAGCCGCCAAGCCAAATCCATCTGACGAAAGGTTTTACATACACGCGGATTGCCCAAGCATCGCCGGGTAAGGCTTCACCCAGTGACACATAAAGATCACGGCTTAAACGCGCATGCACTGCGGCTTCGGTCATCACCATCCGCTGAATATTGTATTCGCGTTTTTCGGCATGCAGATGGGTAACATAGCGACCATCCGTACGTCTTACGTCAATTTCTGCCGCTTCACCGCCGTAATTGGGGCCATTTAAGCGATAAACATCTTGCAGCTCAAACTCGTAATCAGCTAACACCACCTTATCACCAATGGCCATGCGCACATCACGTTCGACACTGTAAGTTTTGGTCATGGCCACACCAATTACCAACACGGCAAAACCAATATGCGCCATCGTCATACCATAATGCGACGCCTGCAATTTACTTAAACCGGCTTTTACAGAACCAAACTGATCTAATCGCTGATAAATTTCGCTAAGCGCCGATAAGCCTACCCAAGCGCCTAACAGTAAGCCTAACAACGCCAAGTTTGCGACGACACTTTGCAGTAAACTTAAGGTACCCAAAGCGACAATCAGCGTAGCGATAGCCAGTAACGACATGGGCTTGAGCAATGGCGCGGCTTTTTGTTGCTTCCAACGCACCCAAGGCCCTAAGCCTAGTAACAGGGCAAAAGGGATGGTCAGGTAATAAAACATCTGATTAAAGAACGGCTCACCTATCGAAATAGAGCCTAAGCCTAACTCTTTGTGCACCAATGGAAATAACGTACCTAACAACACGACTAAGGTAGCGGTAAGTAAGAACACGTTGTTGCTCCACAGCATCACTTCGCGCGAAAAAAGCTGATAACGCGCCTGACTGCGCACCGAGTTCATGCGGCTGGCGTAAAGTAACAATGAGCCACCGATAACGATTAGCAGGAAAATCAGTAAGAAAATACCGCGATCAGGATCCGAGGCAAACGAGTGTACTGATACCAACACACCAGAGCGCACTAAAAAGGCACCTAATAAACTCAGAGAAAAGGCACCGAGCGCCAATAATACCGTCCAGGATTTAAAGGTGCCGCGCTTCTCGGTGACCGCTAAGCTATGGATTAAAGCCGTACCCACCAACCAAGGCATTAACGACGCATTTTCTACCGGATCCCAAAACCACCAGCCGCCCCAACCTAGCTCGTTATAGGCCCACCAACTACCCAGCATAATGCCCAGGGTCAGGAACATCCACGCTGCTAAAGTCCAGGGTCTGGCCCAGCGCGCCCAAGTGCTATCAAATTTACCACCAATTAAAGCGGCTATCGCAAAGGCAAACGACACTGCAAAACCGACATAACCCAGATACAACAACGGCGGATGGATAATCATGCCGAAGTCTTGTAACAATGGGTTTAAGTCACTGCCTTGCACAGGGTAAAATGGCAAGCTGCGTTCAAACGGATTTGACATAAACAAAGAAAAAGCAATAAAGCCGATATTAATCAGCCCCATAATGCCTAAAATTCGCCCTTGCATTAATAACGGTAACGCTTTGGAATATTGCGCCACTAAGGCAGTCCAACCGGCTAACATCATAACCCATAACAACATCGAGCCTTCGTGTGAGCCCCATACTGCGGTGAGCTTGTAGTACCACGGTAAAATAGAGCTGGAGTTGGTGGCCACATTAATTACGGTAAAATCATCGTGATAAAAAGACCAGGCCAGCGCCATAAACGCCAGTAAGGTAAATACAAACATGCCCACTGATAAGGGTTTGGCCAATAATAAGGCACGTTCATTGGCGGTAAAACTGCCGGCTAAAGGCACTAAAGCCAATAGTAATGACAGCGCAAAGGCAAAGGTCAGCGCCAGCTGACCGTATTCTGCAATCATCGACTAGCCTCCGTAATTCGCGTTGCTAGCAGCAGGCTGCTGGCTGGGTGGCACATGGCGAATGCCTTTTAGGGCTTCGGCCACCTCTGGAGGCATATATTCTTCATCGTGTTTGGCCAGCACTTCGGTAGCGGCCAACACAGTAGCACTGCGCAACTCACCTTGCGCGACGATACCTTGCCCCTCTCGAAATAAATCCGGCAAAATGCCTTCAAATTCAACCGTGGCGATCTCACCTGAATCGTCGGTTAAATCAAAGCGTACTTTTAAACTGTCGGCGTCACGTTGCACCGTGCCGGGCACCACCATGCCCCCTAAACGCAGCCGTTGGCCGATATCGGGTTTAATTTTCCCTTCACCAAGGCCCTGAATAAGCTGACCTGGGGTATAGAACAAGTTAATGTTTTGCTGTAAGGCAAATAGCATCGCCCCCACGGCACCAGCAATCAAACTGATTACTAACAACATGGATAACAGGCGTTTCTTTCGTCTTGGTTGCATTAGCTTTGCTGCTCCTGATACTGCTTAATTCGTTGCTCTCTGGCCATTTTTGCGGCGAGCTGCTGCTTAAACTGACGTTGCTGGTAATAACTCCACCACAGCAAGCCCATTAACAGCAAATAAGTTAAACCGAAAGATAACCAAACAAAAAAACTGTAACTAATGCCGTTACTGGCCATCGCTAAAAAATCACTGAAGCTAGCAAAGTAGAACGGAAAAACACCAAAAAGTTGCACGGGCAATTCGCTGCTCAGTTGCCAAAACGTGTTCAATAAACTGCTCAATAACATGCTATCTCCTCGCTTATGCTTTGCTAACTAACTGTTTAACCCAAGGCCGATGCTGCTCATTTTCGAGGATCGCCGTACGTAAACGCACGCAGGTTAACGCCGCTAATAACAAACTAAACGCCAATAAACTTATTAATAAAGGCCAAAGCATGCTGGGATCGATGGACGGTTTAGCAAATTTAGTTATGCTGGCACCTTGATGCAGGGTGTTCCACCACTCTACCGAAAAATGGATGATGGGTAAGTTAATCACGCCAACAACCGCCAACAAACTGGCCACTTTAGCGCCGGTTTGTCGCTCAGAAAAAGCCCCATGTAGCGCCATTACGCCAAAATATAAAAACAACAGAATAAGTTCAGAGGTTAAACGGGCATCCCATACCCACCACGCGCCCCACATCGGTTTACCCCAGGCCATACCGGTTAGCAAGGCAATGGCCGTGTACACCGCACCAATCGGCGCGATAGCTAATACTGCCCACTGGGCCGTTTTGATTTGCCACACCAAAGCAGTAAAGGCTGCGATGGCCATCGCCATATAAGCGCCCATCGACATAATGGCCGACGGTACATGAATGTGAATAATGCGGTAACTGTCTCCTTGCTGATAATCAGTGGGGGTAAAGCCTAAGCCCCAAATATTACCCAACAACAAGGTAAACAAGGCACTACTCATTAACCAGGGCGTTAACTTGCCACAAAAATGATATAGCGTTTCTGGTTTTGCTAACGGATCTAACCACTTAAACATATCAGCTCACATTTATCTTTAAAGCGCTGCACACGGCCATAGGCACCAAGGCCAGCGAGAACAAAAACATTGCCAATAAGATGGCAATCTGCCCAGTAAAACCTAAACCAATACTGGCCGCTTCAATGGCGGCACTCGCAAAAATTAACAGCGGGATATATAACGGCAGAATAACCAATGCCAGTAAGATCCCACCTTTATCCGCAGAGACCGTGATACCCGCCCCTAACACACTGAGTAAGCTCAGCACCGGTGTACCCAGTAATAACGTTAGCGCCATCGCTTCTAGGGCGGCCCCTTGCATATTCAGCAACAAAGCTACCAACGGTGATAACAGCAATAACGGCAAACCGGTACTTAACCAATTCGCGGTAATTTTCGCCAGCACAAACGGCATTAATGCCTGCTGCGCCGCCACTAATTGCTCAATCACCCCATTGCGATAGTCGTCTTTAAACAGTCTTTCAGCGGCTAATAGCACGCTTAATAGCGCAGCGATCCAAACTATCCCTGGTGCCATTATACGCAGCATATTCGGCTCTGGGCCAACCCCTAATGGAAACAGGGTTAGCACGATAATAAAAAACAACACAGGATTCAGCCAATCCGCTTTTTGCCGAGCCAGTAAACGTAATTCGCGCTGTAAAAAAATGCTAAATTTTACCATCGATAATGGATCTCTAACGCGCGTAAGGCATGATATTCGATGCTGAGCGGTTGGTGGGTCGTTAAGATTATCGCGCCGCCGCGCTGTAAATGTGCGATAAAGTGTTGCTGTAAACTGACAATCGCTGATTGATCTAATGCCGTAAAAGGTTCGTCGAGGATCCAAATTTGCGCAGAGGTGGCCCAAAGCCGGGCTAAGGATACCCGTCGCTGTTGGCCGGCCGACAGCATGCGACAAGGAATATCTTCTAAACCGGCTAAACCTAATTCTGCCAGTAACGTAAATTCGTCTTGAATATGCAGATCGCTAGCCGCTTGCCAAAATTGTAAATTTTCAATCGCTGTTAATTGCTCATGAATACCGCTTTGATGGCCGATAAAACATAAATTGGCGGCGTAATCGCTTAACGCGGCAGGTAAGGGTTGAGCTAAATACTGCAGTTGGCCTTCATCGGGTTGCGCCAAGCCAGATAGAATTCGCAGCAAAGAGCTTTTACCGGCGCCATTTTTGCCTTTGATCTGCAAAAGTTCGCCCGGTTTTAAGTGTAACGACAGCTGCTCAAACAGCACGCGATCTTGCTTTACGCAGCTTAAATCAGCGGCATCGAGCAAAATGGGGGCAGTAACAGCAAAGGTGGGTTGTGCTATATTCACAGTCCTCTAACTATCGACGACCAACAAAATTGCGCGCATAGTAGCATAATGCCGCCAGAATACGAATCAGAACCGCTTCGTAAGCTTGATTCAAATCAGCTATTTGCACAACTTGTCGGCAAGTGCCGCTTACAGTTCAATAATCACTGTTAACGAAAGCGGCTTTAACTCACAGAACCATGAGAGCGTGATGTTACCCTTTAATTTTGGCCAGCTCACCACAAACACCAGCTTAAACCCACAAACGGCAGTGAACAGTGGTGTGATTAAGCTTGCCAGCACCGTGCCCTATCCGGCAATGGTGATCACAAGCCATACCAATAACACCCCCAATACAACGCAGCAATTATTACTGCAAAGCCAACAAGGCTTACAACGGCTTGCTTTATCTGCGTTACCACCGTTACCGCTGAATGTGCCGCTGCAACTGAGTTTTAATGCGACAACGCCCGACAACTTGAACGTACGCGTGATGCAGTGGCAAGGTAACCCGCAAGCTCAGCAATTAACGGCCGCACAAACCACGTTGTTACTGCAACCTGAGCAGCTAAACCAATTGAGTGCACAATTAGCCAGTGGCAAACCGCTTAATCATTTGGCTGGCCAAGCGGTTACCCCGCCCCTCGCCGCGCAATTAGCCACATTACAATGGGTGAAGTTACCCAGTGTCAGTGCCGCTTCATTGGCGCAGAGCGCTTTGCCAAGCAGCAATAGCACTAACCTTTCGGCAAATAACAACAACCAAGCGGCTAACACGCTAACAACCAATACGCCAAGCCAGAGAGCGGCGATGGCTAACCTGCAAAACGCAGCGGTATTTCAAACGCTAAGCCCCCAGCTACAGCACGCTTTGCAGCAACCTGCCGTGCAGATTTCTGTGTTTCAACAATTACAAACGGCAAGCCCGCTGTTGCAACTGAATAACCAAGTACTCAACCTTAGCCCGCCTGAGCGCCAGCAATTAAAGTTATTACTACAACCTTTAGTTACCCAAACCACAACTAATCATGCCACTGAGCGAGCGAATTGGGTGTTACTCATACAACCGTTAAAAGACTTGGGCCAGTTTCAACTGCCAGCCAGCGCACTGAACCGGCCACTGCAACTTAGCTTGTCTGATGGTAGCCAACTAACACTGGGCAGCACGCAACCCCCAAATAAGCCCAATGACTCAGCACCAAAAAATGCGGCATCGCACTTAGCAGCAACGGCAACAACCCAAACGCAATTAAGCCAGCCTAGCGCCAAGATGTCCGCCGGCGTGATGCCCAATACCCCGTTAACAGAGGAACAGATGAAAACCGCAATTGTTGATAAGATCCTCAGCCAGTTTGGCCAAAACAGCGAAAGCACGCCAAAACTGCAAGCAGGGCAACCCTATTTTGCTAAATTACAGTTAACTGGCCAAAGTGCTCAATTTATTGTGCAAACGGCGCAAGGCTTGCTGCAATTGCCACTGACGCTGGCAGCCAAACAACTCTCTGCCATTCCTAGCGATTTACCCTTACAGTTAAGTTTTAAAGAAACCAAACCCGGCACGATAGAAATTCAGATCAAGGTATTAAGCGGCTTACCAGAGAACATTCAGCTAACAGCGAAACAAGCACAATTACTGCAAGATCCCAAACAATTAGCCGCCTTGCAACAAAGCTTGTTGCGCGGTGAAACCATCACCAAATTAGCGGGCGAGCCGCTTGCGCAGCCGTTAAACGCCCGCTCAGCTACCAGCCACAGTATTGCCAAACATTTATCGCTGATATTATTGCCACCTGCTAATAACAATAAAACCGCTAATGTTAGTTTAACGCAGCAACACGCCCCAGCAACGGCAGGGGCTAATACGGCCAACAGCGCTGCTACCTCGTGGCAATTAAGCGTGCAGCCGCTTGTCAGTGAACACAAAATTCAACTCGCCAGCCAGCAGTTTGCTAAGCCTCTGCCTTTGGGTGCGCAGCCTGCCCCTGCAGCCCCCATTGTGACAAAATTACAGCCAACCGATGTTAGCAATATGCACTGGCGGCAATTATTACCTTTATTACAAAGTGCGCCCGCCACCTTAAGCAGCCTGCCGGACTTACCTGCCGAGGTACAGCAAGTGTTTAACCTGCTACGCCAAGCTCAGCCAGATGGCACTAAGGTATTAACACCGCCACAAGTACAAGAACAACTGCAAGCGGCGTTAAACTTTCAACCTTTGCAAAGCCAACCCAATATGACCACCTCGGCCGGCACCTTGGCCGTGGCCATTCAATTATTATTAGGGCACTTGTTAAAGCAACCCTCGGGATCATTGCGTGAGCCAACCGCGCAGCGTTTAGCCCAAAATATTGGGCAGCTTGAACCGGCGCAAGCCTCTAACTTGCTACGAGCACTCGGCAGCCACAGTAGTGCTTTGCAATTGGCACAGCTACAAAACGCTGAAGTGGCAGCAAATGTGCAGCAATGGCTGATCCCGTTAGCCTTGCAACAGCAACAAGAAAGCCGAATTAGCCAAATTTTATTAGAGCAAAAAGAACGCGAGCAAAAAGACAGCGAACAAAAACAGCGCTTTTGGCAGTTAACCATGAAATTTGACTTAGCCGATAAGGGCCAATTATTAGCCGTGGCCAAGTTGCAAGACGACGATGTGCAATTACAGTTTTATACCGATCAACCGCAAGCATTACAGCAAGCGCAAAAGTTTTTACCGATCTTAACCGAGCGCTGCAGTGCGCAAGGATTAACCGTGAGTAAAGCGGAATGTCAGTTAGGGAAAATCCCCGATACGCTGGGCAGTAAACGCACCAGTTTAATTTCGACGCAGGCTTAATTAAGCCGCAGCTTGAAAAAAGTAACAAAGTTACAGCGTGGCCAGCGCGTTATCACACTGGCCACCAAGGTTGTCGCTTACTTAAAACAACAAGTTTTTACCAAAATAAATGGTAGAGACAGTGTTGATAAAAATAATCGCTAAAATTAATGGAATAAAGGTACCCAGTGAGAAATTCACGTATTTTTGTAAAAACGAGCCAGCAAAGCGCTGATTGCCATCACTAATTTCCGCATCAAAATTCTGCTTTTTCCAACGGTAAATCACAAAAAGACACAGCAACAAACCGTTTAATGGCAAGATGGTTTCATAAAACATATCGTAAATCAGATCAAAGAATGACTTATCGGCACCGCCGTAATGCAGCATATTGCTCAGCCAATCAACACGGCCAAACGACAAGGCGGAAACGATACCTAGTGCCACCATCACACTGCCTAAAATATACAAGGCCTTGCGACGACTGATCCCTTTGCCATCCATAACACTGGCTACTGGCACTTCAATAATCGAGACCAGTGAAGTCATCGCGGCGAAAAACACTAACAAAAAGAAAAACGCGGCGACAAAAGAGGCTCCGAAATAACCGATATCCGTTTGTAACGCTAAAAAGATTTTCGGTAAGAACATAAAGATCATGCCGATACTAGAAGTCGACAGTTCCGAAATTTCAATTTCAGGGTTAAACGAAAACACCGCCGGCAATATTAGTAAACCCGAACAACAGGCCACCATTAACGATAAGCCCGCCACCGTTTTACCGGCTGAGACGATATTGTCATGTTTTTGAATGTATGAGCCGTACGTAATCAAAATACCCATGGCTAAAGACAGGGAGAAAAAGGCTTGCGCCAGTGCGCCATTGAGGACTTCGCCAGTTAACTTGGTAAAATCAGGAATAAGAAAGAATTTCACACCCAGAATGGCGTTTTCTAAAGTAAGAACGTAAATCACCAACGCAATTAGCATGACAAACAGTGTTGGCATCAGCACGGTGGTGGCTTTTTCAATACCCTTTTTCACGCCGCCTTGCAAAATTAAAAAGGTTAAAACCACGACAAAGGCGAGATAACCAAATAACTCGTTGCTGGTAATAAAATTACCAAACCCTGCGGGATCGGCTAATTGATCTAGCTGCCCAAAAACGGCTTTACCCAAGTAGCCGGCGATCCAGACGGTAATCACCAAATAGAACACGCCAATCATAAAGGGCGTGATCACCGATAACCAACCTACCGTGCGCCAAGCGCGGTTTTGGCCAATCTCGGTGTAAGCGCCAAGCGGGTTTTGCCGGGTGTGACGGCCTAAACTCATCTCGGCCAGCATCACGGGTAAACAAATAAAGAACACGAAAAAAGCGTACATAACGAGGAAGGCCGCGCCGCCGTTTTTACTGGCCATCACCGGGAAAGCGACGAGGTTACCAATACCGACAGCTGAGCCTGCTGCAGCCAGAATAAAACCTAGGCTGGAGCTAAATTGTTCACGTTTCATTGATGCGTGACTCCTGGATAAATGTTGTAGTTATAGTTGTTGTTTTTTACAGTCAGTTGCATGCTAACAGTCTGTTGAAGCAAATCCTAGTCCGAGCAGCAAAGCGCGTACTGCTAATTGGTTTTAAAAAGCAAATCTGCTAAGGTGCAAGCAGTTTAATAACAACCGAGTTTTATCATGTTATATATGATTTATGCAGAAGATGCGGTAAATAGTCTAGAAAAACGGTTAGCAGCCCGTCCAGACCATTTAGCACGCTTAGAACAGTTAAAATCTGAAGGACGTTTAGTAATGGCAGGCCCGCTGCCGGCCATCGATTCAGACAACCCGGGGGCTGCTGGTTTTACCGGTTCTTTAGTAATTGCTGAGTTTCCCTCTTTAATTGACGCCGAAGCTTGGGCCAAAGCAGATCCTTATTGGGCTGCGGGTGTGTATCAACAAGCAACAGTGAAACCGTATAAGAAAGTATTACCTTAATTTTCGATCAACTTCTCTCAAAGGAATGACAGCATGTCGTCATATATTCTGTTAACGGGTGGTGCTGGTTATATCGGCAGCCACACGGCATTGTGTTTACTGCGTGCGGGTTATCAGGTAATTAGCTTTGATAATTTTAGTAATAGCTCAGATGAAGCGTTAAAACGCGTTGAACAACTTTCAGGTAAAAGCCTGATCAGCATCAATGGCGACATTCGTGATCAAGCCGCGTTAACCGCCGTTTTTAGCCAATACACTATTTCTGCGGTGGTGCATTTTGCCGGTTTAAAAGCAGTAGGTGAATCGACTGAGCTGCCGCTGCACTATTACGATAACAATGTTGCCGGTACAGTGACCTTATGCCGGGTCATGCAACATTTTAACGTGAAGAAACTGGTCTTTAGCTCGTCGGCGACCGTGTATGGCGATGCTAAAGAAGTGCCGATCAAAGAAACCTCAGCGCGCTCAGCGACCAATCCGTATGGTCAAAGCAAATTGATGATCGAGTATATTTTAGAAGACTTACAACGCGCGGATGAAGACTGGTCAATTGCCGTATTGCGCTATTTCAACCCTGTTGGTGCGGATAGCAGTGGTCAAATTGGCGAAGATCCTAACGGTATCCCGAATAATCTGATGCCATTTATCTCACAAGTAGCGGTGGGGAAACGCCAGCAGCTAAGTGTGTTTGGCGATGACTACCCGACCACCGATGGCACCGGTGTGCGCGATTACATCCATGTGGTCGATTTAGCGCAGGGCCACCTAAAAGCGCTTGAGTTCTTACAAAGCTTTAAAGGTATTGAAGCCATCAACCTGGGCACAGGCGTGGGTTACAGCGTGTTAGATATGGTTAAAGCCTTTAGCGATGTGAATAAGGTGCCGGTACCCTATCAAATTGCAGCACGCAGACCCGGTGATATTGCCGTATGCTACGCCGAGCCCAGCAAAGCGAAACGCTTACTTAACTGGCAAACTGAGAAAACATTGCAAGATATGGTGCGCGACAGCTGGCATTGGCAAAGCAACAACCCCAACGGTTACAAAGCTTAACAACTCCCTATCATAAATAACCCTAACCTGTCTCTGGTCTAACCACACTCTGAGACAGGTTAGACCACACTCCGGTACTGGTCAGGCCACACTCAGAGACTGGTTAGACCTCACTCCGGTACTGGTCTGACCGCACTCTGAGACAGATTGGGCCACTTAGAGTAGCATTTGGGTGTGTTTATGGGCTGATCAAGCCAAGTTCTAAAGCCATTAATACCGCTCTGGTGCGATCTCGAACACCGAGTTTACTAAGGATGGTGGAGCACTGATTCTTTACCGTTCCCTCAGATTTGCAAAGTGCAGTGGCGATCTCTTTATTGCTGTAACCGGCTGCCATTAACTGTAAAATTTGGAGCTCTTTTTCACTTAATGGCTCTAAAGGTAGGGGTTTAGTAAAAGCAGTGGGCGTAGGTTTACGTACTTGGCTAAGTAGCCGCTCAGTGATGTTAGGCTGAAAAAAACTGCCACCGGCCGCTAAGTTTTCAATTGCACTAATTAAAGTGTCTAATGACACATCTTTTAGTAAAAACCCTCGTGCGCCCGCTTGAATACTTTGTAGCACCAAATCATGCTCATCAAAGGTGGTTAATACCAATACAGGGATGGAAATGTCGGCTTGTTGCAAGGCCTGCAAGGTTGCGATGCCATCCATCAACGGCATAGATAAATCGAGTAAGATAACCTCTGGTTTTAACGTTTGACACAGCGACACCACTGGCCGACCATCACTGGCTTCCCCCACTACGCTTACTTTACCCGAAATGGCTAACAAGCTGCGGATCCCATCACGGATCAGCTGTTGATCATCAACCAGCAACACGTTAAGCATTAGTCACCTCTTGCGGTAAACGAATTTGCAACTGTAAGGCGCCATTAACTTCGTGCAGGTTAAGTTGCCCATGACATTCCGACACGCGCTCTTGCATGCCCGTTAAACCATTGCCTAACTGCCAATTATCAGCAAGCATACCGTTATCGGTAATACACAGCAGTAATTCTGCTTTGTCACTAACATGAATAATTTCTGCGCTAAGGCTAAGCGTTGTTGCCTTGGTGTGTTTAAGGGTATTACTGACCGCCTCTTGCACCAGCATCATGACATGTTGTGCTTGAGTGATATTAGGTAAAGTCAAATCTGCTGGGATCGCCAACTCAATGTTTAAGTGACTCGGTACATCGGCCAAGATCGGCTCTAATAGGTGCGCTAGGCTTAAGTTTGCATAATCACGCATTGAGCTTACGGCTTCACGCACATCTGATAACAATAGCTTTGCCAGTTGTAAGCTTTTCTCAACCTGTAAACGTGCTTCACCATCACTGTGATGACGCGCCACTTGTAGTTGTATCGTCAGTGCCGTTAAGTGATGACCTAACAAATCATGTAAGTCACGCGCAATACGGTGAAGCTCGCCTTGTCTTGAGGCCGCTAGCAATAAGTGCTGGGCAGCCTGTAACTGCTTGTGCTGACTGGCAATCTTTTCCTTTGCTTGCTGCTCAGCAAATATCGCGCTTTGCATTACAATCGCAAACAAATGAAAGCTGCCAAACAAACTGGCCGAGATCCACAAACTGCGTTGTTCAAGTACGGCTTGCAGACTAAACCACACCACCACCACCACAGCAGCTAATAAGATGGCTTTATACTGCGACATAATATGAGGCAGTAAAGACACCCAAATAATGGTCAAAATTGCCAAGTAGTCAAAATGCCCCGCCGGTAACACCCACAATAAACCAAACGCACAGGCTAACTGAATGGCCAGTAGATAATGTCCATAACGCTGTTTTAAAGCTAAAGACGAGCTTGACTCTTGCGTTAGAAAAATAAAACAGCCGCCATAAAGCAGTAATAACAGCACTACGGGTAGCCAAGGTTGTGGGCCGGGTAAACGCTGCAAAATAAGCAGTGTAATGCCAGAAACCAGCAGCCAGGTCAAAACACCGGCTAGGGTTGCAAGAGGGAAAGGTAATTTCATCAACTTATTATGTCTGTCCTAGCTGTAACTGCAATAGGCCAGAAGTCATATTTTAAAGTACTGACTTCTGGCACCTGTATTGATTGCTTATCCGCCCTACACTGCATAAACATTTACAGGGAGCATTACAATGTCATTTATTCATAGTATTTTGCTGTACGGTCATATTTTCTTAGGCGCACTTTGTTTAGTATTATTTTGGGTACCAGTGATCTGTGAAAAAGGCACTAAACTGCACAAGTTATCTGGGCGTTATTACTACTTTATGATGCTGTTTATTGCCGGCTCAGGCATTGTCATGAGCCTCATGGTGTTATTCGACCCGGCACAGGTATACCTTAAAGGGGCAATATTACCGGCAGAAAAACTGGCAAAATTTGTTAGTGAAAGGCGGCATTTTTCAGCGTTTTTACTGTTGCTAAGCGTTTTAACGTGGGTAACGGTTCGTCATGCTTATTTGGTATTAAAAGTTCAAGCCGAGCGGCAACCTTTACGCACATGGCACTACCTATTACCGGTAGTCAGTTTAATGCTTGGCAGCCTTTTTATGCTCGGATATGGTTTTAATAATGGCACTTGGCTATTTATGATTTTTGCTATGGTCGGAGTTTTTACGAGTAGTGGGATCGTTCACTATGTCTTTCGCGCTGAGCTCGCCAACCGGCAATGGATTATCGAGCATTTCAGCTCAATGATCGGTTCAGGTATTGCTTTGTATACCGCTTTTTTCGCTGCCGGTGGTCGCAAGCTAATCTCGGAGCTACTCAGCCATGAATGGCAACTGGCAACTTGGCTTATCGCTCCAATAGTGGGCACTTTAGCCATTACGCTATTAACCAAGCACTTCAGCCGCAAGTTTCGTGTTAGCCCTTCGTCAAAATAACTTATTCGCAGGTCATACCGGTCTCTGAGTATGGTTGGACCTGTCTCAGAGTGCGGTCAGACCAGTACCGGAGTGTGGTTGGACCTGACTCAGAGTGCGGTCAGACCAGTACCGGAGTGCGGTTGGACCTGTTGCGGGGGAGCTGGGGGTTTGGGTGATTGTTATTTTGACAGTCAGTAGCGATTTGCCCTAACATCAGGCGAATGCAAGCGACAATGGCGAAATAGATGAGCGTATCACTGCAAGATAAAGTTGTGTGGATCACGGGGGCTTCTGGCGGTATTGGTGAGGCCTTAGCGCACGAGCTAGCAAAAGCCGGTGCCAAGGTGGTGCTTAGCGCGCGACGTGAAGCCGAATTACAACGGGTGCAGCATAGCTTGCTTGCACCCGAGCGACACCTGTGTGTGCCTTTGGATGTTTGCGATGAAACACAACAACAGCAAGCACTTGAGGCCATTATCGATCATTATGGTCAGGTAGATTGGTTGATCAATAATGCAGGGATCAGCCAACGAGCGTTGGTGATGGATACCAGCGCAGCAACCGATCGCAAAATTATGGAAATCGATTACTTTGCGCAAGTGGCACTGAGCCGGCGTGTTTTAGCCGTCATGTTAAAGCAAGGTCATGGTCAACTGGTGTTTATCTCTAGCGTGGCCGGTTTAGTCGGTACGCAGTTTCGTGGCAGCTATTCAGCGGCGAAAGCAGCGCTGCATTTATGGGCGAACAGTGCCCGCGCAGAACTTTATGAACAAGGGATCCGTGTTGCGGTGGTGTTTCCGGGCTTTGTGAAAACCGCGGTTTCAATGAATGCGCTAACAGGCAATGGCGAAGCCTTAGGTAAAATGGATGATGCGCAAGCACAAGGCATGTCGGCAGAAGAATTTGCCAAAATTACCGTAAAGGGGCTTTGCCGCGGTAAAAGTTATTTAGTGGTTGGCGGTTTAAAAGAGAAATTTGCCAGCATGCTAGGACGTTTTGCACCTGAGCTGCTGTATAAACTGATCAGAAAAAGTAAGGTACGCTGATCGACAATTCAAATCAACGACACATAAGTGACATCGTATTGCTGATTAAGTTGGTTTGTTTTTATTGCAGCTGATTGGCAAGTATTGGTTCAAGGCAAAATGTGCCCTGTAGTAATCTTAGAAAAACAACCAACGCCTTTGTTTGGAGCGAAAAGTAACAGCTTTGCTGACCTAAGGTGAAATATAGGATGTATTGGGTAAAACGCAGTCATAATGCCTGCCACACGCTGCCCGAACACAATCTAAACAGCAAACTTCAATAAGCCCCAGGTTCTCGATTTAACAAAGCTCAAAGCGCTAGGCCAGTAATCGTAAATGTCAGCAGCAGATAGGCTGCTGACATTTCAACTATCTTTTAAGCAGCCCACATAAACTGAATGAGCACTCACCTAATGGCCTTTAACAGAGCAATTAAGTGAGTGCTTTATCTATTAAGACGGCTTTCTGCTCGATTTACGATCCGTTGCTGGTCGCTTATCCGTGGCGACTTTTTTATCCGCTGATGGCTTTTTTTCTGCCGCTTGAAACTTACGTACTGCGCGTTTCATACTGGCCATACGACGACGACGCTCGGTACGATCTTCAGCTTTGACCAAGGTTTGCGTTTCGGCAGGCATATGCACCAGTTTGCGTAAGTAATTTACTTCATCCAGTGGATATTCGGCATAACCGCCAGCAGGTAAATGTTTAGGTAGCAGTAAATCGCCGTAACGAACGCGGATCAAACGGCTGACCACAGCACCTTGTGATTCCCACATCCGGCGTACTTCACGATTACGGCCTTCGGTTAACACCACATGGAACCAGCGGTTAATGCCCTCACCCGGTAACGCTTTGATTTTTTTGAAGTTGGCTTTGCCATCTTCTAACTCAACGCCGGTACGTAAACGTTGGATCATCGCATCATTGATCTCGCCAAATACCCGTACGGCATATTCACGTTCAACTTCAAATTTTGGATGCATTAAGCGGTTAGCTAACTCACCGTCGGTTGTGAACAACAACAAACCCGAGGTATTAATGTCTAAGCGACCAATAGCAATCCAACGTGCGCCCTTGATATTTGGCAAACGTGAAAACACCGTAGGTCGACCTTCCGGATCGGTACGCGAACAAATCTCACCTTCTGGTTTATGATAAGCCAATACGCGGCAGATCTGTTGCTCTTCACTGGCGATTTGCACGGGGTGGCCATCAACACGAATAGCTTGGGTGGGCTCTACGCGATCACCTAAGGTAGCCGGTTTGCCATCTACCGAAACACGACCACGGCTGATCCAATCTTCCATTTCGCGGCGTGAACCTACACCGGCACGGGCTAAAACTTTCTGTAACTTTTCACTCATTAGTGGAGCTCTCCTGTCATCTCGACGGTGGATAAGGATTCTGCCGTTTCATCCGTTAGCAAAGCTTGAAACTCAGCTAATGGCGGCAATTCATTTAAATGTGTTAAACCAAAATAATCTAAAAACGTAGCCGTTGTGGCATACAACGCCGGTCGACCTGGCACTTCCTTTTGCCCAACCACTTTAACCCAGGCGCGCTCGGTTAAGGTGCGAATAATTTGTGTACTCACCGACACGCCGCGGATCTCTTCAATTTCACCCCGGGTGATCGGTTGACGATAAGCAATCAAGGCCAAGGTTTCCAATACCGCACGCGAATATCGCGGTGAACGCTCAGGCCATAATTGGGCTAGCGCATCACTTAATTCTGGGCGAGTATGAAAACGAAAACCACTGGCGGTTTCGACTAACTGAATGCCACGCGCACTGTAATCTTGTTGTAACTGCGTTAGGCTTTGTGAGAGTTTTCGGCTACTTACGGCAAAATCGACCAAGACTGTCGCTTGCAGTTCTGCCCGACTTAACGGCTTATCCGCCGCAAAAATAGCGGCTTCGAGTAACTGCAGTAATTGAACGTCATTTAGTTTGCGCGCCATTATGCCTCATTAATCGCCAGTTTGACATGAATTTGTGCAAGCGGTGCGACCTGCGTCAGTTCGATTAACTTCTCTTTGGTTAGCTCTAAAATCGCTAAAAAGCTCACCACAACGCCTTCGCGGCCTTCTTGCAGTTCAAAGCAATCGCTAAAGGCCACAAAACCCTGCCGCTGCTGTAATAAGGCTAAAATACGGCTCATCCGCTCGCGCGTTGATAAATGTTCGCGTTTGATATGATGATGCTGCAGTGCCTGCGACCGTTTTACCACGTCTTTTAACGCCGCCAGTAACTCGGTAAAGTCGACTTCAGGTAAAATCAGGAGTGGGCTAAAGTTATCGGCTAAACTGGCTTTCGCCGTGAAAAAATCACGCTCGGCACGGGGTAAGGCATCTAAATCACTGGCCGCTTGTTTAAAAATCTCGTATTCCTGCAAACGACGCACTAATTCGGCACGCGGATCTTGTTCGTCTTCTTCCGCAGCCTGACTGCGCGGCAGCAACAAGCGCGACTTAATCTCTGCCAGCATGGCGGCCATCACTAAGTAATCGGCAGCCAATTCGAAATTTAACTCCTGCATCAGGTTGATATATTCCATATATTGCAGGGTAATTTCATTCACGGGCAACGCCACTAAATCAAATTTGTGCCGTCTGATCAGGTACAGTAAAAAATCTAATGGCCCCTCAAACGCATCAAGTAATACTTCTAGCGCGTCAGGGGGAATATATAAGTCTTCTGGCCGCTCTAACACCGCTTCGCCGCGCACATAAGCTAGCGGCAAAACCTGCTGAATGGTGAGGCTGTTAAAGGGCTCGCTCATTTTTTGAGTCAATTACTGAAAGGGGCGCACATCACCACGGCCTTCACGGATGATAACCGGGCTTTCTTCAGATAAATCAATTACGGTAGTCGGATCTTCGCCAATCACGCCACCATGTAAAATCAAATCAACTTGGCGCTCTAACTGTTGGCGCATATCATCAGGATCGGCTTCGGCAAATTCATTACCCGGTAAAATCAAGCTGGTTGACAGCATCGGCTCACCAAGTTCTTCCAGTAAGGCCAAAGCAATTTTATGCTCTGGAATGCGCAAACCGATGGTCTTTTTCTTTTCATTTAACAAACGCCGTGGCACTTCTTTAGTACCGCGTAAAATAAAGGTATAGGCCCCCGGTGTGTTATTTTTGATCAAGCGAAAGGCGCTGTTTTCAACCTTGGCATAAACCGACAACTCGGATAAATCACGGCACATCATGGTAAAGTTGTGATCACCACTGACTTGACGAATTTGTAAAATACGATCCATCGCGGCTTTATCGCCCATATGACAACCCAGAGCGTAACCACTGTCGGTGGGATACACGACAATGCCGCCTTTTTGGATCAATTGCACCGCTTGTTTAATCAAGCGCTGCTGTGGATTATCGGGGTGAATGTGAAAAAACTGACTCATAGTGCTTGCCCTTGCAAATTAGCGGTGTCGGTTGCTGTGGGCTGAAGTGCCCAATCCGCCCAAATTGGCGTAACATCATCCGGTAAATATAGATGCTTTCCTAGCTCATTCCAAGCCGTAGGCTGATGAAAATCTGAACCGACAGAAGCAGTTAAATTGTGAAGTTGACACAGTGCCCACAGCTCACGCCGCTGCACTAGGGTTTGTTGTGGCGAGATGATCTCTAAAGCATCACCACCGGCTAGCGCAAAGTCTTGCACCAGGCGTTTTAAATATTTGCCGTTTAATTTGTATTTTAACGGATGCGCCAACACGGCTTGCCCGCCCGCATCGTGGATCCACTGGATCGCTTCGGCCATCGCCACCCAATTATTTGGCACATAGCCGGTTTTACCGCGCGCCAAGTATTTTTTAAATACGGTGTTCATCGAGCTAGCGTGGCCGGTATTCACTAAAAAGCGGGCAAAGTGCGTGCGCGTGATAGCCCCACCGTTGGTCAAAGCCAACACGGCAGGCAGCGCATTAGCAATGTTGGCTTTCGCTAAACGCCGGGCGATTTCTTCTGCGCGCTCAAACCGGCGCTGCTGCTGTAACGCCAAGCGGGCTTGAAATTGCGGGCAATCAGCGTTGATATTTAAGCCCACCACATGGATTTCAAATTCTTGCCAGGCAGTAGAGATTTCGACGCCGGCAATAAGCTGTAGTGGCGCTTGCTCGGCTTTTAGCCATTGCTGCGCTTCTGTTAAGCCACTAATGGTATCGTGATCAGTAATGGCCAGCACATCTAGCTTGACGCTAAGTGCCCGGCTCAGCAGTTCACTGACACTGAGCAGACCATCGGAATGAGTTGTGTGACTGTGTAAGTCAATTTTCATGCAGTTTCCTTTTTAACAACCGCTATTGTCGCATAATCGCTTAGAAAGCCCAACAAACAAAGAACCAAGCAAAGCTTGCTTGCGTACAAAGGCGCACAGCAAACAACTGATGAGTGCATTATGTTTAAATGGTTAAAGCCCGATCCCGAAAAGAAATTACGCAAACGTTACGATGCCAAACTCGAGCAAGCTATGCATGCACAGCGCAATGGCGACATGCGATTATTTGCCGACCTCACCGAAGAAAGCGAAGCCTTATGGCAACAACTGACAGAATTAAAAGCCCAAGCCAACAAATAAGCGCTGAGCATTTTTTGCACAACAGGCTTAAGGCTGATGATGAGCCCAAGCGAATAAACACGATTTTTTTGCTCGCTGAACAGCGGATAAGTGACCTGCAACACAGCCGTTCAGCCTTCTTTACGGTTTAATCGCCTTAAATGACAATTTGCTCTTGACGCGCCGCGCAATTCGCGGTTTGATGTAGCCTGATTTTTTAGAGGTGGTTAAAACCAATGCAATTCACGACTTTCGCTAACCTGAACATCTGGTGGTGGCACATTCCCAACGGGCATGTGTAGGCGTTGTATTCGCTTTAATAACCTAAGCCCGTTTCAAAAAGAAACGGGCTTTTTTTTACCCTGAATTTATAGCTGGTTTGTGTAAAGGATAATACCGATGATTTTTAGTCATATCACCGATACCCCAGGCGAAGTCGCCAGTATCGCACTGCCTGTGCCTTATCAGGCTGATGCTTTAGCCGCTTATGCGTCACTGTGCTCGGCCGACCGTTGCTCATTACTGCTAGAGTCGGCTGAAATTGACAGCAAAAATAGCGTTAACAGCTTAATGTTAATTGATGCGGCGCTCCGTTTAGAATGTAACGGGCAACAGGTCACCATCGATGCGTTAAGCAATAATGGCTTAGGCTTATTACCCTATTTAGCCGAGCAGCTTGCCGATTTAGCGCAGGTGACATTAAGCGGTGAACAACTTATAGCAGAATTTAAACGCCCCGATCCGCTGTTAGATGAAATCAGTCGTTTAACTGAAGCTAACCCTTTTAGTGCGCTGCGTTTAGTACAACAAAGCTTACGCGGCCAAAGTGATGAGCCTTTTGCCATCTTTTTAGGCGGTGTGATTGGTTATGACATGGTGGCAAACATTGAGCAATTGCCTGAAGTGCCGGTCAAGTCCAATCAATGCCCTGATTATGTGTTTTATCTGGCAGAAACCGCCCTAGCGATTGATCATCAGCGCCAGCAAAGCCGCTTGGTTGGCAACGTATTTTGTGGCGCCGATGCCCCTGCCAACTGTTTTGCCATTGGTAAACGCCTAGAGCAATTAAAACAGCAACTGGCGCAAACCCTTCCGCTAGCGCCAGGGAAACCGGCCACAGATAGCAGCGTATCGGTTGATATTAGCGATGACGATTTTGCCAGCCAAGTGGAAAACTTAAAAGAGCATATTGTTGCCGGTGATGTCTTTCAAATTGTGCCTTCGCGTTGTTTTTCACTGCCGTGCCCCAACCCTTTAGCGGCCTATGCCAAATTAAAGCAGCTTAACCCCAGCCCTTATATGTTCTTTTTACAAGATCCGGCGTTTTGCTTATTTGGTGCCTCGCCAGAATCGGCTTTAAAATTTGCTGCCGACAACCGGCAAGTTGAGATCTACCCTATTGCGGGTACGCGTCGCCGCGGTTTTGCCGCCGATGGCAGCATTGATCGTGATTTAGACAGCCGTATTGAATTAGAACTGCGCCAAGATGAAAAAGAAAAAGCCGAACATTTAATGCTGGTCGACTTAGCCCGTAATGATGTGGCGCGTATCGCGGTACCCGGCAGTCGCTATGTTAAAGAGCTATTAAAAGTGGATCGGTACTCTTATGTCATGCACTTGGTCTCACGTGTGGTCGGTACTTTAAAGCCGGAATTAGATGCCCTGCACGCGTATCAAGCCTGCATGAATATGGGCACCTTAGTGGGCGCACCCAAAGTGAAAGCCGCTGAATTAATTCGCCAAGTTGAAGGCCAAAAGCGCGGCTCTTATGGCGGTGCCGTGGGGTATTTAGCCGGTAATGGTGATTTTGATAGCTGTATTGTCATCCGCTCAGCCTATGTTGCGCAGGGCATGGCACATATTCAAGCCGGTGCCGGCGTGGTATTTGATTCTGTTGCCGTGCTAGAAGCGGAAGAAACCCGCAATAAAGCGCAAGCCGTGATTAAAGCTATTCAACAGGCGGGGTACTAAGCATGAGTACGCCAGCCATGACGACCTTAGGAAGCCGCATGCCGACGATTTATTTATTAGATAATATCGACTCTTTTACTTATAACCTTGTCGATGAATTTGCACAGTTGGGCTGCCAGTTAAAACTGTATCGCAACACCGTACCGGCTGAATTTATTTTCAACAAAATGCAGCAAGAAACAGGCCCGGTATTATTAGTGCTTTCGCCAGGCCCCGGCGCACCGGGTGATGCGGGCTCCATGCCCGCCTTATTACGCCTTGCTGCGGGTGTCTATCCGGTGCTGGGTATTTGTTTGGGCCATCAAGCTATCGTAGAACATTACGGCGGACTGGTCGGACGCGCCGGTGAGACCGTACATGGCAAGACTTCAGCAATAACGCTGCACGAACACCCGGTGTTTCATGGCTTGCCACGGCCTTTCCCTGTGGCGCGCTATCATTCATTAATGGCCACCGAACTGCCGAATAGTCTGGATGTATTAGCCACTGAGCGGCATATCCCGATGGCCGTGATAAACGAAAGCCAACGGATGCTGGGTTTTCAGTTTCACCCAGAGTCCATTCTCACTACGCTGGGTAAGCCGTTGTTGCAACAAAGTATTGCCTATTTACTAAGGAGTAAAGACTGATGTCGCAGCCTCAACATGATCAGACGCAGCACATTCTGCCTCTGGTGCAGCAAACCTTAAATGGCAAAAGCCTGAGCCGTGCACAAGCCGAACAATTTTTTACGGCGGTAGTACAAGGCCAAGTTGAACCCGTGCTGCTAACGGCCTTGCTGGTCGCCTTAAAAGTGCGCGGCGAAACTGCCGATGAAATTACCGGGGCAGCACAAGCCTTATTAGCCGCCGCTACCCCCTTTCCAACAACGGTCAGTGGCACCATTGATTGTTGTGGTACGGGCGGTGATGGCAGCAACACCATTAATATTTCTAGCACTGCAGCCATCGTTGCAGCCAGCATGGGCTTGCCAGTGACCAAACACGGTAATCGTAGTGTGTCATCCCGCTCAGGCTCAGCCGATTTATTGGAATACCTTGGCATTAATATTCAAGTTAGCCCAGAGCAAGCCGCGGCCACCTTAAAAGGCAGCAATTGTAGCTTTTTGTTTGCACCGCTTTATCACAGTGGTATCAAGCACGCCATGCCGGTGCGCACTGCCTTGAAAAGCCGTACCCTGTTTAACTTACTAGGGCCGCTAATTAACCCAGCCCGACCTGATTTTCAACTGTTAGGGGTGTATGATGCTGGCCTGTGCAAACTGATGGCGCAGGCATTACAACAACTGGGCACGAAAGCCGCTTGGGTTGTGCACGGCAGTGGTTGTGATGAAATTGCTTTACATGGCAATACCTATGTTTGCCAATTAAAAGATGGCGAGCTTAGCGAATTTACCCTAACCCCTGCCGATTTTGGGGTAGAGCCGCAAGCATTAAGCAGCCTGGCAGGCGGTGAGCCAGCCGATAACGCGGCAGCAACCTTAGCCATTTTAGCTGGCACCGCGCCAGAAGCGCATTTAACGGCGGTGGCAGTTAATGTGGCGGCAATGCTAAAAATTGCAGGCTTAGGTACTGATTTAAAAGTGAATACCCGCGCAGTATTAGAGCATCTGCACAGCGCCAAAGCGCTGCAAACGTTGCAAAGCATGAAGGAGTTTAGTCGTGGTTGAAACAACGACACCCCAGGTGGTAATTGAAGGGGTTTTGGCAAAAATTGTCGATAAAAAACGACTCGAAGTCGCTGAAATGATGGCAGAGCGCCCGCTTGAGCAGTTTATCGATAAGGTGAGCGCCACTGAGCGTCATTTTTTAGCGGTGTTACAACAACCGGGTGCCCGTTTTATTTTAGAGTGTAAAAAGGCTTCGCCTTCCAAAGGCTTGATCCGTGAACATTTTGATTTAAACGAAATTAGCAGCGTTTATAACTGCTATGCTGATGGCATTTCCGTTCTGACCGACAGCAGTTTCTTTCAGGGTAGCTATCAGTATTTAAGGCAAATGCGAACGCTTACCGACAAACCCTTGCTGCACAAAGATTTTATTATTTCGAGTTATCAGATTTACGCAGGGCGTGAAGCCGGTGCCGACGCAGTACTGCTGATGTTATCGATTTTAGATGATACGCAGTATCGCGAGTTGGCGACGGTGGCCAAACAACTGCGTATGACAATCTTAACTGAAGTGAGTAATGAGCAAGAAACCTTACGTGCCGTCACCCTAGGGGCCGAGTTAATTGGCATTAACAATCGTAATTTGCGCGATTTGAGTACCGATCTGCAAACCAGCGTACGCTTACGGCAGCTGATCCCGGCGGATCGCACCGTGGTATCCGAATCAGGCATTTATCAAAATCAGCAAGTGCGGCAATTATTACCCGTAGCCGATGCCTTTTTAGTGGGCAGTTCGCTTATGGCGCAAGCCGATTTAGCCGGCGCCTGTCATCGCTTGATTATTGGCGAGCATAAAGTTTGTGGTTTAACCCGTGCTGAAGATGTGCAAGCGGTCTATCAAGCCGGCGGCTATTATGGTGGCCTGATATTCGCAGCGGCCTCACCTCGCGCGGTGAGCGCCGAGCAAGCGGCCAAGCTAGTCAAAGCGGCCCCGCTGCGCTTTGTCGGTGTATTTGTGAACGCCGAAAAAGAGCAAGTGGCCCATTTAGCAAGCCAATTAGCCTTAGCCGCCGTACAGTTACATGGCGATGAAGACGATGCTTATTTACAGGCATTAAAACCCTTATTGCCAACCGGCTGTGAAATATGGAAAGCCTATCGAGTACAAGCCGAATTACCGGCGTTTACCGCCTTAGCTGATCGCATCTTATTAGATAGCTTTCATCCACAACAGCATGGTGGCTCGGGTGTCAGTTTCGACTGGCGTTTACTGCAACAACTGCAAAGCCAACAACCGATTATGCTAGCCGGTGGCTTGAACCCCGATAATCTCAGTGCCGCCTTAGCACTGCCGGTTGCCGGTTTAGATATGAATTCCGGCCTCGAAACGGCTGCCGGTTTGAAAGACGCGACGAAAATCGCCAGTGCCTTTCAGCGGATCCGTGAATTTGATTTTTTGACTAAGAAGAGTGTCCCACATGAGTGAGCTAAAACTTAATCCTTACTTCGGCCAATATGGCGGTATGTTTGTGCCGCAATTGTTGGTGCCCGCCTTAAAGCAATTAGAAGCGGCCTTTGTTGACGCTCAACAAGATCCGGCGTTTCATGCCGAGTTTCAACAATTGCTGACGGAATATGCCGGTCGGCCCACACCATTAACGCTAACCCGCAATTTATCACCCAACCCGCTGGTGAAAATTTATCTGAAGCGTGAAGACTTACTGCACGGTGGCGCCCATAAAACCAACCAAGTTTTAGGCCAAGCGTTACTGACGAAACGCATGGGTAAAAAAGAAGTGATCGCTGAAACCGGCGCAGGCCAACATGGTGTGGCAACCGCTTTAGCCTGTGCCTTACTGGGTTTAAAATGCCGCATTTATATGGGCGCTAAAGATATTGAGCGCCAGCAACCGAACGTATTTCGGATGCAGTTAATGGGAGCTACCGTGATCCCGGTTACCGCCGGTTCAGGCACCTTGAAAGATGCCGTGAACGAAGCAATGCGCGACTGGTCTGCCACATACGAAACCACTCACTATATGTTAGGCACCGCAGCGGGCCCTCACCCCTTCCCCACTATTGTGCGTGATTTCCAACGGATGATCGGAGAAGAAGCTAAAGCACAGATCCTCAAAGCTGAAGGTCAATTACCCGATGCAGTGATCGCTTGTGTCGGTGGCGGCTCAAACGCTATCGGTATTTTTGCCGACTTTATTGAAGAATCTGGCGTGCGCTTAATCGGCGTTGAACCCGGTGGTAAAGGGATTAATACCCATCAACATGGTGCAGCATTAAGTACCGGTAGTTACGGTATTTTGCACGGTGCTTACACCGCGATTATGCAAACCACCGATGGCCAAATTGAAGAATCTTACTCTATTTCAGCCGGTCTAGATTATCCCGCTGTTGGGCCACAACACACCCATTTACAACAAATTGGTCGTGCTGAATACGTGGCCATTAACGATGACGAAGCCTTAGCGGCTTTTCAGTTACTCGCCATGAAAGAAGGGATTATTCCGGCATTAGAAAGCTCTCATGCCGTAGCGCACGCCATTAAAATGGCCGAAGCAGCAACCGAGCCTATGGTGCTATTAATTAATTTATCGGGTCGCGGCGATAAAGACTTATCGCATGTGCACAGTGTATTAGCCGCACAACAGCAAGGAGCAGAGTAATGCAACGTTATCAACAGATGTTTCAGCGGCTGAGTGACGAAAAACGTGGCGCTTTTGTGCCGTTCGTTACCGTGGGCGATCCACAGCCCGAGCTGTCGTTTCAGATTATTAAAGCTTTAATTGATGGCGGTGCTGATGCCTTAGAGTTAGGTATTCCGTTCTCAGATCCGATTGCCGATGGCCCTACCATTCAAAATGCCAATATCCGCGCACTGGCTGCGGGTGTCACCCCCGCCATGTGTTTCGATATTATTAAGCGTATTCGTGCCTATGATGCAAACATTCCAATTGGTTTACTGCTGTATTCCAACTTGGTTATGGCAAAAGGCCTGGACACGTTTTATGCAACGGCTGCCGCCGCAGGCGTTGACTCCGTGCTCATTGCGGATGTGCCACTGAGCGAAAGCAAAATGTTCCGTCAAGCGGCCATGGCACACAATATTGCACCGATTTATATTGTGCCGCCGAATGTCGATGATGATGACTTACGTGCGATTGCCTCTTATGGCCGTGGCTACACCTATTTGTTAAGTCGTGCTGGGGTAACCGGTGCCGAAACCAAAGCAGCGATGCCGACAGCAGCTTTGATTGAACGTATTCGTGCTTATAATCCGGCGCCACCACTACTTGGCTTTGGTATTTCTTCACCAGAGCAAGTGCGGGCAGCCATTGATAATGGCGCAGCCGGTGCGATCAGCGGCTCGGCAATTGTTAACATTATTGAGCAAAACCAAGCCGATCCGGCTTTAATGCTCAGTAAGTTGCAGCAATTTGTGAGCGAGATGAAAGCCGCCAGCTAAGTATTACAGACGATCCGTTGCCTAAGGCTGCGGATCGTTTTGCTGTTACGGCTTACACCGTTTTTTAAAACCTGCACAAATTTCTCTGACGCCGCCTGCGAGCGCGTTATAATAGCGCCACGATAACCTTCAGAAGATGACTCATCATGCAAATCAGTTCTAACAGTGTTGTACAATTTCATTACACGATCACCGAAAACGGCACTGAGCTTGAAAGCTCACGCCAAGGTGATGCCATGTTGTATTTACATGGCCACAATCAAATGCTGCCAAAGCTTGAAGAAGCCTTACAAGATAAAAACGCTGGCGACACGCTAGAAGTGACACTGGCTCCGGTGGATGCTTATGGTGAGCGTAAAGCCGATGCCATTCAAAGCGTACAAGTAAAACACCTGCAAGGTGCCAAAAAATGGAAACCGGGTATGGTGGCATGGGTTAATACCGATCATGGCGAGCGCCAAGTCACCATCGTTAAAATGGGTATGTTTAAAGCTGACGTAGACACTAACCACCCCTTAGCCGGTAAAACGGTGACTTTTCATATCGAGATTTTGTCGGTACGTGAAGCCACAGAAGAAGAGCTTGCGCATGGCCATGCCCACGGCGCAGGTGGGCATCAGCATTAAGCATTAAGCCTTGCGCTAAAAGCTTTACGCTTCTCGCTCTCAGTTTACGGAGCAATGATCTCCGTTCAACGGCAGCCGCTATTAGCTGAAAAACAAAAAACGCAGCGATTAAACGCTGCGTTTTTTTATGAGCCTAACTGCCATTAAACTTATTTAGCCGGATGGTTTAATTAAACACGCTCACAGCGCCTAATTCGGTATTAAGCGCAGTAACTGCCCCTTCGCGCCATCGGTTAACAGGTAAATCGCCCCATCCGGTCCAGTACGCACATCCCGTAGCCGAGTGGCTAAATCCGCTAACAGTACTTGTTCTGCCGTGACTTTGCCCGCTGTTAATTGCAAGCGATGTAACGCTTTACCGGCTAAGGCACTGACAAAGATATTCCCTTGCCACTGTGGAAATAACGCCCCTTGATATAAGGTCATGCCCGCCGGAGCAATCGATGGCGTCCAAACATACAACGGATCTTGCATGCCCACAAAACGCTGATAAGGCGAGACACGCGCGCCGGTATAATCCACACCATAGGTGGCCACTGGCCAGCCGTAATTTTGCCCGGCAAGTAACAGGTTTAATTCGTCGCCCCCTTTAGGCCCATGCTCATGGCTAAAGAGTTGCCCGGTTTGTGGATCATAGACAATGCCTTGCACGTTACGATGACCCAGTGTAAAAATCTCCCCAGCAATACCCGCCTGATTAACAAAAGGGTTGTCGGCAGGCACCGCCCCATCCACCGTCAGACGCACCGTTTTGCCCAAATGATTGGCTTTATTTTGCGCCTGCTCCCGATAGTCAAAACCGTCGCCTAAGGTTAACACTAAGGTTTCATCGGGTAATTGCACCATACGCCCACCGTAATGGGCGGCGCCGCGTCGCTCAGGCTGCGCCCGAAAAATCGGTCGAATGGCGGTTAATTCATCATTCACTAATTGGGCACTGGCTAAGCAGGTACTGTTGGCATTTAAATTTCCGCAAGAGTAACTTAAAAATAACCGACCGCTACTGTCAAAGTCAGCCGCCAGCAGCACGTCGAGTAACCCCCCTTGCGCAGCCACAAACATATCGGGCAAGGCCGCGGCTTGGCGCTTGGCTGCACTGCCATCGGCATTCAGAATAACCAGCTGGCCAGTGCGCTCGGTGACTAAAAAACGCCCGTCGGGCATAAAGGCCAATGACCAGGCAAAATCGAGATCACTGGCCACGGTATCAAGGCGCCAAGAGGTTTCGGCCACTAAGGGCAAACTGAGCAAGGCGCTGCACGTTAAACTCAGGGTGAGCTGGTGTAAGGCTTTCAGTTTTTTGACGATAGACGTGTTCATCGCGTACTCCGTTTCGCTGTCATCCATTGAAAAAATACCGCTGCAAAAGCGGTGCAACAGAGCAATAACAACGTGCCACTATTGCTGCGATTCAGCGCAATCAGCGTTGGCATAGGGGCCAAATAATTAATCAAGTTAAGGGCTAACCAAGTTGCTAATGCCGTTACCGCAAACATGGCGGCCAGCGGTTGCAACGGCAAGAACCGACAGATCAGCTTGGTTGATAGCACACTCAATATCAAAATGGGCAAAAAGATCAGTGCTAATAGCGGCATAAAATGCCGTAAATCGAAAAGAAAAGTACGCCATTGATCGGCTAACGACACCGAACCTGCCAGCTGGGTGATCGCCCATAAATTGGCCGCGCTTTGTAATGCGGTACCCAGCATAGCCGCTAACAACACGGCCAGTACAAAGTAACTGATTATTTTCATCCGTTATTCCTTTTTTTGCGCTAAGTCAGACACTCAGCATACGGTAGAACAAGATTATCTGCATCCGGTAATAGGTTTACGTGACACAAACTGCTAAGATCAGGCTTATGTTGGCGATCTGTCATTTCCCCGCTGCCGTAACGTCTTTTTTGATTTTCAGTGAGAGTAATTACCGATTATGGGTTATATCAACAGCAAAAATTATAGTCATGGCGACGCCGATAAAATCGGCGTGTTATTAACCAATTTAGGCACACCAGATGAACCCACGCCTAAAGCTCTGCGTCGTTACCTCAAACAGTTTTTATCGGACCCTCGTGTGGTAGAAGTACCCCGCTTATTATGGTGGTGTATTTTAAATGGCATTATTTTAAATATTCGGCCTCGTCGCTCAGCTAAAGCTTATGCCGGTGTATTTACCGAGCAAGGCTCCCCCTTGTTATTTCATACGGTGAGCCAAAGCAAAGCAGTACAAGCCGCCCTCACCGCGGCAGGCCAGCATAATGTTGTGGTTGATTATGCCATGCGCTATGGCAATCCCAGTATGGACAGTGCCATTGAACGCTTGATGGCACAGGGCGTGCGTAAGTTATTAGTACTACCGCTTTATCCTCAATATGCTGCCGCCACTACCGCTTCAACCTTTGATGCGTTAGCCGCTAACTTTACGCAGCGTCGCTGGTTGCCAGATCTGCGTTTTATCAGCCATTACCATGATTATCCAGCTTATATCGCAGCCTGTGTTGCACAAATTCAAGCACATTGGCAGCAACATGGCCAAACCGATCAATTGCTGTTTTCTTATCACGGTATTCCAAAGCGTTATTTACTCAATGGCGATCCTTATCACTGTGAATGTTACAAAACCTCACGCTTGATCGCCGAACAACTCGGCTTAAGAAAAGATCAATACATGACCACCTTTCAATCGCGCTTTGGCCGCGAAGAATGGTTAAAACCTTATACCGACGAAACGCTAAAAGCGTTACCGGGTTTAGGTGTGCACAGCGTGCAAGTGTTCTGTCCAGGATTTGCTGCTGATTGTTTAGAAACGATTGAAGAAATCGCGGAAGAAAATAAAGAGTATTTTGAGCAGGCCGGTGGTGAGCGTTACGAATACATTACCGCACTGAACGACAGCCCTGCACATATTGATGCGCTAACACAGCTTATTTTAGATAATTTACAAGGCTGGCAAATTACCGCTGATCCTGACAGACTGGTTCGGGCACAGCAACTTAACCACGAGGAAGTGAAATAAAGTCACCACTATGTCAGACGAAAAAAGAGTTGAGCCCCGCATTGGTGACGCCCCGTTAGAAGGGCCACCAGTGCTAAAAAGACGGCATTTTGAAAATGTACGCGAAAACCAACGTAAAGTCGTCGCCCCTCGGGTCCATAATTGGAAACCGTTGAAGTGGTTACTTTGGCTGTTAGTCTTGCTGCTATTAGCTGGCCTCGTTTATCAAGAAGCACGCACCAGCTTCTTGCAAGCGCGGGTTTGGCATTACCTGGCCACACAATTAACCTTTGAACAAGGCACAGGCCCGGCACCTGCCGAGCAACAACCCATTTATCCAACGGGTGGCCCCTTTGACCAACGGGCTGGCTATAGCCATTTAGCCGATTGGTTAATCAAACTCAATAATAGTGGCTTTAATATTACCAGCCAAAGTCGTTTTTCACCCAGTTTACAGCGCTACACCGAGTGGGGCTTGTACCCACCCTATGCCGAAAAAACCCAATGGGGCTTGCAAATTTTCGATTGCCAGCAACAACCGTTATTCAGTTATCAAACACCTGAACAGCAATATGCTCAGTTTAGTGATGTTGCACCGCTGATGTTACGGATCTTATTATTCATTGAAAACCGGGATTTATTTCAAGCCGCACCGCTGACTAATCCGGCCATTGACTGGTCTCGTTTGGCCGTTGCCGGCTTAGCACAAGCGCAAAAGTTAGCAGGACAAGAAGCCGCCGCGGCCGGTGGCAGTACCCTCGCGACGCAAATCGAAAAATATCGGCACTCGCCACAAGGTTTTACCTCGGGTTTTGCCGATAAACTCCGCCAAATGGCATCAGCCAGTATCCGCGCTTATCAACCCGGCTTAGAAACCATGGCGCGACGGATGCAAATCGCCTTAGACTACATTAATACCGTGCCTTTAGCCGCCACACCCCAAGCAGGTGAAATACATGGTATTGCAGATGGTTTAAATGCCTGGTTTGGTGTTGATGCCATGCAGGTCAATCGTTTACTGCAAGATGCAGAACCCACCGCCGCTCATGGCCAAGCGCTGCGTCAGGTTTTAGCCTTGTTTATTGCCCAGCGTCGCCCCAGCTTTTATTTACTGCAAGGCCGCGCCGAGCTGGAAGAGCTGGTAGACAGCCACCTGCGCTTATTACGCCAATTTAATATTCTATCGCCAGCTTGGTATGCCGCGGCAAACGAGCAAACCTTGAATTTTAATCAGCAAGCTCGGCAAACCACGCGTAAGTTAGATAAAACGGCCTTGTTAGTGCGAAACCGTGTCGCCGGTTTATTAGGCCGCAGTTTATATCAAACCGACCGGCTCGATTTAACGGTGCAAACCACGTTAAACTTGCCACTGCAGGCAAAAATAAATCGCTATTTGCAGCAATTATCACAACTGCCCGCGGCCAATAATGCCGGTATTATTGGTCAACGTTTATTACAAGAAAACCAGATTGGCAACGTTAAATACAGTTTTACACTGTATGAAAGCACGCCGCTAGGCAATAAGCTGCGAGTGCAAACCGATAACCATGCAGAGCAACCTTTTGATTTAAACGAGGGCAGCAAGTTAGAGCTGGGCTCAACCGCGAAGTTGCGCACCTTAGCCACTTATCTGGAAATGGTGGCCGAGATCCACCAGTTATATGCTGAAGAGTCGCCCCAGCAACTGGCCTTTTTAGATATAGCACCACAAGATGAGCTGTCGCAGTGGGCCATAAACTACCTGATTGCCAATCCTGGCGTAACGTTACTGACCATGCTCAATGCTGCGATGGATCGTGAGTTTTCTGCCGATCCCCGCAGCAGCTTTTTTACTGGCGGGGGCTTACATACCTTCGGCAATTTCCGCCGTGAAGAAGATCGCATGACACCGACACTGCGCAAAGCCTTGTATGAATCGATTAACCTACCTTTTGTACGCTTAATGCAAGAGTTGGTGCAATACAGTATCCATCATGGTGAAAGCAGCAGTTATCAGTTATTGAAAAACGATAACGATCCGCGCCGTGATCAATATTTACGCCGTTTTGCCGATCACGAGGGCGTAAAATACCTACAACGTTTCTGGCGTAAATACCACAAGCTCAGCGCCAACGAGCGCTTAGACGTGTTTTTAAATGGTTTGCGGCAAACACCCGACCGCTTAAGTGCCGGCTATCGCTTTATTAACCCCAGCCAAAGCGAAAGTGAATTTATCAGCGCCATGCAGCAGCGTTTTACTGATAACCCACTGACAACGCAACAATGGCGTCAGCTTTATAAAAAATACTCGCCCAGCGAGTTTAGCTTACCGGATCAAGCCTATTTAGCTCGCAGCCACCCGTTAGAGTTATGGTTGTTGGCGTATTTACAGCAGCAACCGGCAGCCACCCTAGCCGAAGCCACGACGCTCAGCGCCGATGTGCGCCAGCAAGCCTATCTGTGGTTATTCCGCACGCAGTCGCGTAGTGCCCGGGATAATCGCATTCGCACAATGCTCGAAATCGAAGCGTTCTGGGATATTCATCAGCGCTGGCAGCGTATGGGCTATCCGTTTGAGTACTTGGTACCGTCACTGGCTACCGCATTAGGCAGCTCTGGCGATCGACCGGCCGCTTTAGCGGAGCTGATGGGCATTATTCAAAATGGCGGTAAACGACTACCGATGTTCAGAATTGCCGGGGTGCACTTTGCCGCAAATACGCCTTACGACGTGGCTCTAAGTCGCACAGAAGTGCAAGCAACACGCGTTATGGCTCCCGAGGTTGCTCAGGTGTTGCGCGAAAACTTAGCGGGCGTTGTTCAGCTTGGCACAGGGCGGCGTTTATTACCGCATTTTAGCTTAAGTAACTTGCCCGACTTGGCGATTATTGGAGGGAAAACCGGCACAGGTGACAATCGTATCAGTACGGTGAACAGCCGTGGCGAGACCGTTCAGTCGCGCGCACTCAATCGCACGGCGACCTTTGCGTTTTATCTCAGTGATAATTACTTTGGGGTGATCAGTGTTTATATTCCAGGCAATGCGGCAGACGACTACTCTTTTACTTCGGCACTACCGCTGCAAGTATTAAACGGTATGTCGCCCTTGCTCATGCCATTACTAAAAGATAATGGCAGCTGCCCTTAGTAAACGATTAAGATTGCAACTGACTCAGCGGTGTGAATAAAAAAATAAGCAGCGCGAGTAGAGCGATATAATGACAGACCACTCGCGGGCAGACTAAGCCGCAATCACCTGATTGCGGCCATTGTTCTTCGCTTGATACAGCGCCATATCCGCCCGATGTAACCATTGCTCCCAATCTTCATCTGGCGCTAACATGGCCACACCTGCGGATAAGGTGACCGCTTTGCCATCGGGTAATGTTAACTGCTGCTCAACCCCTTGACGGATCTTCTCGGCCAGATGCAATAAATCAGTCGGTTTAATATCACGCAGCAACACAATAAATTCTTCGCCGCCAAACCGAAACACGCGATCACTCTGGCGAATTAATGACGAAATTAATGGCACTAAGCGCACCAAAGTTTGATCACCGACTTTATGGCCATAGTTGTCATTGATTAATTTAAAGTAGTCCAAATCAAACAAAATTAAACCGTAATGACAATTCAGCTTTTGTTTTAACTGCACAGCCAGATCTAACTGGGCATTTAAAGTATGACGATTGCCAGCACCCGTTAAACTGTCGATACTGGCCATATGCTTTAATTCTTTATGCTGTGCCCGGGTGCGATAGGCAAACATAAAGGCGAAAAAACTGCAGATAAAGGCGGTGACGACGAATGACATCATTTGATAATGATTAACAAAGATTTGCCCCGGCTTAAGAAAATCAATGCCAATCAATAACGAAAGTAATAACAAGGAAAGTAAAATGGCTTCTTTAGCGGAAACTAAGAAGAAGATAAACACCATCAGCGGATAGACCCAAAATAAGCCGTTAACGCCTAAACTGGTACAGATAATGGCTAAACCAATACAAAATATCAGTGCCAAAAACTGGCCTGGCCGCACCGTGTCATTGGTGTGCCATGCATACCACACCGCGATTGAACTGGTAAAAACAATCGTTAAATCCGCAATTCCCACCAGCAGATTGCCCGTGAAGAGACGATACACACCGTAAGGCGTAATGAATAGCAATATCATTAAACCCACTAATGTGATCATAGCAAGATAGAAGTTTTGTTTTAACCTAGCGAGCAAAGTGCACCTGTTAACTGTTATTTTTATGTTGATACTATAGAGGCGATCACGTAAAAATGACAAGTCATTGCGGTTAAATTCTCTTTGTTAGGCCATTTGCTGCCAAAACGCCTGTTGTAACTCATTAAAGTGAGCGATGCTGTAATCCGCTTGCGGCAAAAAATGGTGATTACTGTCGTTAAGGTATAAACAGGATGCGGCCCCGGCATTAGCGGCAACTTGTAAATCAAATACGTAATCGCCAACATAAAGCATCTGCTGGCATGGAACGCGTAAACGCTCGGCAATGATATGTAAGCCTTGCGGGTCGGGTTTGGCCGCACAATCTTCTCGTGTGAGCACTAACTCAATCGGGATTTGTAACCGGGTTAGCACATGCTCGGTGGCTTCGCGCATGTTGCGCGTTAAAATGGCCAGTGGCAGCTTTTTCTCCAATAACGCCAGTAAACAAGCTTCGGCCCCCGGCATCCACTGTGCCGCTGCTGCACCGGCATTTTCATGACGACGAATAATCTGATGAGCCCGGTCAGCTTCTGCACCTGGGCCGAGCGTGGCAATATGCTCAAGTAAGGGTGTGCCATGCGGCCAACCAAGATCATCGCAAATTGCTGCAAAATCTAAGCGTGAATCGATCAGGGTACCGTCTAAATCAAAAACCACTGCTTTAATATGAGCCAAGTTCATGGCAGCTCCTCTTGTTAATGCCTTCTTAAACGGCTTATTTGCGAAAAAGATCATGCAGCAGTTGCTAAAAAAGCCTGCTATTCGCTAGACTACCCCACCAATTTTAATTGATAGCTTAACAGGACTTCATTATGGGTGCCCAGTGGAAGAACAAGCATAAAGCAGATGCGGCCAATGCCAGAGGCCGTATTTTTACCAAACTTGCCAAAGAGATTATGGTTGCAGCACGTAACGGGGCCGATCCGGCAATGAATGCCAAGTTGCGTTCAGCCATTGAAATTGCGAAAAAAGCATCCATGCCAAAAGAAACCCTAGAGCGTGCCATTAAAAAAGGCGCCGGTTTACTCGATGGCCCAGTGAATTATGAAACAGTGGTATATGAAGGCTTTGCGCCACATCAGGTTCCGGTTATTGTTGAATGTTTAACGGACAACAAAAACCGCAGTGCCATGAGTATGCGTATTTTATTTCGTAAAGGGCAATTAGGAGGCGCGGGCTCGGTATCCTGGGACTTTAAACACTTAGGACAAATTGAAGCCGTGGCCAGTAGTGCCGATGCCGATATGGAGCTGGCAGCCATTGAAGCCGGTGCACAAGATTTTGAAGAAGGTGAAGACGGTGAAGTGATCTTCCTAACTGAACTGACCGATCTTGATTTAGTGGCAAAAGCCCTACCCGACTTTGGTTATGAAGTGCATTCAGCCAAATTAGTCTATCGTGCCAATAACCCACTGAGCTTAGATGACGAGGCCCGGGCTGAGGTTGAAGCCTTTTTAGATGCTATTGATAATGATGATGACGTACAAAACGTCTACGTCGGTTTAGCCTAATAAATAGGCTGAGCAGTACACCAAAATGTCACTGCTCAGCCAAGTTCGCACATTAATTATACCCCAGTTCAGCACAGCGCTCGATATCCAACTCTGCTAACGGTTGCGGCCGTAATTGCTGTTGCTTTTGCCAGACTAAACTCAGTGACGTTGTCGCTTTCGCTTGCTGCTGTCTATCTACTTGCTGATACTGCCGCTCGGCAGCATGGGCTTTATGTTGGTTTGCTTTCATCGCTTGATCCTCATCAATTTATGGCTTTATCGGTTACCCGATACTTTAAGCCTAGTGCAAATAAACTGACCCTGCCCTGAATCAAACCAATAAAATCAATTAATTGCTTTAAGGTGATTAAACAAAGATGCCGTATCCGTCTGATTATTAGTTTGAAATACCTTTTGAAGGGGGGGCTGAAAAAGGCTAGACAAAAAGTAAAACCCAGTAGCAAAGGCTGCTACTGGGGTGAATAAAAGTGGTTAGAGACTATCAAAGAACGCTTGCACCCGTTGGCGGGCATCGTCTTCTTCCAGATTATAGTGCTCTTGCACTAACTCAGTGAGATACTCAGGGTTATTGCGGGTCAGTTCAAGCTCAGCATAACTGATCTTATCCCACTCACATTTGACCTGTGCTCGCACACTGCTCCATTGGCTTTCGGCAAAGAATGAACTCATAGCATCGTCCTCGCTTATCCTGACGCCGCTCAAGAAGTGCTGGTAGCGTCTATTTAAGTATAGGCGATCTTTGTGAAACTGTGGCTCAACACAGGCTAGCAAAGGCTTTAAGACTAACCCTTTGCTACTAAACCATCAGATTAATCTAAAGTACTTTCAGCATCTTGATGCTTTTAATATTTTCCAAAAATTAATTGCCAGAAACTGAATTTGCGCTCTTTATGGTACTGCTTTTTTAATTGTTCAATTTGCTGTAAGTGTTGTTTTAACTTAGGCAAGTCATCCGCGGTAACCGCAGCTTTAGCCAGCGCTAGCTCGGCTAATACTTTGTCTAAGCCTTCGTTGTATACTTCGGCTTTGTCAGAGGGCAGTGGCGCTTGTTTAGCTTGCTGCACCAGCTTTTGTAACTTTTCAACAAAAGGTAAGGCTTCTGCCGTTGTGCTCGCTTCAGAAGCTTGCTTGTGGGCAAAACCCATGGTTTTCATGGTTCGTTCTAAATTAACCGGCTCTTTTGCCAGTACCGACTGACTGCTCACTGCAAGTAACATAGCTAATAGGGCTGTTTTAATCATGACACTCTCTCAGATCTGATAATGCTTTGCAGTATACCTTAATCTGTCAGGCTGATCATGATTGCGCTGCCACCCAGTGCTGCAACAGGGGGTTAGCTTGTAACGGTAAGCGCAAACCTTGGAAAGCTGCCTTGACAGCAGTGTCACGCGCCGGTCGCAGGCTAAGCTTGAGACAAAAAAGGAAGCCCGCAGGCTTCCTTATATGACGCATTAACCGAGATTAGTCGGCTTTCGGGATCGGGAAACCGCGATCGCGCATTAAGGCGTCGATTTTGGCATCACGACCACGGAAAGCCCGGTAGGCCTCGGCGGGATCAACCGCATTTCGCACACTGAACAAATGCTCAACTAACTTTGCAGCAACTTCTTTATCGTAAAAACCACCTGGCGCTTCGGCAAAAGCTTCTGCGGCATCCGAGGTTAATACTTCCGCCCACATGTAACCGTAGTAAGCCGCAGCATAACCTTCACCAGAAAACACATGGCCAAACTGCGGCGTACGATGGCGCATGACAACTTGTGATGGCATACCCATGGCCGCTAAGGTATCTCGCTCAAAAGCATCAGGATCAATGCCTGTTGGATCATCCAGCATATGCAGTTTTAAATCGATAATGGCAGAGGCTAAATATTCCGTGGTTTTGAACCCTTCGTTAAAGGTCGCGGCATTGTTAATTTTAGCCACCAACGCTTTTGGCATAGGCTCGCCGGTTTCATGATGCACTAAAAACTGACTGATCACTTCGTCGGTTAATAACCAGCGCTCTAATAACTGTGACTGGAACTCGGTGTAATCACGCACCCCGCCGTTTAAGGTTGGGTAGGTGACCTTAGCCGATAACGCATGTAGCGCATGACCAAATTCATGAAAGTAGGTTTCAGCATCATCCCAAGAGATAAGTACAGGCTCGCCCGGTGCCCCTTTAATAAAGTTAGAGTTGTTAGACGACAACACGTTTTTCGCACCGTCAAAGTTGCTATAACTGCGATAACTGGTGGCCCAAGCACCCGAACGTTTACCGGTGCGTGCAAAGGGGTCGAGGTACCATAAACCAATGTGCTTACCGCTGGTTTTATCGGTCACTTCCCACACTTTCACATCTTCGTGGAACACCGGCACACTGCCATCGGCTACCGCGGTAAAGTTAAAATTAAATAAGCGGCCAGCAACATAGAACATGGCTTCGCGCAGTTTATCTAATTGCAGATACTGTTTAACTTCGTCTGAATCTAAATCGTACTTGGCTTTACGCACTTGCTCTGCATAAAAACGATAATCCCAAGGCTCAATGGTAATGTCATTGCCCTGCTGTTTAGCCAAAGCTTGCATATCGGCCACTTCTTCTTGCACCCGTGCAATAGCCGCAGGCCACACCGACATCATTAAATCCATTGCGCGTTGTGGTGATTTTGCCATCCGATCTTGTAAACGCCACGTGGCGTAATTCTCAAAACCCAGCAAACCCACACGCTCATCACGCAAGGCCAAAATTTCAGTAATTAACGCATTGTTATCTTGTGCATCACCATTATCGCCGCGGCTGTAATAGGTGTTCCAAACTTGCTTGCGCAATTCACGCTCAGTGGAATAGGTTAAAAAAGGGTCCATTGATGAGCGCGTATTGGTAATGGCATACATGCCTTCTTTACCACGACTGTTGGCTGCAGCGGCAGCGGCGTTAACAAAAGACGTGGGTAAACCGCCTAATTGCTCTTTGGTGAGATACAACACGTAGTTTTCTTCGTCGGCTAGCGTATTATTTGAAAATTGCGTATACAACTGCGCTAAACGCTGATTGATCGCGGCATAACGCTTTTTCTGCTCTGCGTTTAACGTAGCGCCGTTATTGGCAAAGCCTAAGTACACCAGTTGTGTTAAGCGTTGCTGCTCTGGGGTTAACGACTTCATCTCTTCTGAATTATAAACAGCGGCAACACGCTGAAATAATGCTTCGTTTTGCGTAATTTTAGAATTAAAGTCAGACAGCTTTGGCGCCATTTCACGTTGGATCGCGCGGAATTCTTCAGACGATTTATTCGCACTCCAAATGCCGTAATAAGTGAAAACCCGATCGAGTTCTGCACCCACACGCTCTAAAGCAACAATCGTGTTTTCAAAATTAGCGGCTGCAGGATTAGCCGTGATTTTATCGATATCGGCCAAATGCGCCGCCATGCCCTGCTCTAGCGCGGGTTTTAAATCCGCTAACTGCATCTTGTCAAAGGCCGGCACGCCTTCGAAAGGACCAGTCCATTTTTGTAATAACGGGTTAGTTTGCTTTTCAGTAACCGCTTGCTCAACGGCCGCGGCCGTCGCATTTTTTTCTGCCGTCGGCGCAGCCGTGTCGTTACATCCGAGTAAACTTACAGAAACTAGGGCGCAGCCGAACCAAAGAGGTAAAGATTTCATGCACATCTCCAAAAATTCTGATAAAGCAGTATGACTCTGCTAATAAGTAACCTAAATACCGAGCAAGTCTCGGCCAGTACCCTTAGAGTACCGTGATTAAATTCACTAACGCAATTTAATCCAGCTTAAAGCACTGAGCAACCAGCGCAGACTGAACTCAATAACCCACTTCAATCAGCGCTGATATTGGCATATTGGTCGGATAGTGCTTGTCGGCAGCCCAAAAAGCTGCTCAGATGAAACTTGGCGTACCCAACAATAAGAGACGATGAATGAAATTTCAATTAAGTGCTATGACCATACTCTGTAGCACCCTGCTGTTAAGCAGCTGTGCCCAGACCATGCAAACCACAAGTAACAACTTAGCTGAGCTAAACACCGCCGATCGCGTAGCGCAGCAATATATTATTGTTGATACCCATATCGATGTTCCTTATCGACTCCATAAAAAATGGGAAGATGTAACGGTTGCCACGGCTAACGGCGAATTTGACTATCCGCGGGCACAACAAGGGGGCTTAAATGCGCCCTTTATGTCTATTTACATTCCCGCGTCCTACGAGCGCACTGGCGGTGGTTACCAACTGGCCAATCAGCTGATTGATAGTATGGAAGCCCTGGTTGCACGCGCCCCGGATAAATTTGCCATGGCCAGCAGCACACAGCAGGTATTGGCACAATTTGGCAGCGGCAAAATTTCTTTAGCCATGGGGATGGAAAATGGCACGCCGATCGAAGGTAAATTAGAAAATTTACAGCATTTCTATCAGCGTGGTGTGCGTTATATCACGCTCGCCCACTCTGAAAGTAATCATATTTCAGACTCTAGTTATGATATCCGTCGCCGCTGGCAAGGCTTAAGTCCGTTTGGCAAAGAGCTGGTAGTGGCGATGAACAATATCGGTATGATGATTGATATTTCGCACGTATCAGACGATGCCTTTTATCAGGCCGTGGCCATCAGTAAAGTACCGGTAATTGCTTCGCATTCGTCACTGCGCAGCTACACGCCTGACTTTGAGCGTAATATGGATGATGATATGTTAAAAGCGCTGGCCAAAAATGGCGGCGTGATCCAAATTAACTTTGGTTCATCCTTCGTAACACGCCAAGCCAATCAATATAACGCCTTACGTAAAGCGGCTGCGCAGCAAGCGGGCGTGGAAGATAATCAAGCATTTCGCGAAGCTTATAGCAAAACCCATCCTTATCCGTTTGCGACATTAGACACCGTACTGGACCATATTGACCATGTGGTAAAGTTAGTGGGTATTAACCATGTGGGTATCGGTTCGGATTACGATGGCGTAGGCGATTCACTGCCCATCGGTTTAAAAGACGTGGCCAGCTACCCGAACTTGATTGCAGGCTTATTTAAACGCGGTTACAGCGAAGAAGATATCGTGAAAATTCTCTCGGGTAACCTGATGCGCGTTTGGGCAGAAGTAGAAGCTTATGCGGCTAAACAAGCCAGTTAACGGTTAAGCTAGTCATGATGTCAGGCCCTTGCAACCAAGGGCCTTTTTTATGTGCAACTTGCCACTGGTGCTTACAGATAAGCGCGACTAAACGAGTCTTTTGATTGTTTGAGGTAATCACGCGCTTTGCGAGCGTGCGTTTCCCACACTTCTTTGTCAGTTTTTTCAGTAAAGGGGTTTTGTTCAGCCGCTACTGAGCGCTCAAAACGTTCATAGTAGGTCAACATGGCCGAGGTGATCTGGTTAAAACTGTCTTTATAGCGCTGCATACCATCGAGTAACTCGGAGGTTTTTAGAACAAAGCGGATCAGCTCGGTGTTACTGCCATCACTTAAATAACTGCCCGCTTTTAAACTGATGTTGCCGGCCACCGCTGCCCCCAGCTTTTGCCGGATCGCTTCATCTTTACTTAGCACCTTACTGATATTCTCTTTGGATGCCACCACACTGGCATGCAATAACGTATCGCGTAAATGCCGGTCGAGATCGCGTCTAAAGCTATCAATATTGCGCTGAATGCTCGCTAAATCATTATCTAACGCGGTGACCAGTTGTAATTCACGCTCTAGCTCGGATAAAAAGCGCTCGGCATCCTGATAAATTTTTAAACCGTTGTCTTCAGCAAATTTTCGATCCGCTCGGCTTAACCCGGCATTTTGGTAACTAGAGCGGTCAAAACTCACCGCCAAAAAGGATTTAAACGGCTCTGCAAAGGCCGAATAAGTGCCCGCACTGACTACATTTAAAGTAGCCGTCACCAGATCACCAAAGGGTTTGATCATCGAGTTAAGTCGTGCTTGCTGAATTTTAGAACTGACGCGTTTGGCATCACTAACGATATTGCGAAAACTGGCATAGGACATTGGATTGGACATTTTATTGCGCTCTGAGCTGGCGAGCACTAAAGAGATCCCCGAATGCAAGGCATTAGCGTATTCGAGATACTGCCGCTGCACTTCTAACTGTGCCGCATAATTCGTGCCCAGCGAACGAAATGACTCGGCTTGCACTTCAATATTTTTATCTTTACGCAGCTTATCCAAAATGCCGCTAATAATGCGCTGCTCGTTTTTATGCAAAGCGGTCGCTAATAAAATGCGACTGGTTTGCAAGTCATCTAATTGTACAAAGCCATGCTGAGATTCAATATCCAGCCGTAAAAATTTACGCCCAGGATCATCCACCGAAATGCGGTGCGCTTTATAGCCTAACTCTCCCGCTTGCTGTTCAATCACGGCAACCGGCTGCCACGCACTGTCTAAGGTGCTTTTTTCTGAGACCAACACTTGAATACGGTAAGAAGTAAACTCCGACTCGGGCAGCACCCAAAGCTCAAGCACGCCTTGCTCGCCTATCGATTCTCGGCTAAACAAGGAGTTACTGCCGGCCTGACAGCGCATCGCGCCCTCACCCGTTCGAGGTTGTTCGTTGGTTAATTGGCACTCACCCAGTTGTCGCCAAGTTTTTAAGCTGCTTTGTTCAAAATCACTACTAAATACGATACCAGCGGTTTGCGCCGCCGTAGAAAACGCAACCATTGCACACAATATTGCCGCAAGCTTACGCATTATCACCTCGAAAGTGTAAGTAAAAGGGTTGGAAGCCAGGACTGATGCTTAATTCGCCGCGAATTCTAGCAGTGCCTTTTGCCCAGCACAATTAGCCACAGCAGAGGGCAGCGTAAGATTTTATCGCACAGTACCACTAGCAACGCGCTGAAGATACGCTCTGCAAACTGAATAATGGCTGAAGGGACAGTTAGTAAGTTATTGACTAACATCGGCGGTGCTAACGGTTTGCCCTTTGCCGTAACATAATCACGAACCATGGTGTAATTAACATTGCGGATACATTAAAAAAGCCTGACGTTGTTCTTGACGGAACTGTTGCAGAGCACATTCAACTTGATGCAGTAAGCGTCTGTTATGTAACTGCCGATCGGGTTCATCAATTGCGATTGATTGTGCTGTTTTGAATGCCACTTACAACATCATCCCAAACGCTATCAGCAATAACCGGCATGAAACTCAACCCAATCGCTTGGGTTAGATAAAAACACTGCCCAGCTAATGCTGAGTTGTTTTGGCAAGAACTTGCAGGCTCGAACTAGTATTGAGGGCTTGCTTGATACTCCCGCCAGGTTAAAAACAGCCGCAGATCAAGCTCTAACTGATGGTAGTCGGCCAACATATATTGGCACAGTTGATAAAAGGCTTTGTTATGATCTTTCTCGCGCAGATGCGCCAGCTCATGCACAACGACCATCTGTAACAGCGGCAACGGTAATTGCTTTAACACACTGGCCACGCGAATTTCATTTTTACTTTTTAGCTTACCGCCCTGCACCCGGCTTATTTGCGTATGGGTGCCCAGCGCATTATTGATGACATGCAGCTTAGGATCAAACACCACCTTACTTAGCGGTTCGCTACTTTTTAAATGCTGGCGTTTTAACTCAAGCGTATAGTGATATAACGCTTTGTCGGTTTGCACCGCATGCACCTGCTCTGGATAACGCCGCGCTAAGACGTTACCTAATTGCTGGTTCAGTATCAGCTCACTCACTTGCTGCTGCACCTGTGCAGAGTAGCCTTGTAAATAGCGTAATGCGCTCATACGACGTATTAATGATGGATTAGTCAACCTTGGCGGCAGTATAGGGATTTTGTTTTAGGCTGTATAGCGCGAGGCCTTATCGGCAGCCAGCTGAACATCACACGGTGTTGAGGGCACAGTGCTATAGCCATCGCGTTAGGCAGCTAGGTTAGCGGGCTGAAATGGGCATCACTCACACACTTAAACAGAAAATGAATAGAAATTAGGTCTTCTGCCCTTTATTATCACGCCGATTACAACAACCCCCAATTTATAGGTGCTGGCGATGTGGTTAAACAAAGCGCTAATAACCGATACCGCGGTGCGTGCTTTTCGTAAACAACTAATACACTCAAGCCCACAACATCTGGTGCTGGATCATTTATTTGATACGGCAAAATTGCATAGCGTGTTAGCTGCCCTGCAACATGCATCGAACTGGCAAACGCAACAACATACCTACTCCGCCTTGTATGTCGACTCGTCTACCTGGCAAAAAACCACCGCGCAACAGCGTTTTGTGCAGCGCGATCTGTGGCAACGCCCCGAGCAAAATGACCCCAGCGATATCGCACAGCAATTTCTGCTGTTTTTACGCAGCAATGAATTTTTAGCTTTATTGTCACGGCTGTTCAAAGTGGCTTTAACCGATATTAATGTGGCTAACCCGGCAATAAATACCAATTACTTTCGACTAAGCGCTAACGATTTTGTCAAACAACACGCGGATGACTCACCGGGTAGAGAAGTGTGTATGTTGCTGTACTTAAACCAAGACTGGCGTGAGGAAGACGGCGGTGAATTAGTATTTATGGGAACACATCAGCAACCTATTGCTATCTCACCACTGTTTAATCGCTGTGTGTTGTTTGATCCCGCCTCCAGCGGTGCTGAGCATTGGGTTAACGCGGTCTCGCCTCTAAGCCAGAAGTTATACCGATATAATGTCACTAGTTGGTATTGGTCTGAGTAACCGGCTTGATGAGAAGTTGATCTCGGCTTACCACTTTCTGGTGTGGTATAGCCGGTTACAGCTTGGGGCACGCTCCGGCTCGACATTGCTCCAAAGCAGGTTATGCTTCCCGGCGTGTGAATCGAACCTCTTGGTGAACCTCCTGTTTGTTATCTTGAGGCATTAATGCAAAAGGCCCTCGTAGTTAACGTGGGCCTTTATCAATTAACTTGCTATGTATTAACTCACTTTTTGAATGCCTAATACCCCACTGAAACAGCAAAAAAAAGCATGAAGCAGGCAAGGATAATAAACACTAAGACTAGTGGAAAGATAAACTTAGCCCATTGCGTCCAACTGACTTGTGCGGTGGCTAAATAAGCTAATAAGGTGCCTGATGTTGGCGTAATCATATTGGTAATACCATTGCCAAACAAAAAGGCCAGCACAGTAGTTTGCGCGCCGACACCCGATAATTGACCGAGTGGTCCCAAGATTGGCATGCTGACCGCCGCTTGCCCTGAAGTTGAAGGGATCATCACATCTAACAATAACTGTGAAATAAACATCCCAACTACGGCAACATAAGGATTGTCTTCGCCGATAATACCAACTAACCCATGCACTACCGCATCCAGCACTTTCCCGTTCTCCAAGGTGATCGCGATGGCAAAGGCAACACCAATTAAAATACTGGCCAACAAAATCTTTTTCATACCGGCGACAAAAGCATCTGCCGCACCACTGGCACCTAAACCACTGCAACTGGCCAAGATAATACTTAACCCTATGTAATAAGCGGTAAGTTGTTGGTTTTTCCACTGCCAAGTATTAGAGGCATACACTAGCCCAGCTATGCCGCTTAACATAATCAGTAATAACAGCAAATGCCGCTTACTCAGTTTTTTACTATCAAACTCAATGGCAACTTGGGTATTAAAACCCGCCCGCCGGATCATCAACAGCATGAAAATGATTCCGAAAAACAAATAAATAAAGAAAAACAACGTGCGCATGCCTGCACCACTAAAAATCGGCAGCCCCAATAATGGCTGCGCAATGGTCAGTGGTAATGGATTGGTTATTGAAGACAAATAACCGACCTTAACCGCCACCGTTAAAATAGCCAGCCCAATCAGGTTAGACATCCCTAATCTTCTGGCCAGCTCTACCATCAACGGAATAATCAATAAATATTCTGATGCTAGCCCAAGAAAAGTACTGCCCAAGGCAAACATGGTCATTAAAAAAATCACTAAACCATAAATGTTGCCTTTTACTGCAGAAAGTAAACGCTCTAAGCCGGCATCAACAGCGCCCGACTGATTTAAAATGCCAAACATACCACCGATGATCAGCACCATAAAAATTAACCCGCCGCCACGCTGCAGCCCCGCTGGAATGGCCTGTAGTACATCAACAACGCCCACAGGCCGCGCTTCTCCTGCTGCCGCATCTGCCACCGTACCAAAAACATGGCGCAAGGAGCGATCTTTCTCAATCACCTGATAGCTACCCGCGACCACTAAACCATCGGCACGCTGATAACTTCCAGAGTCGAGTAAATAAGTTAGGCAAGATGCCAACAGCAAAATAAACAGCAAAACAACAATGGGGTTACTGCCACTACGTACTGTTTTGTTGAAAACAGGCTCAGGGGCGGTGTTTTTTTGCTCTGTCATAAAGAATTACCTTGGGCTAATGATGACAACTTAGCAGAAATAAAATTGCGGATGACTGCCGCGAGTTCAGCTAAATCACTTTGTAACTGGTAAAAGCCTGCATGTTTACTAAAGGTTTTTTCATCCATGTACAAAGCCCGATTAATTTCAATTTGCACGCTATGTCGGTTATGTTGTGGATCAGCAAAACATTCGGTGAGGTAGCCGCCCTTATAAGGATGATTTACCGCAACGCTATAACCCGCGTTTTCAAAAAAATTGACCAGTAATTGCGTAAAGTCAGCATCAGCAGAGCGTCCATCTTTATCGCCAATGACTATTGATGGCCGGGCTTGCTCGTTATCAATATTCATAGCATTACCACGTGACTTCATAGAATGACAATCAATATGCCAAACAGCACCGAATGTTGCATGATAATTCGCTAATAATTCGGCTAAACACTGATGGTATGGCAAGTAATAATCAGCAATACGCTGCTGCACGTCCGCCACTGATAATGGCTGCTGATACATGGGCAAACCAGGCAACGCATAACGACGCAATAAGCCCATGCCTCGCTGACTGTAGGCCGTAGGGTTAATGCTAGCAGGCCATTCACCGGCTATCATATCCGGATCAATATCATCAACCGCTCGATTTAAATCAATGACCATTCTGGAAACTAAGGCTTTTAAAACGGTCGCACCAACCTGTGTTGCCGGCTGCCATAATTCATCAACATAGGCATCCCAGCCCGAACGCATCTGCGCCTCTGATGCTTGACACTGAAAACCTGTTGGCAACGCCATACCACTGTGTGGCGAGTCAAAAACAAGTGGAATGGCGGCGGCTTCAGGCAACAACAACTGAAAGCTTTTTATCATAGGGTTTCTCATTTATACATTAAGCTGAAGGGCACGTGAAACGTGCCCCCTCTTTAACCTTTAGAAGTCATACGTCATTTGCAGGTAATAGAAACGGCCTACCGCATGGTATGTCTGTTGATCGAAGTTGATATTGGTATTCACTCGCGAAGTAGGCGGTTGTTTATCAAATAAGTTGTTAATACCTAAACGCAAAGCAAGACCATTGTCTAATTTATAACCGCCAGTAAGATTATGATAAAACATTGACCCAATGTGACTAGGCTGGTTAGCAAACACTTCGGTAGTATCACCGATATAACGTACATCATAAGCCAGTGTGAAATGGTCGTTACGCCATTGAGTGGTAAAATTACCACGCCATTCTGGATAAGCTTCTCGCACCCCAGCTAGACCTTTTTTGTCTGTTGTTAAAGTAGAACCATCGGCTAAGGTTGCAACCTCAGCAAATTTATTAAGCTTGGAGACACTGGTGCTAAAGTCCCAACGCCCTAAGCTATTATTCAAACGGTAACGGATTACGGTATCAATCCCCGACACCTCTGTTTCATTCAGGTTCACCGGACCATCAACCACATTGGTAATTTCACCTGTCACTCCACGGCTGATCACGTTGCAGTTACGCCCCGTAAAAGCACATAAATCAAGAAGGTTTTGCGTTCCGAAGGCACTGATCGTGTTGTCAATTTTAATGTTGTACCAATCAGTGGTAATACTAAACCCCGTTAACCAAGTGGGTGTATAAACAAAACCCGTAGATAAATTTTCAGAGGTTTCTGGGGTCAGTAAAATATTGCCACCAAGCGTAATGGGAATATTTGCATCGGTTTGTACATAAGCCGCTGGAATGCCAGCACAACCTGGTAAGCTAGTATTGGCAGAGCACGGATCATTCACCGGAGAAAACGAAGCACGCTCACCTTCATAAAGCTCTAATAATGACGGCGCTCGAAAGCCTTCGGCCCAAGTTGCGCGTAACATCACATCTTGCATTGGCCGGTAAAGAATCCCCACTTTACTGTTCGTTGTATTACCAAAGGTACTGTAATCTGAAAAACGTGAAGCCAAGTTCAGTTCTAAAAGTTCGGCCAAAGGTGCATCCGCTAACAACGGAATATTGAGTTCAAGATAAGCTTCATACAGATCATATTCACCCATGGTGCCGGTGCGTGGAGCTGAAGATGTAGTTTGATAACGAGTCACTCGCGCTGGCGAGTTAATAATGCTATCTGGGGTATCGGTGCCCTGCTCTTTACGATACTCCATGCCTGTAGCTAATAACACATCACCAGCCGGCAATTCAGCAATAGCATTGGTCAGGTTAAACCGTAGATGCTGCTGTTTTGCTTCATTAGCATCTTGCCCAGTGAAATTAATATAGTCCACCATGGCTGGCGTTAACGAATTAAACATATTCACCGGCACACAATCGGCAAGCAAATCACTGACATCAGCTTGAATACCGGCCGCATTACAGGCACGTAAGCCCAATGCCAGCTTATCCAAATGTATTTGATTTGTTGATGAAAAAGTACCTTCGTTTTTAGCGAAGGATGCAAATGCATCCCAACGCCAGTCACCAGGTAAAAAACCTTCTAAACCGAGACCGAAACGCGTTGTTTCAACCTCCTGCACGTTTTTGCGTAAACCATTATCAACAAAAAAGTTAGTCATCACAAAATCGCTACCAGAAAACTCTACGCCAAACGGATTCACGCGAGGATCGTTCGCAATAATAAACCCCCGACTACCATTTACTATCGGAATGACAGCAGAAAATTGTTGATCTGATTCACGACGATTATGTAATAACTCAACACGTAAACGAGTCTCGGTAAAAATAGCGGTATCAGCCAATTGAAACTGTGCTTGGCCATACAAACTTAGCCGCTCATTTGGTGCGACGACGTAGTTATCATAATAACGATTAAAACGATCATTCGTTGTCGCCGGCCGCCAGCTGGCGAGGTTATTACCATCGGTACCGGGCTCACGGGTAATACCTTGAGCGGGGATGGTAAAATTAACCCGTCCTGCTAAGCTGCTTTCTCGAAATAAACCCTCAGCTGAGCCTAAAGATAAACCATTCAAAGGTAATGCCGTGAGCTCGCGATCCTGAGTAAAGATAGGTTTTTGGTTGGAATAACTGGCAGCAAAAAGAAAATTATGCTCCCCCACATCTTTACCCAGCTTAAGATCTAAATTGGTGGTTTGTCGGTCACTTTCGCTACTTTGTCCATAGTACGCTTTAACACTGGCCCCATCATAGTCTTTCAAAGTGTGAATATTAACGACACCGGCAATGGCATCAGCACCATAAATAGCCGTAGCACCATCTTGCAGTACCTCAACGCGATCAATGATGGCAAATGGAATGGTATTCAAATCCACAAAATCACGAAAACCACGACTACCCGCACCATTAACCCAGCGGTTACCGTTCACCAAAACCAATGAGCGGTTTTCACCTAAATTACGCAAGTTCATACTAGAAGTACCATGGCTGGTACCCGCAGAACCGTTATCATTTAAACTGGCACCAACCGAAGGCAAGCCTTGTAAGATTTCACCGATCGACATCGCCCCTTTAATGTCTATGTCAGCCCGTTCAATAGTTTGAATAGGGCTACCTTCGGTTTCACCTCGGCGTAATATGCGTGAACCGGTAACAGCAATTACTTCAACAGACTTTTCAGCATGCTCTGCTGTTTGCTCTGCCTGTTGCGCATAAGTTGGATTAGCTGCAAAAACTAAGGCACTGCTGATTGCCAAAGTAAGCATTGATAATGGGTAGAGAGGATGTTTATTCATGGCGTTTCCCGCTGCTTGGTATTAATGATGTGTTGTGTCATCAAGAAAACTAGCAAAGCCGCCAAACCTATGCAATATTATGATTTTTTATTATCGCCCCATAACAAAACGTCATAGGAAAATATGGATAATTTAAATTTACGTAGCTTATTAAGCTTTCAAGCCATTATGCAAACGGGTTCTGTCACGGCAGCAGCCAAACAATTAGGTTTAACACAACCTGGCGTTAGTCGGCTGTTAGCAAGCTTAGAAGAACTCGTGGGCTTTCAATTATTTTATCGCGAGCACAGCCGGCTTATCCCAACCGCTGAAGCAAAAAATCTCGCCCCTGAGATTGATTTATTACTGAGTAATGCCAACCGTTTTTTAGCTTTAGCAAAAAACATCCACCGCACTGAAACCGGTTCGTTAACTATGGTCGCGCCGGCCAGCTTTAATTCAGGCCCGCTAGCAGATGCTGTCGCCAGTTTTATCGAAAAATATCCCAAGGTATCAATAAGTATTGACTCACACAGTCCGCAACTTGCTCGTGATTTGGTGGCTCAGCGCTCTATCGATTGTGGCTTTATTCAATTACCTGAGAACCATCCCGGCCTGATTAGCCAACCTATTTTGCAAAGCCCTATGGTATGTGCGGTGCCGATAGAGCATGTTTTAAGCCACCATAAGACACTGCATTTGCACGATTTAACTCAGCATCCGCTAATTATGCTGGGGCAAGGTCGACCTTCCCGCCACAAAATTGAGCATGTATTTAAAGAAGCACACTTTCAGCCAACGATTCGATTAGAAACGCACAGTGTCGCAACGGCTTGTGCTTATGTTAAACGCGGCTTAGGTATTGCTATTATTAATAAAGTGTTGGCGCAGCAGTACGTTAATGATCAATTCAAACTCATTCCATTAGCACCACTGATTAATCATGAATACGGTTTTATTTATTCGGCATATGCACCTATGCCACGTTTAGTGCAGGCTTTTTATCGGCATTGTATTGCGTTTTTTGAACACGCTTCTGAGTAGCTTATTATGACCATGGCGTGCTGCAAATAAATCCGCTTTATCCATGCATAAATAGCAAGTTGGTCGAACCGCAGGGTTCGAACCAAAGCCTTATCTATGCTGCGTTAAAACAAAAGGCCCGGGCTTTTAGCGACATTGAGGGATTCACTCGTGCCATCCATGGCACTCGCCCTTCGGACGGCAGAGCCGTGCAAAACGGCAATCCTGCCGTTTTGTGCCAGCGCAGTCGGTGGCACTGGCTCTGCGGGCCGCACTAAAGTGCGTCCAAATTCGTTCCCGGCGAATTTGTATTCCGGGCTTCCTGCCCTCCACCCTTCGGGGCCGTGCTAAAGCACGTTTAAATTCGCTCCCGGCGAATTTGTCGAACCTAAGGGTTCGAACCAAGACCTCATCTCTGCCGCGTTAAAACAAAAGGCCCGAGCTTTTGGCGACATCGAGGGATTCACTCGCGCCATCCATGGCACTCGCCCTTCGGACGGCAGAGCCGTGCAAAACGGCAATCCTGCCGTTTTGTGCCAGCGCAGTCGATGGCGCTGGCCCTTCGGGCCGTGCTAAAGCACGTCCAAATTCGCTCCCGGCGAATTTGTCGAACCTTAGGGTTCAAACCAAGTCCGCTATCTCGACGCATCAAAACAAAAAGCCCACGCATAAGCGTGGGCTTTTTGTTTTGATCTGGCGGAGAAAGAGGGATTCGAACCCTCGTTAGGGATTAACCTAAACACACTTTCCAGGCGTGCGCCTTCAGCCACTCAGCCATTTCTCCGGAACTTGCGTTGCAAGCGCGGCTATACTAGGGAAAAAGGCCGCGCTTAGCAATAACTAATTGGTATAGCACAAGCTTATTGACGCTATTTTGGCCAATCCCTGTGTTACAAAAACTAAGCGTTACCTTTTACTACGGTTTTTTGTTCTTTAGCAAAATTCAACATACGGTCTAGCGGCAGTAATGCTCGCTCACGCAGTTGCGCATCAACAAAAATTTCATGGCCAGTATGCTCTAGCAGCGCTTCCTCAATCGCTTTTAAGCCGTTCATCGCCATCCAAGGGCAATGCGCGCAGCTGCGGCAAGTTGCGCCGTTACCGCCGGTTGGGGCTTCCATAAACGTCTTGTTTGGCATTAACTGTTGCATCTTGTAAAAAATACCGCGATCAGTCGCCACAATAAAGATGTCATTCGGTAAGGTTTGGCTGGCTTTAATCAGCTGGCTGGTCGAACCGACAGCATCGGCTAACTGCACCACGCTATCAGGCGATTCAGGGTGTACCAGCACAGCGGCTGTTGGATATTGCTTTTTCAGCTCAATTAACGCTTTGGCTTTAAATTCGTCATGCACAATACAGGCGCCGTTCCACAGCAACATATCGGCACCGGTTTGCTTTTGCACATAAGCGCCTAAGTGCTTATCAGGGCCCCATAAGATTTTCTTACCCTGGCTGTCGAGGTAGTCCACTACATCTAAGGCAATAGAAGACGTGACAACCCAATCGGCACGGGCTTTAACGGCCGCAGAGGTGTTAGCGTATACCACAACTACGCGGTCAGGGTGGGCATCGCAAAACGCTGAGAACTCTGCCGCTGGGCAGCCTAAGTCTAACGAGCAGGTCGCTTCCAAGGTTGGCATAATGACCGTTTTTTCTGGCGTAAGAATTTTGGCGGTTTCGCCCATAAACTTAACGCCAGCCACCAACAAGGTTTTTGCAGGGTGCTGGTTACCAAAACGCGCCATTTCTAAAGAGTCCGATACACAACCACCGGTTTCTTCGGCCAGCGCTTGAATTTCTGGATCGGTGTAGTAATGCGCCACTAACACCGCATCTTTTTGCTGCAATAAGGTTTTGATCCGCGCTTTGTAAGCGGCTTTATCATCGTGACTTAATGGCACAGGCTTTTTCGGGAAAGCAAAATCTTGCTCTGAAAAATACAACGGCTGATCCATAGAAGATACTCAGTAGCTGGTCAAGGCCGCGTATTATATAAGGCATAACATAAAAAGGACAGTACAGATGTGCGAAGCGATTAGGTGGTTTACGTTGAGAGTCTGAGTAGGCTACGTATTTGCGAAGTGGTGGGTCGTGCTGGATTCGAACCAGCGACCAATTGATTAAAAGTCAACTGCTCTACCAACTGAGCTAACGACCCGCTTCGGTATACTGTATTGTGCAATTTGGTGGGTCGTGCTGGATTCGAACCAGCGACCAATTGATTAAAAGTCAACTGCTCTACCAACTGAGCTAACGACCCAAACAGGGTAAACACGAAGTGGTGGGTCGTGCTGGATTCGAACCAGCGACCAATTGATTAAAAGTCAACTGCTCTACCAACTGAGCTAACGACCCACTTCGGTGTACTTGTTTGTGCGATTTGGTGGGTCGTGCTGGATTCGAACCAGCGACCAATTGATTAAAAGTCAACTGCTCTACCAACTGAGCTAACGACCCTAACCGCGGAGGCATATCTTACTGATTTACGTAATTAGTGCAACCAAAAACTGTGATTTTTTCGGCTTTAGCCGGCTGACTGCTTAAAATCCCAGCGGATTGGTGTAAGGCTATAGACGAATTGTTTAATCGCTAAACAACAGAAAGAAAAAACCCGGCACCAGGCCGGGTTGATCATTTAAGCGCCTCGAGGCGTTCCTTTGCCAGTTTGGCAGCCGTAGAGCTACCATGTGCAGATACCAGAGTTCGATAATGCCCTAAAGCGGTGGCTTTATCGTTGTTGCGTTCTGCTATCTGTCCAAGCTTCAATAATGCATCCGCCACTTTGCTTGATTCGGCGAAGTTTTTCACTACGCGTTCAAACTCTGTTTTCGCTTTAGCTAGCTCGCCATTGTTAAACAACAGCTGCCCTAACCAATAATGCGCGTTGGGTGCATACACCGAATTTGGATAAGTACGCAAAAAGTTCTCAAATTCAGGAATAGCAGCATCATAGCGTCGGTCTTTCAACACCATGTTGACTGCTCTGTCATAGGCGTCGTTTTCCGAGACGTTACCCGAAACCATGACTGCCGGGCCACTCGTAGCCGGTGTGGCTGAACTCGGTGCAGCGTTAGACGCTCCACCTTGTACAGCACTCACCCGCCGTTCTATTTCCTGGTAAATATCACGCTGTCGCTGGATAATCTCGTCCAGCCGGTATGAATGAGTTTCAGTGACCCCACGGAGATCGCTTACTTCATCCAGTAGAATCTGCAATTGTTGCTGCATACGCACTTGGCCTTCGGCGCGGGCTTCAACCACCCGCTCCAACGTTGCCAATCGCTGCTCTACTGTACCCACCGCGGCTGCAGTGGCTGATGTTGAAGTTGTTCTGCCGCTTTTACTTATCTCAGTAACCGGCGCCGGATTTGCCCAGACGCCAACACTGACTAAGGACATTGCTATAAGCAGAGGTTTCTTCACTATCATCCTCACTCGTACCTTTTAAATTAGTAAACTAATACACCGCGACGGTTTTTAGCATAAGCTGATTCGCCTGTCTCACGTACTGCTGGCTTTTCTTCGCCGTAGCTTACTGTAGAGATCTGGCCAGCGCTTACGCCCAGGTTCTGTAAATACTGAACCACAGACATTGCACGACGCTCGCCTAACGCGATGTTGTACTCTGGCGTGCCACGTTCGTCAGTATGACCTTCAACAGTCACACGTACGCTTGGGTTAGCGCGCAGGAACTCACCGTGAGCTTGCAGAACTTCTGCAAATTCTGGACGGATAGTTGCTTTGTCGAAATCGAAGTATACGGTGTTTTCACGACGTAATGCTTCCATTTTTAAACGCATTTGTTCAGCAGCAGCAACCGCTGGATCTACACGTTCAACTTGTACAGTTTGAACTGTGTTAGCAGACGTGTCAGCGTCGCCAGCACCTGTTGAAGACTTTGAGCTACACGCAGCTAAAGTTAATACTGGAACTGCGATTAACAGACCTTTTAACACTTTATTTAAGTTCATCATTTGTCCTTAGATTAGATTAGATTTACCAAGTTTTACCAAGTTTTTTATAAAAAAGGTGACCAAGCCGGCGATTTCACCTGTCCATCAGCCGCCGGTAGTCGTGCTTTAAAACGCCCATCCATAGAAACCAGTGCCAACACTTGCGAACGACCATGCATAGTGCTGTAAATTATCATCGAACCGTTAGGTGCAATACTCGGTGACTCATCTAGGTTAGTAGCGGTCAACACTTGCAAATAACGGGTCTGTCTGTCCATTCTTGCCAGATGATAGCGGCCGTTGGTACGGTTAACCATAACAATCGACTGACCATCTGGTGAGTAAGTCCCCGCCAGATTCATTTCGCCTTCGAACGTTAAGCGACGGGTATCGCCTGTGTTCAAATTTACGCTATAAAGTTGTGGATTACCACCGCGCTCAGAACTGAACACAATTTCTGTCCCATCTGGTGACCAGCTCGGTTCTGTATCAATGGCGCGATGACTGGTCACACGGGTTAACGCTTTGGTGGCCACATCCATCACATAAATTTCTGCATTGCCGTCTTTAGACAATACCATCGCAATCTTTCTGCCATCAGGGGACCAGGTTGGGGCACTGTTAATACCCGGGAACGAGGTCAAAATGGTACGACGGCCGCTGTAAATATCTTGAATATAAATTTGTGCCTGACGCTTTTCAAAAGTGACATAAGCTAATTTGGTACCGTCTGGTGACCAGTTAGGCGACATCAATGGTTCTTTCGAGCGTAATAATACTTGCTCATTATAGCCGTCATAATCAGCAACGACTAATTGATATTGAAATTCTGCATTAGGACGCACTAAAACATAAGCAATCTTAGTTAAGAAAGCACCGCGCTCACCGGTTAACTTTTCGTAGACAATATCACTAATACGATGGGCGTACTGGCGGAATTGACTGCCGTTAATCGTGGTTTCACGACTGTCTAACAAGTACTGTGGCGAACCACCTAAGATACCGCTATTCAGCATCTGGCTGCTTAAACCGGTGCTACCTTTTAATACATCAATTAATTCAAAACTAACACTGTAACGGTCGATGCCAATTTCAGTAATAGACCCCATTAAAATGGCTTCTACACCTTCTTTTGCCCAAGCTGAAAAATTAATGTCAGCTGAGGTTGCAGGACGCTGCGGCATTTTTAAAAACGAAATAGGATTAAACTTACCGCTACGCATTAAATCGGCAGACACGACATCCGCGATATTTTCTTTAGGCAAGGTAGTGCCTTTGAACGTGAACGGTAACACCGCCACCGGACGGGCAGAATCAACACCACCGGTAATCACAATTTCTAAAGAAGCATGCGCTTGCATACCGACCAGCAGTAAGACACTGCAACCTAATTTACGTAAAAAATTCATCATCTAAATTCTGGTGCCACCGTTAATGTTATGTCTTTGAGTTGGTTATATACATCAGGGTCAGCTGACATCGGCAAGGTCCCTGCCCGATTTACCGCTCGCACTGCTGCATCACATACCACCCGCTCACCGCTAATCACATTGACACTTGTCACAAAACCATTGGTTGCTAAGCGAATATTTACCCGACAAGTACGGCCACGCATGGTCGATTCATCTTTAATCAGGTTTCTATCAATCGCATCGCTGATCATCGCGGTATAGCGTTGAACCTCAGTCACAGCTTGTTGTGATCTGGCTCTGCGCCGCGCTTCCGCTTCTGCGGTTAACTGCTCTTGGATCATCCGTTCGCGTTCAGCTTGCTCTCGCTCTTCACGTGCTTTTTGTTCACGTTCAGCTTGCGCTTTGGCCAACGCGGCTTGTTCCGCTTTGCGTTTCGCTTCTGCTGCTTTGGCCGCTTCTTCCGCTTTTTTGCGTTCTTGCTCTTTGGCAACACGCTGTTGCTCGGCAGCGCGCGCTTTAGCCGCTTCGGCCTCTTGTACTTTCTTTGCTTCTGCAGCAGCTTGTCTTGAAGCCTGGGCTGCGGCATCCGCTTTACGTTTTTCTTCTGCTACCCGTTTTAAGCGAGCTTCTTCTGCTGTGCGTGAATTTTCAGCTTCTTTCGCACGGCGTTCTAAATCTCTAATACGTTTCTCTTCAGCTTTACGTGTATCGTCTTGCTGTTTTTTTATCTCAGCAACACGCTGCTCTAACGCTTGCTTATCTATCGCCACCGCTTCAACAGGCGCTGGTGGCGGTGGAGGTGGCGCATCGGCACTGAGCCCTGCTTCACCCGATAACATAATTTCAGTTGGCTTTGGCCAAAAACTTAAGGTACTGATGAATAAGCCCAGCACTAACGCAAGGTGCAAGCCTACTGATTTTGCCAGTGGTTTTTGCCACCACTTTGCTTGCAACTCAGACTTCATTGTCAGTCATCAACCCGACAGCGGGAGCCCCAGCGTTTTTCAACACATTGATCAGGCGTATCACAGAATTGTAATCCACACGACCATCACCTTTTACTATCACCTGAGTGCCAGGCTCAATGCTTAACCAACTTGCCACTTCAACCTGTAACTGTGTCGCGGTAAAAGGGCCTTGCTGGTTACCGTCTTTTTCAAAGTAATACAAGCCATCTTCATCAACGGTGGCCACTAAAGGCGTTTTACCGTCTTTCATTTGTTCAATCGGTTGTGCCGCTGATTTTGGCAGTTCAACCTTCACACCTTGCGTGATAATCGGTGTGGTAATCATAAAAATCACCAACAACACCAGCATAACGTCGATATAAGGTACTACGTTAATCTCAGCAACTGGGCGGCGCTTTTTACGCGGGTACATCATTAGCCTTGATCTCCGCTACTGACCTGACGATGCAGAATATTCGCAAACTCTTCAACAAAGTTGATGTAGCTGCTTTCAATCTGCTCAACCTGCGTTGAAAACTTGTTATAAGCAATAACGGCCGGGATGGCAGCAAATAAACCAATTGCAGTTGCAATTAAGGCTTCAGCGATACCAGGCGCCACCATCGCTAGGGTGGCTTGTTGCACCGCACCTAAAGCGATAAAAGAATTCATAATACCCCAGACCGTACCGAACAAACCGATATAGGGGCTGATTGAACCGACAGTGGCTAAAAATGGCAAATCCGATTCTAAGCGCTCTACTTCGCGCGATAAGCCTACGCGCATCGCACGATGCGTGCCGTCCATCACTGCCGCTGATTGGCGACTCGTTTTGTGCATCCGCGCGAACTCTTTAAAGCCTGACTTGAACAAGGCTTCCATACCGTTGGCTTGTTGGCGCGCACTGACTTCAGCATATAACTTAGATAAATCAATGCCCGACCAAAAACGGTCTTCAAACTTTTTCGCATCACTTAACGCTTCGGTTAAGATCTTCTTGCGTTTAAAAATCATCGCCCACGAGGTTACTGACATCCCCACCAGGATTAACATTACTGCCTGAACAACTATGCTGGCATCGAGCAATAAATGCAGAATGGAAATTTCACCTGACACGCGATAATACCTCTGTTATTTCTGCGGGGATTGAACGAGCTTTTAACTGCTCTGGGTCAACACACGCTATCTTAATCTCTGCTGCACACACAACTTGTTGCGCTGCATTGTGAATTTGTTGTTTAAAACTTAAACTAGCACGCCTTAAGGTACTGATTTCATTGGACACCGTCAACAGCTCATTAAACTTTGCTGGGCGGGTGTTCTTCATTTGCACTTCAGTAACCACAAAAGCCACTTTATTCGCTAACCAGATATCTTGCTCAACTCCGAGGGCACGCAACCATTCGGTGCGCGCTCTTTCGAAGTATTTCAGGTAGTTTGCATAGTAAACAATGCCGCCAGCATCGGTATCTTCATAATACACCCGCACTGACCATGAGAAGTTGTTTCGCTGCATCTGGTTCCGCTTTATTTCGCGCCTGTATGATAATTAAGCCAGCGTACAAACTCAATCGGCTGTCGACCAATTTCGTAACTATATTTTTTTACACTGACTACTTGTTTTTTATTAAAACATTACGTTGACACAGGTCTATCGGCTAAGTTCAGAATAAAGGCCGATTTATTAGGTACAAATTATCGTTTTAAGCGATAAAAAGTAATCTGGTGCTATCATGCTTGATTAAGATGAATGGCAGATGAATTTCAGCAATAGCTTGCGATAAACTCGTTAGTCTCTTTTTATCCTGCTCGCCGTACACCCTGGCGCGCCATTAGTTTTTCTAATATCAAAACGCCAGTTTTTCTCGTTTGAAGTAAAAACTCCAATTCTCTATCATATGCAGGTGTTCTGAGCTAGCGCAAAGACAGTCAAAATTTTGGTAGCGCATTTTGATTGTTTAGTACAGGTCACTTAACAATGAGACTTTGTGAGAGAGGTTTTGTTGTTTGCTCCAAACATGTTCCCTGGATTTATTGAAGCAGTTCCTGAAATTGTTGCTTGCCCGCTCATTGAGCGGGCTTTTTTTTACTTAAAAATCGAGTAGCAACACCCTTATGTTGGTGTTTGTGGCAGGTCAAAACCTAAATGCTGATAAGCACGCGGCGTGGCTATTCGCCCCCGTGGCGTGCGTTGAATGTAACCTTGCTGAATTAAAAAGGGTTCAATCACATCTTCAATGGTTTCTTTTTCTTCACCGATGGCCGCGGCTAAGTTATCTAGCCCTACCGGCCCCCCCATAAACTTATCGATAATGGCATCGAGTAATTTACGATCCATGTAATCAAAACCTTGTGCATCTACATCGACCATTTTCAGCGCGGCAGACGCCACTTCGACACTGACTATGCCATTGGCTTTAACCTGAGCATAATCTCGCACACGACGTAACAAACGGTTAGCGATACGCGGCGTACCACGAGCGCGTCGCGCAATTTCAGTGGCACCGGCTTCATCTAAATGCATATTAAGGAAGTTGGCCGAGCGTTGAATAATTTGCGTCAGCTCTTCTACTTTATAAAATTCCAGTCGTTGCACGATACCAAAGCGATCGCGCAAGGGTGATGTCAGAGCACCAGCCCGGGTGGTGGCCCCGACAAGGGTAAAAGGCGGTAAGTCGAGTTTGATTGAGCGCGCCGCAGGGCCTTCACCAATCATCAGATCTAACTGATAATCTTCCATGGCTGGATACAGAATTTCTTCTACCACGGGGCTTAAACGATGAATTTCATCGATAAAAAGCACATCATTTTCTTCAAGATTGGTCAGTAACGCCGCCAAATCACCGGCCTTTTCTAGTACAGGCCCAGAGGTGGTTTTAATGTTCACCCCCATTTCATTGGCCACAATCATGGCTAAGGTGGTTTTACCTAAACCTGGCGGGCCAAAAATCAATAAATGATCGAGCGGCTCACCACGGCCGCGGGCGGCTTCGATAAAGATCGCCATTTGCTCACGCACATGCGCTTGGCCGGTATAATCGGCCAGCGATTTTGGCCGAATCGCCCTGTCGATGGCTTCTTCTTCTTTAAATGCGCTAGGCTGGATCAGACGATCTGCTTCTATCATGCTATGCCTTTTATAACTGCTTTATTTGCTTAGAAAACGCAACGATTAACCGCGATACAGGCCAGCAAGACACTCTGCTTGACCTGGCTTGCGGGGTTAAATCATACTCTTTAACGCTGCTTTAATCAGCTGCTCGCTGCTCATGCCAGGTTTCAATTGTTGTTGCACCGCTTTTGCCGCTTGCGCTTGCGAATAGCCTAAACCGAATAAGGCACTAATCGCATCTTGCTCTGCCGAAGCCGGGGGCGCGAATAAGGCTTCATCATCCTGCATAATCATTTTATCGGTGATGGGCGTATTTGAACTGACGCCCCAATCTTTTAGGCGATCACGCATTTCAATCACTAAACGCTCGGCCGTTTTTTTACCGACACCCGGCAATTTTACCAAGGTACTCAGATCGTCAAATTGCACACAACGCACAAAATGCTGCGCAGTCATGCCAGATAGGATGGTTAACGCCAACTTAGGCCCAACGCCGTTGGCTTTAATTAATTGTCGAAACAAACTACGCTCAGTTTGATTACTAAAGCCATAAAGTAACTGTGCGTCTTCGCGCACCACAAAGTGGGTGTAAATCACCGCGGGCTTACCCACTTCGGGCAAAGCATAAAAACTGGTGAGGGGTAATTGCACTTCGTAACCCACACCGGCCACGTCCAATAATAAATCGGGTGGCTGCTTTTCTAAAATAATACCGCTTAAACGTCCAATCATCTGTTTTCTTATCTTTGGGCGGCGTTAACGTAAACGGCCGCGAACTGTTTTACTGGCTTGCCCAGCCATGGCAATTAAACTTTGCTGCGTATGACCATGGCACAAGGCCACGGCCAGCGCATCTGCCGCATCGGCTTGAGGACTCGCAGATAACTTTAATAAATGCCGGATCATGTGTTGTACTTGCGCTTTATCCGCCGCGCCACTGCCCACTACGGCTTGCTTAACTTGCCGCGCTGAATATTCATGCACCTCTAAACCGGCATTTTTAGCCGCCACAATAGCCGCGCCCCTCGCCTGACCTAATTTGAGTGCGGAATCGGGGTTGCGCGCCATAAACACTTGTTCAATGGCAAAAATAGTCGGTTGCGTTTGCGCAATAATTTCACTGATGCCGTTAAAGATCCGCAGTAAACGCTCAGGAAAGTCATCAGTGCCTAAACGAATACAACCACTGGCCACATAATGAAACTGCCCACCTTGCTGGCGAACCACACCGTAACCCGTTAAACGACTACCAGGGTCGATGCCCAGAATAATATTCAAGGCTACTCCAAGCTAGCCATAATGTCGTCACTGATCTGCGCATTATGATAAACGTTTTGTACATCGTCAGAATCTTCTAACGCATCCAGTAATTTGATAAATTTCTCTGCCGTCTCAGCATCCAATTCGGCATGCGTATCAGGCACTAAGGTTAGCTCAGCAGAGTCAGCCACAAAGCCTGCACCGCTAAGCGCATCCTGTACTGCACTGAAATACTCAGGGCTGGTGAGCACCTCGATGCTGCCATCTTCTTGGGTTTGTACATCATCGGCACCGGCATCCAGTGCCACATCTAAGATTTGCTCTTCATCAGCGCCGGCGGCAAAACACAACACGCCTTTGCGATGAAATAAATAAGAGACCGAACCTGAGGTGCCTAAGTTACCCATATTTTTCGAAAAGGCATGGCGCACATCAGCAACGGTACGTTTATTGTTATCGGTGAGTGTTTCGACAATAACCGCCACACCACCTGGGCCATAACCTTCATAAACGAGTTCTTCGTAGTTATCGGCATCATGCATACCGGCACCACGTTTAATGGCTCGGTCGATGGTATCGCGCGTCATATTTTCGGCTAAAGCGCGATCGACAGCCAAACGTAAGCGTGGATTTGCTTGCACATCGGCACTGATCTTCGCCGCTACCGTGAGTTCGCGGATCATCTTCGTCCAGATCTTACTTTTTTTGGCATCCTGACGGGCTTTACGATGCTTCATGTTAGCCCATTTGCTATGTCCAGCCATGTCTTACTCCTCTTAGCTAATCATAAACAGGATATAAAGGCACAACGAGGCACTAGGGCCTCGCTGTGTAATGCAGTAACTACGCTTTTGGCGTGACTTGGATACCCAACTCAGCCAGTTGTTGCGGGTTGGCCGCACCAGGTGCATCCGTTAATGGACACGCAGCCGTGGCGGTTTTAGGAAACGCCATCACATCACGAATAGAGGTTGCACCGGTCATTAACATGACTAAGCGATCTAAACCAAAGGCTAAACCGGCGTGTGGCGGTGCGCCATACTTTAACGCTTCGAGTAAGAAGCCGAATTTTTCTGCCGCCTCTTCATCGCTAATACCCAGTAAAGTGAACACTTTCGCTTGTACTTCTGCGGTATGAATACGGACTGAGCCACCGCCTAATTCGGTACCGTTTAGCACCATGTCATAGGCATTGGATAACAATTCGCCCAGCTTTAATTCTTGGTTAGGCGTAGCTAAAAAGCTTTGCGTATCTAATGGTGAGGTAAACGGGTGATGCACAGCAGAATAGCTACCATCGTCGTTTTCTTCAAACATCGGGAAATCCACCACCCATAATGGCTTCCAACCGGGTTGAGTGATCTGTAAATCTTCACCCAGTTTTAAGCGCAGTGCGCCCATGGCTTCACAGACCACTTTATAGCTGTCTGCACCAAAGAAAATTAAATCGCCGTTAGCGGCTGCTGTACGCGCTAAAATGTCAGTAATGATGCTCGGGCTTAAAAACTTCGCCACCGGCGATTGCACGCCTTCGGCCCCCGCGGCAACGTCATTTACTTTCATCCAAGCGAGGCCTTTTGCACCGTAGATGCTGACAAATTGGGTGTAGTTATCAATATCTTTGCGCGATACTTTTTCTGCTGCGCCTGGCACTTTTAATGCCACTACGCGGCCTTTTGCATCGTTTGCTGGGCCTGAAAAAACCTTAAACTCAACGTCTTTCAGTAAATCAGCAACGTCTACAAACTGCATGGGGTTACGCAGATCAGGTTTATCTGAGCCGTATAAACGCATCGCTTCCCAGTAGGGCATTTGCGGGAAGGTGCCTAAATCCACACCCAGCAATTGTTCAAACATCTGCTGAACCATTTGCTCCGTTACCGCCATCACTTCTGGCGCACTCATAAAAGAGGTTTCGATATCGATCTGGGTAAATTCAGGCTGACGATCGGCGCGTAAATCTTCATCACGAAAACATTTTACGATCTGATAATAGCGATCTAAGCCCGACATCATCAGCAGTTGTTTAAACAACTGGGGTGACTGTGGCAAAGCGAAAAACTCGCCTTTGTGCGTGCGGCTTGGCACTAAATAATCTCGCGCACCTTCTGGCGTGGCTTTGGTTAAAATGGGGGTTTCAACATCTAAAAAGCCATTGCCGTCCATAAAGTTACGTACAAAACTGGTGACTTTAGCGCGAAACTTTAAACGTTCGCTCATTAATGGCCGACGTAAATCAAGATAGCGGTATTTTAAGCGTTGTTCTTCGCTGTTCTCATGATTAAAGTCTAAAGGCAGCGGCGCTGACTTATTTAAAATGGTGAGCGCACTGGCATACACTTCAACCGCACCCGTCGCCATCTCTTTGTTAATTTGTGAAGCGGGACGCGCCCGAACTTGCCCGGTGACTTGAATACAATATTCATTGCGCAAGGTGTAAGCGACGTCGAATAACGCTTTCAGATCGGGATCACAAACGACTTGCACCAAGCCTTCGCGATCTCGCATATCGATAAAAATTAACCCACCCAGATCCCGACGACGGTTTACCCAGCCACTAAGTGTGACCTGCTGATCGACTTCGTTTACCGATAACTTACCGCAATAATGACTACGCATTAATTTATCCTTTCTCCATGCTGAACAACTGAAAGCAACTGATTTGAATGACGGCAATTATAGCGAAAAGCGCTTTAAAGTCACTGCCCAGAGCCGAAAACTCTGCTTAGTCGCTAGCTTAACACGATAAGTTTTCAGCGCTCGGCAAATTTCAGGTAAACTAGCCGCCATTTTCGTGACAACCACTGAGTGTGTTAATGCAAAAAGACCACGTTTATGCCGAACCTTTGGCACATATTCAGGATTTCCGTTTTGATGATGCGGTAGCCGACGTTTTTCCTGACATGATCCAGCGCTCTATACCTGGCTATCAAACGATTATTCAAACCATCGGTAAACTGACTGCGCGCTATCAGCAGGCAAATAGTCATTATTATGATTTAGGCTGCTCGTTAGGGGCGGCCAGTTTGTCCATGCGCCGCCATATTACCGCCGACAATTGTAAAGTGATTGCAGTGGATAATAGCAGTGCCATGATTGAGCGTTGTCAGCGTCATTTGCAAGCCTTTCGCTCGGATGTGCCGGTGGACGCTATATTAGGTGATATTCGACAGCTTACTATTGAAAATGCTGCGGTGGTGGTGGTGAACTTTACCATGCAGTTTTTGGCACCGGAAGATCGCCAAGCCCTGCTCAACAAAATCTATCAGGGGTTAAAACCAGGTGGCCTTTTGATCATCTCAGAAAAATTTAAAGCCGATACCCCTGTTAATGATGATTTGCTGATTGATTTATACCATGATTTTAAACGCGCCAATGGTTACAGCGAATTAGAAATTAGCCAAAAACGCACTGCGCTGGAAAAAGTTATGCGCCCCGACACGCTCGCCACCCACAGTGCGCGCCTGCAGCAAGCCGGCTTTCACTCGCACAGTGTTTGGTTTCAATGTTTTAATTTTTGCTCGATGTTTGCTTTAAAGGATTGATTCGCATGTTGGACTTTTCCACTTTTTATGCACAGCTTGCTACCAGCCGCCTGCACCCTTGGCTAGAAACCTTACCGGCGCAATTAGCGTTGTGGTCGAAAACCGCGCTGCATGGTGAATTTAAACAATGGCAAAAAATACTTGCTAATCTGCCAACGACCCGCGTCTCGCAAATAGAACTGGCTGACGCCGTTGCCTTTGGGCAAACGAGTGATATCAGCGCAGGTGAAGCAGAACGCATTCGCTTTTTACTCCAGCACTTAAAACCTTGGCGCAAAGGCCCCTTTCAGATCCACGGTATTGATATTGATACCGAGTGGCGTTCAGATTGGAAATGGCAACGGGTGCTGCCGCACATCAGTGATTTAACCGAACGCTTGGTATTAGATGTCGGCTGTGGCAGTGGCTATCATTTATGGCGGATGCGCGGCGCTGGGGCGCGCTTTGTTGTGGGTATTGATCCCTCGCAGCTGTTTTATACGCAATTTCAAGCCATTAAACATTTTAATCCCGATCCGCAGGTTAATTTACTGCCGATTGGTATTGATGATATGCCGGCGTTAAAGCAATTTGATACGGTGTTCTCGATGGGGGTGTTATATCATCGCCGCTCGCCGTTAGACTTTTTACAGCAACTAAAACAACAGCTGCGCCCCGGTGGCGAATTGGTGCTAGAGACACTGGTTATTGAAGGTGATGCGCAAACCGTATTGGTACCCGGTGAACGCTATGCCAAAATGCGTAATGTTTGGTTTATCCCCAGCACAGCCGCCTTGTGTCACTGGTTAGAACGGCTGGGTTTTCAAGATATTAAACTGGTCGATTTAAATCACACCAGCTTAGATGAACAACGTGCCACCCCTTGGATGGAAAATGAAAGTCTGATTGATTTTCTTGACCCAAATGACCATAGTAAGACCATTGAGGGTTATCCGGCACCATTACGTGCGGTGGTGGTAGCCAGGGTTTAAGCAAAGTAAGGAAACGGCTCGTTATGCCCTATCGCCCAAAGTCCACGTTAGAGCAATGGCGCATTTTACAAGCGGTGGTTGATGCCGGTGGCTATGCCCAAGCGGCCGAGTTGCTCAACAAAAGCCAATCATCGCTGAATCATGCCGTCGCAAAATTACAAACCCAGTTGGGCGTAGAATTGCTCGAAGTCATTGGGCGTAAAGCTCAACTGACTGCCGCCGGCGAAGTTATGCTGCGCCGTTCGCGTATTTTAACGCAACAAATTGAAGAACTTGAACTGCTGGCCGATAATTTAGACAAGGGCTGGGAGCCAGAAATTCGTATCGCCACCGAGTTAGCCTACCCCAAACACTATCTATACCAAGCATTACAGCAATTTTATCCAATGAGCCGTGGCAGCCGAGTACAAATTATTGATACGGTGCTGACAGGGACTAGCGAAATCATTACTCAGAAAAAAGCCGATTTAGTCATCACCGGCGTGGTGCCAAAAGGCTATTTAAGTGAGCCGTTGTCGATCACCCGTTTTATTCCCGTGGTGGGCGCGTCGCACCCGTTAGCACAGCTACCAAGCCTAGACCAAAATGAACTGAGCCAACAACTGCAAATTGTTATTCGTGACACCGCCGTTAAACCGCAAGAACATATTGGCTGGTTAAAAGCAGAACAACGTTGGACGGTAAATAACTTTGACGAAGCAGTCGATATATTATTACTCGGTTTAGGCTTTTGTTGGTTGCCCGACTTTGTGGTGGCACCGCTGTTAGCCGATAAAACCTTGTTTCGGCTACCGCTGCAACAAAGCACCGAACGTTTTGTGCCGATGAGTTTATTGGCACCACAAGAAGAATCTCTTGGCCCCGGCAGTCGTCAGCTGCGTCAGCTGTTACTGGCCGTCCATCAAAAATAATAAGGAACCCCTATGCAATCTGCCGAAATAAACCAGTTAATGCATGCCGCCGCACAAGATGCGATTGCTTATGCCGCCGAACAACATCAATTAACGCTAGATGGCTCTGCCGAAAGTTTAGCGGTCGTCGACACCTTGTTGTCGGCATTACACAAAGATCAGCAGCATCGGCAACATTCTGGCGAAATGTTATTTACACTTTGTAATATTATTGGCGCTTATGTCGGTGAAGTGTTCATTAAACTGGTCGGGGGTGACTGGAACAACAATCAACAAGATCAATCTGCACCTTATATTGCAGTGACCTTTGGCGACAAAGAATTTCCTTTTGCGTCAGTCTGTTACCATAAGATCGCCAATGACGATACCATCAGTTTACAAGACTATGTTCGCCAAGCGAAAGAGAATGCTATGCAGTAAGGCTTTTGTCTGCGCGGTTAAACGGGTAAAATAGTCAGCACTTTAGCCAACCCACTTAGCCATTCGAGGAAAGCCGTGAGCGAGCACAACACATCTTTAAGTTACAAAGACGCCGGAGTAGACATTGACGCAGGTAATGCGTTAGTTGACCGCATCAAAGGTGCCGTAAAACGCACCACCCGCCCAGAAGTCATGGGTGGTTTAGGCGGTTTCGGTGCGCTGTGCCAAATCCCTGCCGGTTATAAAGAGCCGGTGTTAGTCTCAGGTACCGATGGCGTGGGCACAAAACTACGCTTAGCCATGGACTTAAAACGCCATGATGGCGTAGGTATCGACTTAGTTGCCATGTGCGTCAATGATTTAGTGGTGCAAGGCGCTGAGCCATTATTCTTTTTAGATTACTACGCCACAGGCAAGTTGGATGTTGACACCGCCGCACGCGTTGTTACTGGCATCGCTGAAGGCTGTGTGCAATCAGGTTGTTCTTTGGTCGGTGGTGAAACGGCTGAAATGCCCGGCATGTACCACGGTGATGATTACGATATCGCAGGTTTTTGCGTAGGCGTAGTTGAAAAAGCCGACATTATCGATGGCAGCAAAGTACAACCGGGCGATCAACTTATCGCATTGGCCTCGTCTGGCCCTCACTCTAATGGCTTTTCATTAATTCGCAAAGTATTGGAAGTGTCAGGTCAGTCAGCAGACACCTTATTAGAAGGTAAGTCGTTAGCCGATCACTTACTAGAACCTACCCGAATTTATGTGAAAAACCTGCTGAGCTTGTTTAAAACCAGCCCTGTGCATGCGTTATGTCACATTACCGGTGGCGGTTTCTGGGAAAACATTCCTCGTGTCTTACCGGCCAATACCAAAGCCGTCATTGACGGCAAGAGTTGGCAGTGGCCCGCCATTTTTAACTGGTTACAGCAACAAGGCAATATTAGCCGCCATGAAATGTATCGCACCTTTAACTGTGGTGTGGGTATGTTAGTGGTCGTGCCTGCAGCCGAATTACCTACCGCTTTAGCGACATTACAACAAGCGGGTGAAACAGCTTGGCACCTTGGCGAGATTCAAGCGGCTGCGGCAGATGAGCAACTGGTTATTATTAACGAATAACGAGGCCGCATGAACGCTATTGTAGTACTGATCTCTGGTAATGGCAGTAATTTACAAGCCATTATCGATGGCTGTGCGAAAGGCACGATCCCCGGTAAAATTACCGGGGTTATTGCTAACAAAGCGTCCGCTTATGGTTTGCAACGGGCAACGGCAGCGGGTATTGCTACCCGTGTCGTCAGCCACAAAGACTATAGCGATCGCGCCAGTTACGATAGGGCTTTACAACAAGCCATTGAGGGTTTTGCGCCATCATTAGTGGTGCTTGCCGGCTTTATGCGGATCCTCACGCCCGCTTTTGTGCAGCACTTTTCTGGAAAATTATTGAACATTCATCCATCTTTGTTGCCGAAGTATCAAGGTTTAGATACGCATCAGCGCGCAATTGATGCCGGCGATACTGAACATGGTTGCAGTGTCCATTTTGTGACAGAGCAACTTGATGGCGGCCCGGTGATCTTGCAAGCGAAAGTGCCTATCTTTCCAGGTGATGATGCTTCGACAGTGGCTGAACGGGTACATGAGCAAGAACATCTGATTTATCCACTGGTTGTGCGTTGGTTTTGTCAAAATCGTTTACAACAGCGCGGCAATGAGGCATGGTTAGACGGTAACTTACTTTCAGTACAAGGTTATGCCGAAGATGAGGATGATTCTGAAGTGGCGTGTTAACACGTCACTTTTTTTAAGCACACTATTATTCTGTAGTTCTGCTGTATTGGCGACATCGTTGCCAGCCCCTAGCGTTGCTGAGTTGTCGAAAGACACTGCTGCAGCACCTATTTTTACTCCCTTTAATGCTGATTATTTAGTGTACCGTGGCGGCAAAAGCCATGGCACGGCTAAACGCTATTTGCATAAAAAAGACAGCCATTATGAAATGGGCTACAGCAGTGATATCACTTGGTTAGTGTTTAGTGATAAGCGCAGCGAAACGTCCACTTTTACGCTTGAGCAGGGCCGTTTAAAACCGTCACATTATAAAATGATCCGCACGGGTACCGGTTCTAATCGACACTATGAATTGCGTTTAAACTGGCAGAAACAACAACTTTTCACCGGTAAAAAACAAACGCTCAAAGCCATCGATTGGCAAGACGATTGGTTAGATCCACTGAGTTACCATCAACAGTTAGTGCTGGATTTACGCGCGGGTAAAACCGATTTCACTTACCAAGTGTTAAACCGCGATGGCAATAATAAAGTGTACCACTATCAGGTGGTCACCGAAGAAGCGTTGGCCTTACCTTTTGGCACCGTTCGCGCGTTACGCATTGCTCGGGTTGAAGAAAATTCAGACAAGCAAGTTTTAGCCTGGGTTGCACCTGAGCTTGATTATATGCTCGTCAGACTTTGGCGTGGCGAAGATAACGTTGAACAATTTGATGTACAACTGCAAAAAGTACAGTGGCTCACCCCCACCTCAACAGTCGATGGGCTCGCCACGACGGAATAACTGCGCCTCACCACTTTGCATTTTTTGCCACTGCTCATTATTAGTTAGCGGTGCAGTGGCAATAATGGTCACGACATCGTTCGGAGTGGTTTCTTGGCTAAAATCAATATCCACATCAACATCAGATAAGCGCGCCACACCAAAAGGGGCCCGGCGCGTGATCCAATGCAGCTTAGTGCTGCAAAACGCCAATAAATACTCACCATCGGTGAGCAGCATATTAAATACCCCTAGCTGCTGTAACTGCGGTAATAAGCGACGAATATAACGAAATGCGGCTTTGGGGCCCGGGCTTTTCTCTGGATAACGTGCCGCTAAAGCGCTGAGCAGATAACAAAAGGCACGTTCGCTGTCAGTCGTTCCCACCGGTAAAAACCGATCCACCGCTAAATGTTGATAATGGGATAACTGCCCATTGTGGGCATAAGTCCAATAACGCCCCCATAGTTCACGGGTAAACGGATGAGTATTGGCTAATGCTACTTGTCCCCGATTGGCTTGCCGCACATGCGCAACCACAGCGGTGCTTTTAATCGGGTAATCAGAAATTAAGCGGGCAATTTCGGATTGATAACTGGGCAGCGCATCTTTAAAAGTACAAACGCCTTTTTGCTCGTAAAAGGCCACTCCCCAGCCATCTTTATGTGGGCCTGTGCGCCCCCCGCGCTCTTTTAAGCCTTTAAAACTAAAACAAATGTCGGTCGGCACATTGGCCGACATTCCCAATAATTCACACACTGGTGTATTCCCATTAATCCACAACGATGTCGTTGGCGTTTAAAAAGTGCAAACACCGCTTGTGTTTACACACAAAGGCCGATACTGAGCTATGCTAAAGGCTATTGTACAGAGTCTGCAACATTAGTTGACACTTTGTATAGATAAGCATTGCACAGAAGTACTTGCAACTTAAATCAAAGCGTTCTAAGCTAAGGCTTTAGTGGTCAGACCTCTTATCGCAGGAGTTAACAATGAGTGTTTTTCTGGTTTGTGTAGCTTTGCTGGTGGCGACAGGCATTCTTGCCTATCACCGCGCCAGCCTCACATTATTTACCGCCGCTTTAGCGGGTGTATTATTAATTGGTACTTTTAGCGACATCGTCGGCTTTTGGTCTTGGTTAGTCTTTCTAATCATTGCCTTACCGCTAAATATCGCCTCGGTACGTCAGCAACATCTGACAAAGCCATTACTGGCGTTATATCGCAAAATTATGCCGGAAATGTCGACGACAGAAAAAGAAGCCATCGATGCCGGTACCACCTGGTGGGAAGGCGATTTATTTCGCGGTAACCCTGACTGGCATAAAATGCACAACTTCCCACAACCTCGGTTAAGTGCAGAAGAGCAAGCCTTTTTAGACGGCTCAGTTGAAGAATTACTGGCCATGACGGACGACTGGCATACAACACATGAACGTGCCGATCTTGCGCCAGAAGTCTATCAATACTTAAAAGATCACGGTTTCTTTGCGATGATTATCAAAAAAGAATATGGTGGTTTAGAGTTTTCTGCTTATGCACAGTCTTGCGTATTGCAAAAATTAACCAGTAAAAGCATGGTGTTATCAAGCATCGTTGGTGTTCCTAACTCGTTAGGCCCAGGCGAACTGTTGCAACACTATGGTACTGATGAGCAAAAAAATTACTATTTACCGCGCCTAGCCAAAGGCATCGATGTTCCGTGTTTTGCTTTAACTAGCCCAGAAGCGGGTTCAGATGCCGGTGCGATCCCTGATGTGGGCATCGTTTGTAAAGGTCAGTGGCAAGGTGAAGAAGTTCTGGGTTTAAAATTAACTTGGAACAAACGTTATATTACTTTAGCGCCTATCGCTACGGTGCTAGGTTTAGCCTTTAAACTGTACGATCCAGATCATCTATTAAGTGAAGAAGAAGATCGCGGTATTACCTGTGCGTTGATCCCTGCCGACACCCCAGGTGTAAAAATTGGTCGTCGCCACTTCCCATTGAATGTGCCGTTCCAAAATGGTCCAACGCAAGGTGAAGAAGTGTTTGTACCAATCTCTTACATCATTGGTGGTCCAGAAATGGCCGGCCAAGGTTGGCGCATGCTGGTTGAATGTTTATCTGTCGGTCGCGCCATCACATTACCGTCTAACAGCACCGGTGGGATTAAAGCGGCTGCGCTGTCTACTGGCGCCTATGCACGTATTCGTCGTCAATTCAAATTGCCTGTCGGTAAAATGGAAGGCGTTGAAGAAGCGATGGCACGCATTGGTGGTTATGCCTATATGGCTGATGCCTCTACCTCGATGTCGGTAGGTGCGATTGATTTAGGTGAAAAACCGTCAGTGGTTTCCGCCATTACCAAATACCATATGACTGAGCGCATGCGCACAGCGATTAATGATGCAATGGACGTGCATGGTGGTAAAGGCATTTGTATGGGTCCAAATAACTATTTAGCTCGCGGTTACCAGGGTGCGCCTGTTGCCATCACGGTAGAAGGTGCCAATATCCTGACCCGTAACATGATTATTTATGGTCAAGGTGCCATCCGTTGTCATCCTTATGTGTTAGCCGAGTTACAAGCCGCACAATTAACGGATGAAGGCGCTGCCGTAACGGCCTTTGATAAAGCGTTATTCGGTCATATTGGTTTTGCCATTAGTAACTTCTTCCGGACCTTCTGGTTATCGTTAACCGGTGGTGCTTTTAGCCATTCACCTTACAACGATGACACTGCGCGATATTACAAGCAAATGAACCGCTTTAGTGCCGCCCTTGCGTTAATGTCAGATGTTGCCATGGGAACCTTAGGTGGCGACTTAAAACGTCGTGAGCGTATTTCAGCGCGTTTAGGTGACATTTTAAGTATGTTATATATCACGTCATCAGTACTGAAACGTTATCAAGATGAAGGTCGCCAAGTTCAAGACTTACCTTTGGTAAAATGGGCTTGTGAAGATAACATGGCCAAAGCGCAGTTGGCGCTGACCGAGTTATTCGATAACTTCCCTAACCGCGTCATTGGTATCGTGCTAAAACGCATTGTCTTCCCATTTGGTCGCACGTTGCGCAAACCATCAGATATGCTGGATCATCAAGTTTCACGTATCATGATGACACCTTGTGAAGCGCGTAACCGCTTAGGTAAGCACTTATATTTAACGGTTGAGCCAGGTAATCAATTAGGTCGCGTAGAACAAGCCTTATTGGATGTGTTAGCTGCAGAGCCGCTGTTTGATAAAGTCAGCAAAGCCTCAGGTAAACGCCTGCCCTTCTTCAAGTTACATGAAGTGGCTGATATTGGCTTAGAGCTGGGCGTGATTAATAAACAAGAAGCGGATAAGTTACGTAAAGCTGAAGATAGCCGCTTGTTTGTGATTAATGTGGATGATTTTGAACCCGATTACTTAGCGGCAGACAAAACTTTAACCCAGCAACCCAATGGTGCTGAAGCGTTAAAAGCTGAAAGTAAAAAGCAAACCAAAACAGCAGCCGCTTAAGCGGGATACTGTAAATAAAAAGGGCCCGTCTGACGACGGGCCCTTTTTTTATCTGTTTAAGCGTTGCTCGCAACGCTTTAGCCAGGTTAGAACTGCACGGTTAATGGCGCAGAGCACTGTGCGGTCGCGTCATAACATAAGGTATATGTAACGGCTGGCGCACTGGTTTTAAATTGATTGTTGTACTGACCAGGCTTGTCCAACACCGCCACCACTTCGCCATCGCGATACAGCGTTAAGCCTGTTTGCACACTGCTCCAACGTAACTGCACCAGTTTCGAACCTGATTTAGCATTACCTTGATTCACTTTGATCAGGTTTAAATCAATATCCAAAGGCGCAATCAGATCCAGCGCTACAATCACCGGATCATGATCAGACGAACGATAAGCATCGGGCGCATAAAAATCGATTCGTTGCTGCTCAGATTTAAACTCTTGGGTGTAATCCAGTGAAATAGGCTCATCGGCATTAATATGCCATTCTGCCGCATCCACTAAGTAACGGCGTGCAGGCTCGTTCAGTAAGGCATGATCGAGTTGACCCGCTAAACCATCAAACACATAACCGTAGGTGGGCGTTTTCTCTAACACATCAAATACGTTAGCGTAACCGGCATGCGCCAGCGCCGTTAACGGATCTTCTTTCGCATAAGAATTCAAATCACCGATAACCAGTGCCGGAATAGCATTAAAGTGCTGCGCGGCAAATTGCCCTACTGCCTCGGCCGCGCGCGTCCGAGTGATATTACAGTTACCCTGACCATCATTAAGATCTGGATCACCGCTACAAGCTGAACCCTTTGACTTAAGGTGATTCACCATCACCGCAAACTCAGCATTGTTACTGGTGAGCTTAAAGCGCTGCGCCAGCATCGGGCGGTTACTGCGGGTATTAAATAACGCTACGCCATTAGCATCCGTGGCAGAGTTGCTTTCATCTAATATCTGAGCATCCCCCACTGGGGTGGCTAAATTAGCACGATATAACATGCCCACGGTAATTTGATCGGTACCAATCACCGGCGTGTTAACTGAGACAAAGCGCCAATCGTCTTGCCCACTGACTTGCTGTAAACCGCGTACTAAATCAGCAATGGCAGAGGTTTCTGTAAAACCATCATTCTCGATTTCCATCACGCCAATCACGGTGGCATCTAACGCCGCTAAAGCCGCTAAAATCTTGGCACGCTGACGCTCAAACTCAAACAGATTATTGGCGCCACGCGCGGTTGGGAAGCCACCGCCTAAGCCGTCACCGTTGAAATAGTTCAACACGTTAAAGCTAGCAATTTTCACGTTACCATCGCCACTGAGCTCAGGCTGCGCTGTGCGCGGATTTGTCGCAACAAAGTTCACGCTATTAATCGGGTTAACCCGATATTCATTAAAGCTGTAATAAAGGGTACCCGTTAAGCCCACGACGGTATCGCCGGCACGCACGGTATTCATCGCCGTTAAACCCGGTGCTGGATAAATGACCGTGGCAGCGTTTTGCACTGTTGAGGCATCATCTAACATAATGCGATTTAAGGCATGCTCAGCCGCTAAGACTTGTGCGGCGGCACCTGGCGTAACGACTTGAGTCGGTGTGTAACGACGACCGTTTGATAACACTAACTCGCCAAAACGGCCTAAGGTAAAGTTGCTGTTTACCGTCAACTCTTGCGCGAATTGCACCAACATGCCTTCATAGCGTTCTAAATAATCTAATGCAGCGACCGGTAAACTCACGGTTACCGCGCTAGGCAATTCAGCTGTACCACAGGCTACGCTTTGCGTGACATTCTGTAGCTGGGTATTGCTAAAGGCTTCAGCAACTTGTGCTTGTAAGCGCACACGCTGACCTGCGGTAACATTCAGATTTGCATTATCGGTAAAGACAAAAACGCCTTCGGAGGTTAACGGATCGGCATCTTGCTCAAGGTCACTGGCTTGGATCATATAACCCCGTAAGCCGGGTAAAGTATGCGTCACAACCGCCTCGACTACTACCGTTTGCCCAACTAACGGGCTCACATTACCGGCACCTTGAATCGCAGAAATGGGCGTAAAGGTTGCCCCACAGACTAAGTTTGTGGGTGGAGTAACAGGCTCTTCAGGTGGCTCAACCGGTTCTTCAGGATCAATTGGTGCGCCTGTGCCATTAAACATGCCTAAATCAGTAAAATCATCCCGATCAAATTGAATCCATTCCACAGAAGGATCAAAGGCATCACTGATATTGGTATCTCTTAGCACACTCTTGCGGCGAAGCGTTTTATCTATAGTGGTCACGCCATTGCCGGTCCATGCCGTGCCTGGGTTTTCACCTACTCGACCAAAGCTATCGACAACTTCACCATTTTTCTCAATCACAATGGCATCGTTACCATTCCAAAGACCGGAACCGGTGGTGACATTCGCTACCGCTAAAATAGCTGCTGCAGCATTAGAAGCGGCATAAATAAAAGTTTCACCCGCAGCTAAGCTGCCACTCAACTGTTGATTAACGCTGGATGTTAACGCACCATTAGAGTAAACCCGGATACGGTAATCGCTGAGATTAATTGCCGAAGTACCTGGGTTGTATAATTCTAACGCTTTATTATTACTAGAACCTTCAACATATTCTGAAATAAAAAGTTCTGCTTGAGCAACTGGCGCTAAAATAAGCGCTAAGGTTGCCGCGATAAGTGTTTTCTTCACGTGTTATTCCCTGATCTGTTATTAGGATTGTGCAGACTAAGCCACGAATGTGGCAATCTGATTAACTTTTTAAGAATGCTTTACTGAGTAGAAAAAGACTTCAAGACATCTAAATAGCTAAAAAAGCTATACAAACGGGCTTTTTTCCGTTTTACTAAACAGCCCGATATATAAGGAGTTAACGATGTTTAAAGTCAACAATTATTTTGATGGCAAAGTCGCCTCAATTGGTTTTCAAGGCGAAAAGCTACCTGCAACGGTCGGCGTAATGGCACCCGGTGAATATGAGTTTGGTACCAGCCAACATGAAGTGATGACCGTGATTAGCGGCGCCCTTACCGTAAAACTGCCTGGCAGTGATGATTGGCTGACATTTACATCAGGTCAGGCGTTTGAAGTAGAAGCTAACGTGAAGTTTCAATTGCAAGTACAACAGGATACCGCGTACCTTTGTACTTATGCGTAAATTGAATTACTGAGAGTACTATGCGAGGCATGCGAAGCGCCGCAAAACAACCTGAACCGTTAAAGCGTGATTACGCCATGCCACTAGGCCAGAGTATTAAAACCCTCTGGCCTTATTTAATGGCCTTTAAAGGGCGGGTATTGTTAGCCTTACTGGCACTTATTGCCGCCAAAAGCGCCACCTTACTGCTGCCTTGGGCCTTAAAAGAAATTATCGATGCGGTAGATGCCAACCGCCAACAATTACTGCTTGTTCCTGTTTGGTTATTACTGTTGTATGGCGCGCTGCGCTTTGGCATGGTGTTTTTTGGTGAAGTGCGGGATGCACTGTTTGGGCGTGTCACCGAACATGCCATGCGCCAATTAGGTTTAAAAGTTTTTAAACACCTGCATAGTTTAGAATTAGCGTTTCACCTTGACCGACAAACCGGTGGCATCAGCCGCGATATAGAGCGAGGCAGCAATGGCCTAAGCTTTTTAATGCGCTTCTTGATGTTTAATATTGTGCCAACCTTACTTGAAATCGTGGCGGTAGCCGTGATCTTCAGCTTACTGTTCTCGCCCATGTATGCACTGATCACCGTGGTGGCGGTCAGTCTCTATATCTTTTTTACCGTGTATATTACGGAATGGCGCAACAAGTTTATTCGTGAAGCGAATCAAGCGGATAACACCACCAATAGCCGTGCCGTTGATAGCTTACTTAATTATGAAACGGTGAAATATTTTAATAATGAGCAGCATGAAGCACAGGTTTACGATGGCTTTTTAGCCACTTGGGAACAAGCTCGTTTAAAAAACCGTTTAAGCCTGCTCTTACTTAACTCTGGCCAAGCACTATTAATTGCCGCTGCTATTACCGCATTAATGTGGCTAGCCGCAGCCGAGGTGGTTAGCGGTGAAATGAGTATCGGTGAATTAGTAATGCTGAATGCTTACATGATCCAACTGTTTTTACCGTTGAATTTTTTAGGCTTTGTGTATCGTGAAATTCGCCGCGCGTTAACCGATTTAGAAAATATGCTGGGGTTATTACAACGCAAAAGCAGCATTATCGATAAAGCAGATGCCAAACCCTTAGTCACCCATGGGGCCAGTATTCAGTTTGAGCAGGTGAGTTTTGCCTATCAGGCCGATCGCCCCATTCTCAATAATCTCAGTTTTACCGTTGCCGCAGGCCAAAAAGTGGCGATTGTCGGCGCGTCTGGTGCGGGTAAAAGTACCATTGCCCGCTTACTTTATCGCTTTTACGATGTGAGCGGCGGCCGCATTTTAATTGATCAGCAAGATATTACTGGGCTAACCCTCGACTCTCTGCGCCAAGCGATAGCCATTGTGCCGCAAGATACGGTGTTATTTAACAGTAGTATTCGAGACAATATTGCTTACGCCAAACCGGGGGCCAGTGCCAGTGAGATTGCCCAGGTTATTGAATTAGCCCAGTTACGCCAGTTTATTGATAGCTTGCCACAAGGCGATCAAACGCTAGTGGGTGAACGCGGCTTAAAGGTCTCTGGCGGTGAAAAACAGCGCATTGCGATTGCCCGAGCGTTATTAAAAGGCTCGCCTATTTTAGTCTTTGACGAGGCCACCTCGGCATTAGATTCCTTAGCCGAGCAAAGCATTGTTGCCGCTATGCGTGAAGTCGCCAAACAACACACCAGCGTGGTTATCGCTCATCGTTTATCAACCATTACCGATGCTGATTGCATATTAGTATTACGGCAGGGCGAATTGATTGAGCAAGGCAGCCATCAACAGTTGCTAGATTTAGCGGGGGAATATGCCAAAATGTGGCAGCAACAGGCCAAGCAGACACGTCTTACCACCTAAGCCATTACTGTTTATTTGTGCTAGATCAAGCTTTTTTAACGAAGTGCTGCTAAATTTAAGACAGCGCAGAGACAAGGAGTAGATCATGCCATTTCAAGAATACAAACGTCGCCTAATTCAACGTAAAATGGAATTGGAGCGACAGCAGATATCACTGCAGCAAGACCTCTCGAAAGAACACAGCCATGATTTTGCAGAACAAGCACAAGAGCGAGAAAACGATGATGTGCTAACCAGCCTAAAACACCATGCCGAGGCAGAGTTGGCTGAAATTAATCAGGCCTTGCTAAGGATGGAACAAGGTGTTTATGCTAAATGTACCCGTTGTGGTGCAAATATTAATCCAGCACGCTTAGAAGCGTTACCCGCCACCGCATTTTGTGTTAACTGCAGCCACTAACAGCGCAGCAAAGCCGCACTGTTAGCAACCAGCAGAATCAATTAGCGGGCTAATTTGATTTTAAACACCAGCGAATACAATACCGGCACTGCCACCAGAGTTAACACGGTGGCAAACGCCAAACCGGCCATAATGGTTATCGCCATACTGTTAAAAAACGCATCCCAAATCAGCGGCAACATACCTAAAATAGTGGTTAATGCCGCTAAGATCACCGGCCGGATCCGGCTGATGCTCGCATCAATAATGGCTTGAGCCTTATCGCTTGCTTGGCTTAATTGCAAATCCATTTCGTCAACTAACACTATGGCGTTTTTCATCAGCATGCCGGATAAACTCAGAAAGCCCAACAGCGCCGTAAAACCAAAAGGAAAGCCTGTCAACAGAAGCCCAGCACTGACACCACATATCGACATCGGCACAATTAACCAAATAACTAAGGGTTGTTTTAAGGAGCCGAACAACAAAATGCTAATGGCTAACATCACCAGAAAACTTAAAGGCAATTGTTTACCTAATGAAGCCTGTGCTTCCGCTGAGCTTTCATACTCGCCTCCCCACTCCAACGTATAGCCATGTGGCAATACTAATTGCTCAACCGGCGCCCGCAAACGCTTTAAGGCCTGATCGGCGGTTATGGCCGTAGTGGGCTCAGCTTCAACCGTTAAGGTGCGTACCCGATTGCGCCTTTGGATCACCGCTTCTTCGTGCTCGGTAACAAAGCCATTAATCACCTGCGTTAGCGGGATATAGCTGTTGTCGATGCTACTCCAAATCATTCGGTCATTTAGTCTGTCTAAATCAAATCGCTCTGCTGCCGGTGGCCGCACCACAATAGGAATTTGTTTTTCTTGCTCGCGATACACACCGCTAACTAAGCCCTCACTGGCAAAAGCCAGCGTTTGCGCTAAATCGGTACGATTAACACCGGCAATGCGGGCCCGCTCTTCATTGAAATCTGGCGCTATCACCAACTCACGCTGCCGCCAGTTTTGCCTGATATCGGTCACGCCGTCGGTATTACGCATAATATCCGCCACTTGTTGGCCGAGTTGCCGCAAAACGGCCTCATCACTACCAGAAATGCGGGCCTGTAACTTTGCCCCGGTACCGGGTCCGAACATCAATCGCTCAGTATAAATTTCGGCACTAGGATAACGAGCGGGTAAGGTTTGCCGCAAATACTGCATCAAGGGCGGGATCGCATCACGCTCCTTGGTGCGAATAATCAATTGACCATAAGCACTATTCGGCAATTGCGGTGCATAGGTCAACATAAAACGGCTGGCACCTGCGCCAATAAAACTACTGACCGACTCCACTGACGCTTCGGCCAAAATAATCTTTTCTATTTCGGCAATATCGCGCTCGGTAGCACGAATATCGGTGCCTTGCGGTAAATAATAATTTAAGTAAAACAACGGGGTATTAGAGGCAGGGAAAAACACCTGCTTAACTTGGCCAAAACCAATAACGCTGATCACAGTTAGCACCATCAGCAAACCGATGGTAGCGGCGCGCTGCCGTAAAGCTAAACGGAGCACCTTGGCATAACGCTGATAAACAAAACCGGCATAGGGATCACGTTGCTCGCTGTCTGCGGCCACTTTAAACAAATAGTGACCTAACAAAGGGGTAACAGTAATCGCCAACACCCAGCTTAATAATAAGGAAATACCAATCACTGCGAATAACGAAAACAAAAACTCACCCGTGCTATCTGGCGACAAGCCAATACCGGCAAAGGCCATAATGCCAATAACCGTGGCACCTAATAACGGCACTTGGGTGCGACTGGCCGCCTCCGCTGCAGCTTGGCGTGATGCCATGCCTCGCTGCATATTTATCAGCATGGTTTCGGCCACCACAATGGCATTATCAACCAACATCCCCATGGCGATAATCAGCGCACCTAACGAAATACGCTCCATTTCGATTTGCCATATGCGCATAAAGAACAAGGTGCCCAGCACAGTCAGTAATAAGGTGCCGCCGACAACAATACCCACGCGCCAGCCCATGGTTAAACACAGCACGGCGACCACAATCACCACAGAAATTAATAAATTCACAATAAAATCATTAATCGCTTTATCCACCACAATATGTTGCTGGTAGATCGGCTGTAACTCGATGCCAAGTGGAATACGCGGCGTTAAAGAGGCTAAGTGCAAATCAACAGCATTACCTACATCCACAATATTGGCATCACTTAAGCCGGCAATGGCAAGCGTAAAAGCCGCTTTGCCGTTATGACGGATCAAGTGTGTCGGCGTTTCCGCCTCTTCTCGACTCACTTTAGCAACATCGTAAATACTCAGCTGCTCTGTGGAGCCCAAATTACCTAAGCGTAAGTTCTCAATCGCACTGATCGAATCTAAGCCAGGCTTACTGACTAAACGGATACGCTTATCGCCAACGGCTAAAGATCCGGCCGCCGCGACGGTATTTTCAGCTTGTAAGGTACCAATCACTAAATCTAAAGGTAAGCCCATGCCCAGCAACCGCTCTTGGGCAATCTCTACATAAATTTTCTCTTGTGGCTCGCCCGCGGTTTGCACTTTAGCCACACCCGGCACCATCAGCATTTCGCGCCGTAAAAACGTGGCCAACTCACGGATCTCGCGATCGCTATATCCTTCAGCAGTGACCGCATAAAAAATACCAAACACATCACCGAAATCGTCATTGACTGAGGGCGTCATTACCCCGGCAGGCAATGACCGGCTGCTATCGCTGATTTTTCGCCGTAACTCATCCCAAATTTGCGGCATGGCTGGGCCATTGTAAGTATCTTGGATCACTACGCGGATCTCAGATTTGCCCGGAAAGGATTTAGACGTCACACGCTTTAATTGTGGTAACTGCTGCACTGCCGATTCGAGTACCTCAGTGACTTCCTCTTCCACCTCGGTTGCCGTCGCCCCAGGATAGTAGGTGATCACCATGGCTTCTTTCAGGGTAAAAGCCGGATCTTCTAAACGACCAATGGTATTTAGCGCCCAAAGACCACCCAAAAAACAAAGCATAATCAACATCCAAGTGTTGACCTGTTTATCAATCGCATAACTCGCCATTTTCATGCGGTTGACTCCTAATATTTTTCAAACGGACGCACTACCTGGCCGTCTTGTAAATGATAAATACCCGCAGAGACCACCTGATCGCCAGCTTTTAAACCGGAGAGTACTTCAACTTGCTGCTGGTGGATCCGACTGACTTGGATCGGTTGTCGGCTGACTTGCTGAGTTTCAGCTTGATAAATCCAAACATGGAATTGCTCTGGCGTTGAGGTATCTAACGCCGACACAGGGATCAACATATTATTCTGAGCAGCATTGTTCTCGGTAACCACCGTCACCGTCATGCCTGGCAATAAATTTTCACCGGCGAGTCGCGGCATAGCAAACGACACTTGATAAGTTTGCGTAACCACATCCACTTCCGTCGCATGCTCACGGTAAGTAAGCGGGTGAAGGCTGGCATTATCATCAGATAATTTCACATACACCGCATAATCGGCTTTATCTTGCACTTGGCGCATCATTTGCTCTGGCACGTTAATGTGCACACGTAATTCAGAGACATTCTGCACGCGTAAAATGGGTGTACCGGCCGTGACGGTGGAATAACGCTCGATTAAGCGGCGCGTAACTAACGCATCAAAAGGGGCGTTTAACTGCGTGTACTGGCTATTACGCTTGGCGTTTTGCAACGCAACTTGCGCAATATCAAAATTAGTTTGCAACTGGTCAAAAGCTGACGGGGTTAAAATACCCTGTTCGCGTAGAGGTTTAGCCCGCTCTAAATCTCGCTGCGCTTGAGCAAGTTGCACTTCGGCTTGTTGCACGGCCAATTGATAATCGGTGTTATCCAGTGCCGCTAATAGCTCACCTGCAGGAATAATTTCGCCTTGCTGCACCGGTAAAGCGGTAACCCGACCGCCCACTTGAAAAGCTAAATCGACAGTACTGACCGCATCAATTCGCCCGATAAAACTGCGACTGTTTGCATGTTCATCTCCGCTAACGGTATATAATTTCACCGTGGTTAGCGTGGTATCAGACTCCTGGCTAACCGAATCGGAACAAGCACTGAGAAATATCAGCAGGCTGAGTACGCTACTAATAAGAGTAAAAGATGGGCGGTTCATTAACTTAGCTCCTGTGCACGAATCGTCATATAATTTTCCAATTGACTGTGTTGTTCTGGGGTCAAGGGTGAAATGTTCAGCAACTGATGAAAGGTCAAGGCTTCACTGACCAGCAATAATGACATCACTTCGGGACTGTGATGATGTTCAGCTAAAATGTCGTTAAATACCTTACGGTTATGTTGCTGCAACGGCTTTAGCAGCGCCGGTTGCTCTGCCGCCGCCGCTAAGATAGCCATCGCGGTATTACTGCTTAATTGCTGAGTGAAACACTCTCGCGCTTTTAAGAAAGCCGCTAATTTTGATGACTCGGTGGCGACAAACTGTTGGCGATTTTGCTCAGCATCATCCACTAAAAACTGCACCATGGCACTGAGCAAGGCTTCTTTTGACGGAAAGTGATATAACAAGCCACCTTTACTCAAGCCACTGGCTTGTGCCACCGCATCCAAGGTGACCTTACCCGGCCCTTTTTCTGCAGCAACGGCTAAGGCCGCTTGTAAAATCTGTTGTACGGTAATTTGCGCTTTATTCACGTTTGCTGCACCCTCAAATTAAAACCGTCTAGTCGGTACAGTATAACGGCAAAATCACAAACCGACCAGTTGGTACAGTAAAAGTTTTATCACAGACGCAGCTAAGCGCTATCTGGGCAACACTGTCGGGTTAGGGTTGTGCTACATGTGCCTGAGTATTTTTACTAAAAACTGGTTAAATTCACACAAAAATACGCTTAGCCAGTTACAAGCTAAAAATAAAACGAATATAAACAATAGTTTAAAGTTGGCACATTTATCGCTTTGTTTTGTCAGCGGCCAAAGTGCAAAGACACGTGAACGGCAAGCGTATTGAACTTAATGAGGTTGTGGAGCGCAAGATGAGTGTATTACGGTTAATTTTTAATGTTTTATGGTTTTTACTCGGCGGGCTGGTGATGGGCTTAGCTTGGTGGATTATTGGCTTAGTTTGCTTTATCAGTATTATTGGCATTCCGTTCGGCCGTGCCTGCTTTGTCATGGGCAAACTGGCGTTTTGGCCCTTTGGCCGAGATGCCATTAATCGCCGCTATATTAACCGCGTAGAGGATTTTGGCACCTCGGCTTTTGGCACTCTGGGCAATATTGTCTGGTTTATCTTATTTGGTATTTGGCTGGCCATTGGCCACTTAATGCATGCCTTGGTTTGCTTCCTCAGTATTATTGGTATTCCTTTTGGCATCCAGCACTTAAAATTAGCCGGTTTAAGTATCGCGCCCATTGGTAAAGGCATTGTCGGGCGCTAACCCCCTGCTGTGGCATTGGCCGATACAGTCTGCTGATCGCTTTACCTGCCCTTTGCGTAAAACCAGCATCGAGGTTGGAGAGTGTTATGATTGCTATTCTTGGCTATGCCGGGTTAATTCCTTTTGTTTTTTTACCATTAGCCAGCTTGGTGTGGCCATTACTCGCACCCGCGCAAGCCATGTTGTTATTTCAGTTTTACAGCTGTTTAATTTTAGGTTTTATGGCAGGCGTATTATGGCCGGTATTACATCAGCCTAAAGTGGCTACACAGCAAGCCTTAGCAGCGGTCAGCTTCCCTGTAATTAGTTTTTTAGCTTTAGCGCTGTTGCCTGCTTACAGTGTGCTGATCCAAGCGGGCTTATTTTTAGCATTAAGCTTTTATGAGCATTTTTCCGGTATTAGCCAACAGTATCAGCAAAGTTACCGCACACTGCGCTATCAGTTAACGGCTGTAGTGGTGCTAAGTCATCTGGGGTTTTACTTTTTTTATGGATAAGCAAATGACCTTAAACCCGGCGCAAGCCGCCTTATTTTTTGATGGTAGCTGTAAGTTGTGTCGGCATGAAATCAATTGGTTAGGCCCTAAGCTAAAGGGAAAAATGCAACTGGTGGATATTAGCCAGCCCGATTTCACAGGCTTTAACGGCGCCAGTAAAATGCAAATGATGCAGCAAATTCATGTTTGGGATGGCCAGCAATTTCTGATAGGTTTAACTGCCACACTGTTTTATTGGCGCCTTGCTGGTTTAAGGCTATTACCGGCTATTTTAGCTTTTCCGTTGTTCCGCCCCATAGCCAATTGGGCTTATCAGTATTGGGCGCGTAAACGCTTAAACTGCACTGACGGCCAGTGTGAGATAAAATAGCCAATGCGTCCTCCTCGTCACCGTGTGCGCACCAAAGCTCAGCAACAATCCGACTGGCAGTTACTGCAATTACATGCGCGCATTGCCGATAAACTGTTGGCCAATCCTGAGCTGGCCACTGCCCTTTTAGAGAAGTTAGAACTGCGCTATCAAACCGGTTTAATTAAGCATTGGGGCTATATTCGTTGGCACAGTATTCTAACCATGATGCATGAGCCTGAGATCTTTAAACAGGCCTTACTTGAAGACAGTGACAGTATGCGCCGGCTGCGCCGCAAAACGCTGTTAACCGGCATCCTGACCGAGCAAGAGCGCGAAAATTTGCTACTGGAGCAGCAAACTGAAACTGACTAAGCATCACCTAGCTTAAGCGCAAAAAAATTTACCATGCGCCTATACGCGCTTTAGGTAGTTGAGCAAACAGATAGCCGTCTTGTGTTGGCGCCAGCTTTGGCCGTACACTGCAAATCTTCATTTTTGATACTCTTGCAGGAACCACTATGTTTGTGCGCCCGCTAATATTCGCATGCTTACTGTTACTCGTCAGCCCTTTTACTCAAGCAGCTCAGGTAAAAGATAGCTATACCTATGCCAACCTAGAAGAAGTACGCGTTAGCCATTTGTACTTAGATTTACAGGTCGATTTTCAAAAGCAGGCCTTAATCGGTTTTGCTGAGCTTACACTGGATTGGCAACAACAAGAGCGTAATCAGATTCTGCTCGATACCCGCGATTTAGACATTAAACAGGTGTATGCCCGTCGTGCTGATGGCCAGTGGCGACAAGTGCCTTTTCAGCTTGCTGCGCGCGATGCGGTACTCGGCAGTAAACTGACCATTACACCGCGTTTTCAGCCGAAAAAAATTCGTATTCAATACCAATCTACTCCGGCCGCGTCAGGCTTGCAGTGGCTGACTAAAGCGCAAACCGCCGGTAAAACGCAGCCGTTTATGTTTAGTCAAAACCAAGCTATTCATGCCAGAAGCTGGATCCCAATTCAAGATAGCCCCGCACTGCGCTTAACTTACACGGCGCGTATTCAAACCGATCCTGAACTGCTGGCGGTGATGAGCGCCCCCAACTCACCAAGCGCCGAGCGCAGCGGTGATTATCGCTTTAACATGCCACACCCCATCCCGCCCTATTTGTTAGCGTTGGCTGTTGGTGATTTGCACTTTAAAGCGATGAGCGAGCAAACCGGTGTGTATGCCGAGCGTTATATTTTAGAGGCGGCGGCCAAAGAGTTTGCTACCACCCAACAAATGATTGCTGCCACAGAACAGCTTTACGGTGCCTACCGTTGGGGCCGGTACGATTTATTGATTTTACCGCCCAGCTTCCCGTTTGGTGGTATGGAAAACCCAGTGCTGTCGTTTATTACCCCCACGGTGGTGGCTGGCGATGGCAGTTTAGTGAATTTAATTGCGCATGAGTTAGCGCATTCTTGGTCCGGTAACTTAGTGACCAATGCGACTTGGCAAGATCTCTGGCTAAATGAAGGCTTCACCTCTTATGTAGAAAACCGCATTATGGAGCAGGTGTTTGGTACTGATCGTGCGCTAATGGAGCAGGCCTTGTCGGTGCAAGATTTAATGCAAGAGCTGCCCCGTTTAGCCGCTGATGACACTCGGCTTTATCTGGATTTAAAAGGCCGTGATCCAGACGATGCTTTTACTGGCGTACCCTACACCAAAGGCCAACTGTTTTTAATGTTTTTAGAACAGCGCTTTGGCCGTGCGGATTTTGACGCTTTTGTGCGCCAATACTTTGCCGACCATGCCTTTCAAAGTATTACCACCGCAGAATTTGAACGCTATTTAACCGCGAATTTACTGCAAGCCCACCCGGGTAAAGTTAGCAGCGAAGAGGTGCAAGAGTGGATCCACGGTAGCGGTTTGCCTGCCAGCTCGCCTCAGCCGCAGTCGGATGCATTTTTACGTGTGCAGCAATACAGCAATGCTTGGCGCTCAGGCTTAACGGCCCTTACCGAGATCCCCACCAGCGAGTGGACGGTGCACGAATGGCTGTATTTTATTAATAACTTGCCACTTGATATCAACCTTGGGCAATTGCAGCAGTTAGACAGTGCCTTTGCGCTTACGCAATCGAGTAACAGTGAAATTGCGCATGCTTGGTTTTTATTGGCGTTAAAAACCAATTACACCGCGGTGTTACCGGCACTTGAGGGCTATTTGCTGAAGATTGGTCGGCGTAAGCTGATTCTGCCGCTGTATAAACAACTGGCCAGCACGCCAGAGGGGTTAGCACTGGCACGCAAAGTGTATCAGCAGGCTCGCCCTGGCTATCATCCCCTAGCGCAAGGCAGTGTTGATGAGATCTTAAAACTCGCTAACTAAGCCTTAGCCAATTAGCGTTAAAAGCGCGCCCAAAGCGCCGCCAGCCAGCACCAGTTGCCAGGCTGGCCGGCGCCAAAATTGCAACGCCACAAACCCACCAAGTGCAATAGCCAGATCAACGGCAGTAAAAATACTGTTTTGCCAAATGGGCTGATACAAGGCTGCCAATAAAATACCGGTTACGCTAGCCCCTACCCCGGCCATTACTCGGCTGATAGTGGCAGAGCTGCGCAATTGCTGCCAATAGGGTAATACCGCCGCCAGCACTAAAAATGACGGTAAAAAGATGGCTAAAAGGGCTAATATCCCGCCAGTAACGCCCGAAACGGTGCCGGTATTTGCGGCTCCAAGAAAAGCCGCGAAGGTAAAGAGTGGGCCTGGTACCGCCTGTGCAGCGGCATAGCCTGCTAAAAAGGTGTCGGCATCAACCAGGCCATTTGGCACCACTTCTGCTTGTAATAACGGGAGTACTACATGACCACCGCCAAACACTAAGGCACCGGCGCGGTAGAAGGATTCAAACAGCGCTAACGCAGCGCTGGGATACAACTGTACCCATAACGGCAAGCCGATTAACAACAGCATAAACAGTAGCCCAAAGCCTTTGGCGGCAGTTCTTGAGATCTTCAAGGGTAAGGCGTTGCTGCTGCTCGGCTCGGGTGCTAACCACAGATAGCCTAACAAGCCACCAAGTACAATTACCGCAGGTTGTAACCAAACAAGCGGGAATACCAATAGCAGCAATGTGCTGATTGTCATAATGCTGATTTTTGTTTTGGTGTTACACAGGTTTTTTGCCATGCCCCAGACGGCATGGGCAACGACAGCAACGGCTACCAGCTTTAAACCATGCAGCACGCCTTGTGTGAGCACGCTTTGTAATAGCGGTAAGCTTACACTAAAGGCAATGAGTAATGTGGCAGAAGGTAAGGTAAAGCCTAACCACGCAGCCAAAGCGCCGCGGTAATGGCCACGCAGCAAGCCAATGGCTAAACCCACTTGGCTACTGGCGGGGCCAGGTAAAAACTGGCACAGCGCAACGAGTTCGGCATAATCACGCTCGCTAAGCCATTGGCGTTTTTCAACGAATGCGTGACGAAAATAGCCCAGATGCGCCACGGGGCCTCCAAAGGAGGTAATCCCAAGTACGAAAAAGATCCGGAACAAGCTCCAGAAGCTGCTGTGTGATGCGGTTTCAGTCATGGTTAACCTGTGATAGCGTTTTCATTATTATTAAGCAACGGCCCTTAGCTGCGTTTTTAGCGTCAGTTTACACAACGCTGCAAGCGTTGATGCACCCGGTGGCTAAACGCGACGTACAACTTTTCCGGGTACACTGTGGATACATTTTCGTTCAACTATTGCTGCGAGTTCAGCTCATCCGGTGACCCAGTACTCCGTACACCTTCGCTGGGGCACGCCGTAAATACCTGCCTGTAGGCTCCACTTTGGCATCCATGCCAAAGACGTCCCCAGCAAAGGGTACTGCGCACTTGACACCTCGTTTGATATTTATGTGTCATCTAAGCTGAAACAAACATTATAAGATGCTTACCGTTACAGAACGCCATGTATAACGTTATTTTTTAAAGGTATTTTCTAGCCAAGTAGCGAGCCGATATTGCTAAGCAAAGCGTCTCCGGCATGGATGCCTGACAAATTAGTCTGGAACGAATTTGGACAGCTCTGCTGGCCCGAAGGGTGAATATCATGGACGATATTCACAATGGAGCCTCCAGGGACGGATTCACGGCGTACCTCAGAAAAAATGGACGTAGCTCCTCGCAGTATTCAATTAACAAAACTTTTTTATGTCGCGGCAAGTTGTGGCATATATCTATTCACCTATTGCTTTAAGTTTTGTGCGTCCGGTGGCTAAACGCGACGTACAACTTTGCCGGGGCACGCTGTGGATACATCCTTGTACGCTCCTGTTTTTCATCCCTGAAAAACACGTCCCCTTGCAAAGTGTACTCTGCGTTTACCACCTCGTTTTATACTGCTACTTAAACCAGAATGCATGATGAAACACCCATCAGGATGAGGGACGTAGCTCCTCACCGTATTCAATTCACAAAACTTTTTTATGTGCAAAAATTCACAAGCACACTACAGTGAAACAGCTGATGGTGTAATTTTGTATGTCACACTTCATTTATTTATTGCAGTTTTAATCGCCAAGTACACCACACCGCCCCGAGTAACAGCAAACCGGATAACCACAAACACGCCACTAACCCATAACTTTGGTATGCCCAGCCTGATAGTAAGGTTCCAGCTAAACGCCCGGCGGCATTGGCCATATAATAAAAGCCTACATCCAGCGACACGCCATCACGATTAGCACTGGCAACAATTAAGTAGCTATGTAAGCTCGAGTTAATGGCAAAAAACACACAGTAAAGCAATAAACCACACAACAGCGCGAGTAATGGCTGAGCGCTATACAGCATGGCGACACCTATTAACCAAGGCAACAAGGCTAACAGCAGTACCCAATTAAGTGCTGTACTGGCCGTTGGCGGCGCTTGCTTATTGCTGCGGGTAAGCTTGGGGGTAAACGCCTGCACTATGCCATAGGCAATAACCCAACTGGCTAAAAACGCCCCCACTGCACTTTGTGACCAACCGGCAATGCTCGCTAGATACAACGGCAACGCAATCACAAACCATACATCGCGCGACGCAAATAAACAAAAACGTGCCGCCGATAACCAATTTAAACTGGCACTTTTAGACAGCAGCTCTGTAAATTTCGGTTTAAAGCTTTTTTTGCCAAGATCCTGTTTCAGCAAGACTAAACTTAACAGCCATACCAGCAACAAACTGCCTGCCATCGCCGCCATCGCGCCTTGAAAACCTAACCAGGCTAATAACACCCCGCCTAAAAAGAACCCCACGCCTTTAAGGGCATTTTTAGAGCCGGTTAATAGCGCCACCCACTTGTATAACGCGCCTTGCGCTTCATCGGGTAACAGCAGCTTAATGGCACTTTTTGCGCTCATTTTATTTAGATCTTTGGCAATACCTGACAACGCCTGCGCCGCCATCACCCACAGCACGGTAAGCTGTGCCGTGGGGAGCAACAACATGCTAAGTGCGATAATTTGCAGCAACAGCCCCAGATTCATGGTTTTGTTTAACCCCAAACGCGCACCTAGCCAGCCCCCCACTAAATTGGTGACAATGCCAAAAAACTCATAGAACACAAATAACGAGGCGATGGCCAGTGGGCTGTAACCTAACTGATAAAAGTGCAGCACAATGAGCATGCGCAGCGCCCCATCGGTTAAGGTAAAGGCCCAGTAATTACCGGTTACAATTAAATATTGCCGTACATCTGCGTTCATGCTGCTCTCTGCTGCAAAATGGCTTATTTGGCCAAGCCAACTAATTTGGCTAACTCAACGGTGCGATTGGCATAGCCCCATTCATTGTCATACCACGCATAAATTTTTACTTGGGTACCGTTTACCACCATGGTGGAAAGCGCATCAATAATGCTCGAACGCGGATCGGTTTTGTAATCTACGGACACTAACGGCCGCGTTTCATAGCCTAAAATACCGGCCAACTCGCCTTCTGCCGCCGCTTTAAGTAGCGCATTGACTTCTTCTGCTGTAGTGGCACGTTCTACTTCAAATACACAGTCTGTGAGTGACGCATTGGCCAGTGGCACACGCACGGCATGCCCATTTAAACGGCCTTTTAGCTCAGGGAAAATTTCGGTAATTGCCGTGGCCGAGCCGGTAGTCGTGGGTATTAAACTGCTGCCACAAGCCCGCGCGCGGCGTAAGTCTTTATGCGGCGTATCTAAAATAGATTGGGTATTGGTTAAATCATGAATAGTGGTAATGGCACCGTGTTTAATGCCTAATGTTTCGTGGATCACTTTTACCACTGGCGCTAAACAGTTAGTTGTACAACTTGCGGCAGTTACAATCTGATGCAGCGCCGGATCGAATAAATGCTGATTCACCCCCATCACCACATTTAACACACCGGCTTCTTTAACAGGCGCGCTAACCACGACCCGTTTTACCCCTTGATCTAAATAGGCTTGCAGCAGCGCCTTGCTTTTCATTTTACCCGAGGCGTCGATTACCACATCACAGCCCGACCAATCCGTGTCAGCAATGGCTTTATTGGCGGTTACCTTGATGTGCTGCCCTTTGATTATCATGGCATCGTCATTGGCCGTGGCCTCATGTTGCCAACGGCCATGTACCGAATCAAAGTTAACTAAGTGCGCAAAGGTGGCTGCGTCGGCCGCCGGATCGTTAATTTGCACAAATTCAAACTCAGGCCAGTCAAAGGCTGCGCGCAGTGCTAAGCGGCCGATGCGGCCAAAACCGTTAATTCCTACTTTAATTGTCATTATGCTGTCCTGTTTTTCATTAACATTATTCAGTTTCGACTGTTGCGGCCGTTTTTAAACTTTTGCCAGCCACAATGCCAAGCGCTTAAAACTCTGTGGTGACTTTATGCAGCGCCACGTTATTCACTACAACATTGACTGTCACGCGTTGGACGATCGCCCATAGCCGCAAGATTCGCTTGTAACGGCGTGAGTAAGGCTTGCTGCGCGACCGCCGTCTGCTCAAGGCAAGCTTGCGCCCACGGCGCTAAGGTTGGATTTAGACGGTAATACACCCACTGCCCCTGACGACGGTCGAGCAGGACCGCGGCTTTTCGCAGCATTGCCAAGTGGCGTGAAATTTTGGGCTGGGTATCTTGTAAGGCGGTAGTGAGCTCACAAACACATAATTCTTGCTCGGCCATAATTAATAACAACGCATTTAGCCGGGTTTCATCGGCCAGTAATTTAAAAAAATTCAATGGGGTTAAGGGTTTGTGCTGATGCTGTCGATCGTATAGCAGCACAAACATACTTAAGCGCTCGGCTAATTGATGAAGTGTGGTTTCAAAAGCATGAGAATCAGAGCTTTGCTTTGGATCGCTAAAATCCCAAGCCAATAAGTGCTTAGCGGTGATTTCGTTGGCGCACTCTGCCGTTGTTTTATTGCATAGCACAATCGCATAATCAAAATTGATATGCCGATATTTACTGAGGGGTTTGGCGTACAAACCCTCGGTACTGATACCCTGAGCGGCTAAAGTACTTAAAGCGCGAGGATCGGCAACAGCAGGCGCACTACCAGCACTGTATGCTGTAAAACGATCCGCATATTTATGCCGAGCTAAGCCTTCCGCTAAAATAGAACGCGCCGAATTCTCGGTGCAAATAAACAGTAGAGTGGGTAATGTCACAATTATTCACATATGAAAAAACGAATATGCGAATTATTTTATATTTGTTTATTGAAACTGCAAGCCTAAAACGCAAAGTTCATCAAACTGTCACATAACACATTTTGAAACGAACCCGTCGTTACCGACTTTAGGCATACTGAGATAAAGAAACGATCCACCATCAGCTCCAAGCATAGGCTCAGTGCTGATGGTTAAAGTAGAAGGGAAATTTAAAAGGTCTGTGGATGCCGTTGTAACCAATCGTTCATGGCATCAAGTACTGCAGGTTTTAGCGGTATGGCAAAAGCCGCAATATTTTCCTGTAATTGTTGAGTGTTAGTGGCACCGATTATCGTGGAGGTAACGCCGACAACTTGATTGGTCCAGCTTAATGCTAGCTGCGTTGGACTGATGCGAAAATTCGCCGCCAGTGCAACAAAGTCAGCGATCGCTGCATTAGATTGTGCGGTATCTCGAAATAAGCCATTACGCTGAGCGATAGACCAGCGACTGCCGGCAGGTCGCGCCCCGCCGAGATATTTACCCGACAATGCCCCACCCGCCAAAGGCGACCAAGGCAGGTATGCCAATTGCTCATGCTGACATTGCTCTAACAAATAAGGCCAGTCTTTGGTGTGCAGCGGGCCAAATTCGTTTTGTACGGAGACCATTCGAGGCAAGTTATGCTGCATACTTAACTGCAAATATTGGCTGATCCCCCACGGGGTTTCATTTGACAAGCCACAATAACGGATTTTACCGGCCTGCACTAAATCAGCCAGAGTCTGCAAAATCGCTAAGATTTCATCTTGTTGCTGCTGCACATTGACCGCGGCAAAATTGATGCGGTTAACCGCATGCTTACCAAAATGTGGAGATGTGCGATTCGGCCAATGTAATTGATATAAATCGATGTAGTCGGTATTTAAGCGGCTAAGTGAGCCCTCAACGGCTGTGATGATACTTTGCGGGCTGATCGGGCTACCGTTACGAATATGACTAATACCATTACCGGCAATTTTGCTGGCAATAATCAACTTATCGCGCTGCGCAGCATGGCGGCTTAACCAATTACCCAAAATTCGCTCTGTGGCACCATAGGTTTCTGGACGTGGTGGAATAGCGTAAAGCTCAGCAGTATCAATAAAGTTGACACCAGCCTCTATCGCCAATGCTAACTGCGCATTGGCATCTGCCTGGGTATTTTGCTGGCCCCAAGTCATGGTGCCTAAGCAAACTCGAGATACACTAAGATCGCTGCTACCTAATGGTGAATACTGCATGTTTGTCTCTGAATTTATTCAAATAAAGCGACTATAGCAGATTACTCTGCATTTTAGTGACTCGTTGCGGCGCTACTGTAGATGTTACAAGCAGGCAATAAGGCTAAAGCCCCAGAGACTAAAAGCCAACAAGCCAGTTTTTAGCAGCTGCACCCGCAGCAGAGCTCAGTTTGATATACGCATAACTAAAAAATTAGCCACTGGTTAAAGGCTTCTGCATATACACTGCATCTAAGCCATAACTATGCAAAGCGCACTGGGCGTTTTCGGCTAACAGCCTGTGCGTAATAAAGCCCTGTTTATGCCAAAAACGCTGCGATTTTTGAACAGCAACTAAGGCTAAACATGGCAGCGATAAAGCAGCCGCATGCTGCTCAGCTTGTTTTAACAGTATGGCGGCAATACCTTTACCCCGCGCAGCCTCACTAACGGCCAGATCATGCAGGTACAATAGATCCGCTGCCGCTGCGCGCTCGAATTGACTGGCTAAAACAGTCACATGTTGCGTCAGCGCAGGATAACTGAATAAATAGCCAAGTAACTCACCTGCCGTATTTTCGGCCAACCAGCAACTTTCTGCCGCCACCTTTAAACGCGCACCGAGTAACGCCGGTGGCTCATATAAATCGTCGCTATAGCAGTGATCTTGCAAGGCAACCACCTTAGCAAGATCATCCACTTGCAGCAGACGGATCCTGACATCCATGCTAGCTCGCTTGCCTAACAAAGTTTAAAGCAGCACAAATCGCGGTAACTTGTGCCATAACGCATTGTTCAGGCATGGCACTGGGGCTGTCTGGATACACTTCAGTGGTGGTCACATATGGGGCCTCTGTAACACGACCGCATAAACCCAAGGCTTTCTTTGGATAATTGATCACCCCCGGTTGTACCATAGGATCACCAATTAACTCACCGTTTTCGTCCGGCGGCGCGATATGCGTTACCTTGGCGACTTCATTTATAATCGCTTGCTGAAATGCCGGCTCGGGTCGCTCTGTATCGCCAACGAGGTAAAAACCATCCGGAATGTTCCAATTGGTATTGACGGTGCCATCGCGCGCAGCTTTTGCTGGGCGAAACTCCGTATTATCACTGTCGGTGGTTTCATGTAAATCAATGTGTAACAAAGGGGTGATACCCAGTCGCTGTAAATACTCACGTAAATAACGTGCTTCGTCACTTGCACTATCACCGCTAAATGAGCGATTTGGATCCACCGCCAAAGGGCTCCAGCGATTAATCGTTTCATAGGCCCAAGGGCTGATACAAGGTGCAATCAACAGATTAAAATCAGCTAAATACGCTGCAGCATGCTGCGCCGCAAATCGCAAAGCGCCATGCACACCACTGGTTTCATAACCATGTACGCCACCGGTAATTAACGCTAAGGGTTTATCGTCTCGCCAATCACGACTCTTTAAAATATAAAGCGGGTAACAAGCAAAACCTTGCGCTTGATAATCAACCTCACCATATTGCTCTCTCTCGAAATGCGCATCGAGCGTGGCGAATGACGCTAACACATCCTGCTGATAACTGCGTTGTACTTTTTGTAACGCCAACCATTGTTGTTTCTCAGCCGCTTGCCAAGGCTGGCCTAAACGGCCAATCGGGTAATATACTTCTGTCATAATGTCCTCTGTTAGCGCTGCTATCTAACATCACTGTTTAAATTGTATAACAGTTTAAATTGCCATAACTAGCCTACCTGAAAGCGGCTGCAAGGCCCAGATCATAGAATGTTATTACGACAATAATCTACGGCAAAGAATAAAATTAAGCCTGACAGCGAGCTGTCGCTATATTGGCATAAGCTTGTCGTCACTAAAAACCCACCGCCCCTTGCCTAGACGTATTAATACGGGTTTACTTGGGTTTGTTCACATTAACTGACAAGATTATTGAGAATTTGAATAAGGGCTTATTATGGATATCGTAGCTGAAAAGCTAAAAGCACTAAGGCTAGAGCAAGGACTATCACAGGAGCTATTAGCCAAACAAAGTGGCTTGAGCCTCAGAACCATCCAAAGATTAGAACGAGATGGTGGGGGTTCCGCTGAAACATTATTATCGTTATCTGCTGCTTTTAATATCGCCCCTAATAAACTGCGTAAAAATAATACCTTACCTTAAACTACTTGGTCTTTGGCAAGCAGTAGCTATCGTATTATTACGTTAGTCTTACTGTTAATCATTTTGGCATCTGTCATCATTATCGCTTCACAACGTCAGCTTTTCATTTATTTTGACATGATCTCAGCTATTTTTTTATTGGGTTTTATCAGCTTAATGACACTACTTGCAGCAGGTTTTACCGGTTTCATACAAAGCCTGTTAGGTGTGCGCTTTTTATTTAGTCATCATCTATTTGGAAAAGAAAGTATGATAAATCTCGCTAACCTTTATCGTTTCCAATACCGACTTTGTTACAGTGCCGCTTTTTTATGCAGCTTACTGGGGCTAATAAGCGTGTTTTACTACGAAAGTACCTTAAAGCAAAACGTATTATCGGCCGGGATAAGTGTGTTATTGATAAGCTGGTTGTATGCGGCCATTTTGGCAGAAGTTATCTTGCGCCCACTGATATTTAAATTAAGCCATGCTATTACACTGCAAAACAAGGACGACGCTTGAGTCGAAAGCCTAGTACTGCTAGGCTAGTTTATGAGTAAAACGAGCACTTTAATCTCTATGAATAAAAGAAATTGGCTGGCAAAACAAATAGATCCTTCGTCATGGCGTCAAGAAGGGCTATCGCCATTCAATTTATTTATATGCGTTGTCATTGTACTTTCCACAATCTTCGCCATTTTAGAAACAGAACCCTTATTAACAGAGGCTTACCCTGAATACTTTGTTTTAATTAATCAGATATTATTAATCATATTTTCTACTGAGTTAGCCTTACGTATCTATATTGCGCCTTATGGGCATGGTGAGCAGGGAATTAGCCGTTGGCGCTTTATTTTTTCTGGCTGGACTTTGCTGGATATCTTAGTGCTGTTAACTTTTATGCCATTGTCCGAAGATTTACCGCTGTTGGTGATTCGTTTGATGCGCGTTTTCCGTATTCTGCGTCTATCCCGGCTGACACGCTTTAATTACTCCCTCACTTTACTGCTGCAATCCATTCGTAAACGGCAAACCGAATTGGGGATCAGCTTTCTGATAGCCCTTTTATTACTGTTACTCACGTCGATATTGTTATATTTGGTGGAAGGGAGAAGTAATCCAGCAGACTTTGGCAGTATCCCGCGTACCATGTGGTGGTCAATTGCCACACTCACCACTGTGGGCTATGGCGATGTTACCCCGCTTTCGCCACTGGGTAAGTTTTGTGCCGGAATTACCGCGTTAATTGGTATTGGTTTAGTCGCCATGCCAACGGGTATATTGGCGGCCGCTTTTAGCGATGCTTATCAACAAGCCCGCGAACATAAAGCACAACACTTAAAACATTTAGAAGAGAGAAGAGCCGCGGAAGCCAGCAAACTGGCTGAGCAGCAAAAACATACCGAAGGCTAAAACCATACCGCTTTAAAGAAATAACCATTTGCAGGCTTGATAGGCGTTTGCAAGGCACTAGCTAACGCTGCGCGGGCATGATAATCGGCTCTAAAGCCTGTTGTCGCACATGTTGTTGTAACCTGGGGTAAAAGTCTAAAAATACCTGTTCAAGCTCAGTATAGCGCGGAGTAATTTCAGTAATAATACCGGCGAATTGATTGGCAAAACGAATTCGCTGAGCAATCCTATCTAACGCCATGCCGACTCGAGGTAATTGCTGGTAGCTTTCAAACCAATCTTGCTGTCGCACTTTTTGCATAGTCCACAACATCTGCGCTGGCATTAGAGGCTCCGCATGGGCTAATTGCTGGTAGAGCGCTAACTTAGCGCGACTAAAAGGTTCTGCATAAAAGCGAGACCAATGTACTGTTAAAAAGTGGTCAAATAATACATCCAAAGCCACCCCAGCAAAGCGCCGCCTTGTCGGTGAAAATTGCCGTTTAGCCAGACAAATAGCATTATCTGCATCAGTAAAGGCATCTACTGCTCGATGATTAGCAAGGCCGGCTTTAATTGAGAGGGCAAGTGAAACAAGGCATACGCCTTTAGAGAAGTCTCCCAACAAATTCCCCACTAACGATGACGCTGTAGGCTGTGCTAGAGCCAGATGTGCCAAATAGTTCATCATTACCTGTAATACAAAATTGCTTAAACAATTTGATAAAAAAACCCGCTATTTAGCGGGTTTTTTAGTAAGCGTATCAATTATAAGCTGATGTTTTTCACTCGCGCTTTTTCATTGATGTAGCTCTGCCAACTACGTGTTTGACGCTCAGTTGCTGGATCCCGCTTGGCCGCTTGCAATGCAGCATTTGCTTCGCGATATTTACCTTGATAGAAGTAAGCTTCCATCAAGCTCATATGGATCTTACCGGCATCACGTGAATCAATGGCTAAAGAGGCATCAAAAGCTTTAATGGCATCGTTGTACTTTTGGATGGCTAAGTAAGCCATACCTTGGCGACGATACGCATCAGCTTCATTGGTCATTTTAGCTAATTCACCGTAGTACTCAGCGGCTTTACCAAATTCACGAGCAGCTTGGAAGTTAGATGCAATGGCATTTAACATGGTACGATCTTTTTTGATCTTACCGCTTTTCATGTATTTTTCGTAAATCGCTGCCGCTTTATGCGGAATGTTGTTATTTGCATACATTTGTCCAAGCGTTTTCAGCTCAGACTCTGATTGCAAATAACCATTGTTGTAAGCAATTTGCAGAGCACTTAACGATTTTTGGTAATCTTCAACTAAGGTATAAAAGTTACCTAAATAAACCCAGTATTGGCGTTCTTCAGGAAACAGTTGCACCATGGTTTCTACCGTTTCTACCGTTTTCGGGTAGTTTTTAGACTCATACAAGGCGCCCATTTTCAGCATGTAATACTGTTTGTTAGGCTGTTTGGCATAACGAATAGCATTATCAATTGGAGTCAGGACGTTTTTGTAATCACCTAGTTGGTAATAAGCATTCGCAACACGCAGATAAACATCTGGGTCTTGCTCACCGGTAAACTTCATCCAAGCTTCATAGTTTTTAATCGAGTCTTTGTGCATGCTTTCCATTGACTGCAAATCTGCAACCAACCTTAGCGATGCGGAGTGATCCGAAAAACTTAATAAGTCAGATTTAACGGCTTGTTCAAGATACTTGATCGCTTGCTTAGTGTCTTTAGAGGCATATAAAGACCCGATAAAACGTGCTAAAAACGCATTATCGAAATCATTGCCACCACGAACTTCTTGCAATACTTGCAAGGCTTCGTCAATTTTCTCTTCGCTGTAAAGCTCATAAGCTTTAGTTACAGCGCGACCTACCCGCTCACCAGGTAACTGCGTTTTACGGTTTTTGCGTTCTTCAATGCGCGCCCTGTCAGCATCAGTAATGTTAACCTGTGCCATTGCTGGTACAGAAAAACTAAAACTGGCGGCAACGATCAGAGCTGAGGTTAATAAAGATAATTTTTTCATTTCTTTAATCTCCCTGTTGCATATCTAAGCTGAAATCTAGCTGTACTTGTTGGCCAGGCTGGCGCATTGGCTTGCCATCAACAACTTTCGGGCTGTATTTCCAACGACGCAGTGCACGGATAGCTTCACGGTCAAATACGCGACGTGGTTCGGCTTCAATCACTTCAACCTCATCCACACTGCCGTCTTCCATGATAGTAAAGCTTAAACGTACCCAGCCTTGTAAGCCGTCACGCGCTGCTTGCACAGGATACCGAGGTTCAATACGTACGATAGGCGTTGCATCACCATCACGTAACAATGAGCCTGGATCACCTAACCCCGTGTTTGCACCCAGATCAAGACCTGGCATATTGAACGACACAGCACCTGCAGTGTTGCTCATTTCTGGCTCCGGCTGCTGCTGCTTAGGCGGCTGGGCCGGTGGTGGTGGCGGTGGCGGTGGTGGTGGAGTCCGCGTCTGTGTATCTGAATCCGGCGGTGTCGTATTAATCTCTATAATAATACGCTCCTGCTCAGGAGGACGCCGCTCGCCGCTGCCCTCAATGAGCAGCGCCATAATCAGAAACAACAGGAACGTTACCACGGCACCGATAATTAACGATGTTAGGAAACGTACCATAATTAGTTATTCTCCCCAGCAACAGTAATAACAAGCGACGGATCAGCTGCTTTAATCTGGTCCATAACTTCCATTACTACACCGTGTTTCGATTCTTTGTCTGCCTGAATGATAATGGTATCAGTAGGTGACTCAGCTCTTAACCGCTCGATGTTCGCAGAAACCCGCTCTACATCAACCGGACGCTTGTCCATCCAAACTTCACCGTTAGCACGGATAGCAATAAAGATTGTCGCACTAGGCTTTTTAGTGGCCTGGGCCGCTTCAGGTTTGTTGACATCGATACCCGCTTCTTTCACGAAAGAAGTCGTAACGATAAAGAAGATCAACATAATGAAAACGATATCCATCATCGGCGTAATGTCGATTGCGGCTTCTTCGTCTTCGCGTATACGTTTACGTGCCATAAAAATTCTCTCTTAATGATGCGGTAAGCTGTCTACGAGATCAGCTTTCTCTCGTTTGACTTTAACTTCCAGCCGCGAACTGAAAAATACACCTGACAAAGCCGCAACCATACCCGCCATTGTCGGGATAGTTGCCATGGAGATACCCGCCGCCATTGTGCGAGGGTTACCAGTACCTTGGGTGGCCATGATATCGAACACCGCAATCATACCCGTTACCGTTCCAAGCAGACCCACTAATGGGCACATTGCAACCAGTGTCTTAATCAGTAACATTCTTTGATCGAGTTGATCCGTCGCTTCAGAAATCCAGCAATCACGGACTTTATGCGCATACCAGGAAGTTGTATCTTCCCGAGCATCCCACTTAGCAATGATTTCCCGTTTCATCTTAGTAAAGATTGAAGTGACATACCAGTAACGCTCTATCATCAATACCCACATGACGAAGAGCACTATGGCGACAACGTACAGGACGTTGCCTCCCGTATGGATAAAATCCTGTACTGATTCCCACAGCCCTACTAGCTGGAGATTCATTAGGCTTTCTCCTTCTCCGCGTGAGCAGCAACAATACCCGCGCTTTGCTCATCTAGAACTTGTAGAATTGATTTAGCACGTGACTGTACGATGCTGTGAACGAACAACAATGGTAAAGCACAAATCAGACCTAGAGCAGTGGTTACCAATGCTAAAGAGATTGAACCTGCCATCAGTTTCGGGTCACCTGTACCGTATAACGTGATTTGTTGGAACGTTAAAATCATACCGATTACTGTACCTAATAGACCCATTAACGGTGCTACTGCAGCAAACAGTTTGATTAAGCCGATACCGCGATCAACCGCTGGGGTTTCACGTAGGATGGCTTCGTCTAACTTAAGCTCTAAGTTTTCAACATCAGCTGATTTGTTGTCGTGGTAAACTTTCAGGATACGACCCAGTGGGTTTTTCTCTGATGGTGCACCCAGGTTTTTCAGCTGTGCACGCATTTTGCCGCCAACAGAAGCTAATACTAGGATACGCTCTAAAGCAATCAGTAAACCGATAGCTAATAATACGGTGATCAAATAACCAACCGTGCCGCCCTGATGGTAGTATTCCATCAATGTTGCGCGCTGTTGGTTTAAACGTAACAGTGAGTTACCTTTAGTTGGATCCACATACATACCCGCTAATTCACCAGCACCTGCGCTGTTAAATGCAGCAACTGAGCTTTGGATTTTAGACTGTGGTGCACGACCCAGTGGCTGGATTTGGTCAGTATCAACGTTACGGATCAAATAATCAGTCGCTGTGGTTAAGTGGAAAGAACCCAAACGAGTTACACGTTGTGTAGAAGTACCACCGGCTAACTCAACCACTTCAGCGTCAAATTTTGAAATTTTAGCTGATTCAGTCATTTCAGTTAACATAGCCACCCACAGGTCTTCCATCTGATCTAAGGTTGGAAGTTCAGTTGCTGCAGCGATTTCACGTAATGGTACATCACGGCCAGGATATTCGGCGCTGATGATTGAACTGCTGATGGTACCCAGTGTTTTGTTGGCTGTTTGACGAACCACACCGAATACTTCACCCATAGTACCTAAAGCGCTTTGTAACTCTTGTTGCTTTTGGGCGATAAGGATGTCGTTTTGAGCATATTCTTGCTGTAAACGTTTACCACGAGCTTCTTGATCAGCTAAGGCTTTTTTCGCCGCATTTAATAATGCTTGCTTATCAGCACGCTCAGCTAAGAATGCACGCTCACGCTCTTGGTTAACGCGGCCTTCAACTGTACGTTGCTGTTGAATTTGTTGCAGTAATTGGTCTAACTTTTCGGTATTTGCTACCGCGTTGAAAGCTACTGACGCAGAAAGTGTAACTGCCGCAGCAACAACTAAACTTTTAATTGCCATTTTCATCTATTCTTACTCCGCTGCGAAAAGTGGTACACGATCCATTTCAAGCGTGGCTTCACGACGAGCCATCTTGATGAAATTACCTACTGAAGGTAAATAGGAAGCGTCTAATGAAACCCACTCGCCAGTGCTCTTATTGAACACCCAACCAGCGCTGCCATCTAAAGCGATTGCCATTAAAGATAAACGGCCTAAGTGAACGTAATCAACCGTAATTTCGCTACCGCCAGTGGTTAACGTGCCTTGGAAAGCCGCTAACTCGCTACCGTAACCCATTTCAATTTCATAGGCTTCAAGGATTTGACGGAATTGCTCTGAACGTTGTACGTCTGAGCGAGCCATCAATTCACGTAACCGCTCAATACGCTCTAAACGACGTTCAGTACGCAGTGGAATATCGGCTTTGATGAATTGCTCTAAAGAATCGATCATGCGGAACATGAGCGGAACTGTACCTTGGTTAGTCTTTTCAAGACCGTCAATCTGGCGTTGCACAGAGTTGATTTGACGTTGTTGGTCAGCAACTAAGGTAGCTAAGAAATCGTTGTATACTTTTAAGTTGTCTGTTTGGTCAACAACTACACGGTACTCACCTAACAATTCTTGAGCTTGCTCATAAATTGTGTTGATTTTCTCTTGTGACTGAACAGCAGCACGTTGAATTTGATTATTTGCTTGATGAAGATCTTTTAAGTCTGTTGCTGCAGCTGAACCAGCCAGCGCGAAGCTGCCTGCCAACGCAGAGGCCACAAGACTCATATGAGTTTTTTTATTAAACATAGTTCCCAACCAATGATTGCTGATTAACGTAACCTGATGTTGTAAGGGTCGCCGTTGATAACGACAGCAGACCCTCGTTTTAGAGGGTAAACCAACCGCATCATTACAGGTAAAAAGTAAGATGTCAACTGACAGACGCCCCTGAAACACCTGTATTTATGCGGGTTTTGTATGGTTTAACACCATTTTCTGAGTACCGATAAACTCATTATTAATTTTTTTTAACTCTTATTAATAACTCTGCTTATTTTATATGCGGCACTAATTTGCCTGCCGTATACAAATCTACCATCGCATCTAGAGATAATGGCTTAATTTTACTACCTTGGCCAGCACAGCCAAATGCCTCATAACGTGCAATACAGATATCAGACATCGCCTTCACAGATTCTTGTAAATACTTACGAGGATCAAATTCTGCAGGATGCTTTGCCATATAACGACGAATAGCACCCGTAGAGGCTAAGCGCAAATCAGTATCGATGTTAATTTTACGCACACCGAATTTGATTCCCTGCTGGATCTGTTCAACCGGAACGCCATAGGTTTCAGGAATAGCACCGCCATATTCATTGATAATCTCCAACCAGTCTTGCGGCACTGAAGAAGAGCCATGCATAACAAGGTGGGTATTTGGAATACGTTGGTGGATCGCTTTAATTCGGTCAATCGCCAGAATGTCGTCTGTTGGTGGCCGGCTAAACTTATAGGCACCATGAGAAGTACCACAAGCAATGGCTAAGGCATCAACATGTGTTTCGCGAACAAACTGTGCGGCTTCTTCCGGATCAGTAAGCATTTGATCGTGCGTTAGTTTACCCACTGCACCAATGCCATCCTCTTCACCCGCGTCGCCAGTTTCAAGCGAGCCCAAACAACCTAACTCGCCCTCAACCGATACACCACAAGCATGCGCTATTTCAACAACTTTGCGTGTTATATTCACATTGTAAGCATAGTCAGTTGGGGTTTTACCGTCTTCCGCTAGCGAGCCATCCATCATGACTGATGAAAAACCTAACTGAATTGAGCGTTGGCAAATACCTAATGAGGTACCGTGATCTTGATGCATTACAACCGGCACATGTGGAAACTCTTCCACCGCAGCTAAAATTAAGTGACGCAAGAAAGGTGCGCCAGCATATTTCCGCGCGCCTGCCGATGCTTGCACGATAACCGGACTGTCGGTTTTCTCAGCTGCCAGCATAATAGCGCGCATTTGCTCCAGATTATTCACGTTAAATGCCGGGATGCCGTAACCAAATTCGGCGGCGTGATCCAGCATTTGCCGTAATGATATCAGTGCCATGAGTTCCTCTCTTTTTTTGTTAGGTACAGTAGTAAGATTTTAGTTTAGTTATTTTAAGATTTTTTTGCACGTTCTTCTAAAATGGCGACCGCTGGTAAGGTTTTACCTTCTAAAAACTCCAAAAAGGCACCACCACCGGTTGAGATATAAGAAATATCTGCCGCTACACCATATTTATCAATTGCGGCTAAGGTATCTCCCCCACCTGCAATAGAAAACGCTGAGCTTTCTGCAATAGCGCGAGCTAAAGCTTCAGTACCTGCGCCAAACTGCGCAAATTCGAACACCCCAACAGGACCATTCCAGACTATCGTGCCGGCTTGTTTTAGTATAGCGGTAAGTTCTGCAATGCTGTCTGGTCCGATATCAAAGATCATGTCATCGTTGTTAACTGTAGCAACCGGTTTTAAAACCGCTACTGTATCAGCACTAAAGGCGCTACCCACCACGACATCTGTGGGTACAGGAATGTTGCCACCGCGCGCTTTTGCTTGAGCCATCAAGCGCTGCGCTTCTGGTATTAAATCATTTTCGCATAACGATTTACCGACATTATGGCCATTGGCGGCAATAAAGGTATTGGCAATACCGCCACCGACAATCAGTTGGTCCACAATATTGGATAACGATTCCAGTACCGTGAGTTTAGTTGACACTTTAGAACCACCGACAATAGCCACCAATGGCCGTTTCGGATTTTTCAGTGCTGCGGCTAAGGCATCTAATTCAGCGGTGAGCAAAGGGCCCGCACAGGCAACAGGTGCATACTTAGCCACACCGTGAGTAGACGCCTGTGCGCGGTGCGCAGTACCAAAAGCGTCCATCACAAAAACATCACATAATGCCGCTAACTTTTTTGCCAGCTCGTCATTGTTTTTGCCTTCGCCTTTATTAAAGCGCACGTTTTCAAAAACCACCACTTCACCAGCGTTAACCTCGATCCCCTCAAGATAATCGGCGACTAACCGCACAGGGACAGTGAGTGCTTTTGCTAAATAATCAGCCACGGGTTGCATCGATGAGGCGCTGTCAAAGACGCCTTCTTCAGGTCGGCCTAAATGCGACATCACCATCACTTTTGCACCCTTGCTTAATGCTAACTCTATGGTTGGCATTGCCGCTCTTAAGCGCGCATCTGAGGTAACAACCCCCTCACTAACAGGGACATTTAAATCTTCGCGGATTAAAACTCTTTTACCGCTAAGATCCAGTTCGGACATGCGAATTACTGACATTTTATTCTCCATTGCAAAAAGCTTACCCTGCCATAGCTCTGGCGGTATCCAACATACGATTGGCAAAACCCCACTCGTTATCGCACCAAACTAGACACTTAACTAAACGTTTATGACTAACCCGCGTTTGCGAGCCATCAACAATACAGGAATGTGGATCATGATTAAAATCGACAGAAACTAAAGGCTCTTCAGTATAATCGAGGATACCGCGCAATGCTTGTTGGCTGGCTTCGCGTAACACCCGGTTGATATCATGAATACTGACATCATGATCTAAGGTAACGCTTAAATCCATTGCCGTGACATTTAACGTAGGTACCCGCACCGCAATGGCCTCAAAACGGCCAGCTAAGTGTGGCATAATGCGTTCGATACCCAAGGCTAATTTGGTATCCACCGGTATAATCGATTGACTGGCCGCTCGCGTGCGGCGGAGATCAGGATGATAAGCGTCGATGACTTGTTGATCATTCATCGAGGCATGAATCGTCGTGATGGTACCGCTTTCCACACCAAAATGCTGATCGAGCACCTGAATCACCGGCACGATACAATTGGTGGTACAAGAACCGGCTGAAATAACTTGCATGCTCGGTTCGAGTAAATGCTGATTAATACCGTAAATAATAGTGGCATCAATGTCCGCTGCCGCGGGATGTGAAAATAACACTTGCTTGGCACCCGCATCGAGATGCCACTGTGCGTGCTCTCGGGTAGAAAAAATGCCGGTACACTCCAGTACCACATCCACTGCTAATTCGCGCCAAGGTAATTCCAACGGATCGGCCTGAGCAAATAACGCAATATTATCGCCAGCCACCGTTATCCCCCCCGCAAACGATTGCACAGCATAACCAAATCGACCATGCGAGCTGTCATACTTTAATAAATGTGCGACACCGGCTGCGTCGGCCAATTCATTAATCGCGACAACTTGGAATTGCTGTTGCCAGCCATTTTCATAAATGGCACGTAAGATATTGCGTCCAATACGGCCAAAGCCGTTTATTGCCAGTTTTATTGCCATAAACGTAACTGCAAGAACCTTATCTGCGGGTAATACTGTGCACCTAACGCGCCGTGCAAATATGAAATGAAGCAGGGTGATGATGCAAAACATCACCACCATACCTCATGCATCCTTGCCGGCGTAACGAGGCCTTGTTGGCCCCATTAGCGTTGATATGAACAGCACAGACTCAACATGAGCCGTTATAAAAGCTTAACTTAGCTCAGTAATTGCTGAGCTGCCTCAAGTACTTTTTCGGTAGTAATACCAAAGTGAGCAAATAATTGCTCTGCCGGGGCTGACTCACCAAAAGAGTTCATACCAATGATGGCACCGTTCAAACCCACATACTTATACCATGTATCTGTAATGCCCGCTTCTACCGCAACACGTTTGGTTACGGCTTTTGGCAAAACGGCTTCACGATATGCGGCATCTTGTTGCTCAAACACATCGGTAGAGGGCATGGAAACAACACGTACCGCTTTACCGTCAGCTTGTAATTGTTTTGCTGCTTGCATAGCCAGTTCCACTTCTGAACCTGTGGCAATAAAAATCAGCTCAGGTGCATCAGCGCTATCTAATAGCACATAACCACCGCGTTTAATCGCGTCTAATTGCTCAGCATTACGGGTTTGTTGCACCAAGTTTTGACGCGTAAAAATCAGGCTGCTTGGCCCTTCAGTTCGCTCAATAGCTTGTTGCCAAGCCACCGCTGATTCAACTTGGTCACAAGGACGCCAATTCATTAAATTAGGGGTAACACGTAAACTGGCTAGTTGCTCTACCGGTTGGTGTGTTGGACCATCTTCACCTAAACCAATGGAATCGTGCGTGTAAACAAAAATAACCCGTTGCTTCATTAATGCGGCCATGCGCACAGCATTGCGTGCATATTCCATAAACATTAAGAAGGTCGCACCATAAGGTACAAAGCCGCCATGTAAGGCAATACCATTCATCATGGCTGACATGCCAAACTCACGCACGCCGTAATAAACATAATTACCGCTGGCATCCTTGGCAGTCAGCGGCTTACTGCCCGACCAAATAGTTAGGTTAGAACCGGCTAAATCGGCCGAACCGCCCATAAACTCAGGCAATAAAGGGCCAAAATTATTTAGCGCATTTTGCGATGCTTTACGCGTGGCAATCGTTGCCGGGTTAGCTTGTAGCTTAGCAATATAGGCTTGGCTTTGCTCTGCCCAATTCGCCGGTAATGCTCCACTGCTGCGCCGTAAAAACTCCGCGGCTAAAGCGGGGTGAGCCGCTTGATAGCTAGCAAACAGTTGTTGCCACTTTGCTTCTGCTTGTTGGCCAGTGGTTTTCGCATCCCAATCTGCATAAATATCTGCTGGAATATCAAAAGGCGCATGGGGCCATTGTAAAAAGGCGCGAGCAGCGGCAATTTCGGCATCGCCCAGCGGTGCGCCATGACAATCATGGCTACCACCTTTATTAGGCGAGCCATAACCAATCACCGTTTTACAACAAATCAAGGTGGGTTTATCGGTAACCGCACGCGCTTGCTCAATGGCTGATTTTACTGCTTCAGGATCATGACCATCGACATTCGGCACAACGTGCCAGCCGTAGGCCTCAAAGCGCGCTGGAGTATTATCGGTAAACCAGCCTTCAACGTGGCCATCAATAGAAATACCGTTATCATCCCAAAAGGCTATCAGCTTACCTAAACCTAAAGTACCCGCTAAAGAACAGGCTTCATGCGAAATGCCTTCCATTAAGCAGCCATCGCCTAAGAACACGTAAGTAAAGTGATCAACGATATCAAAACCTGGCTGATTAAATTGTGCGGCTAAGGCTTTTTCTGCTAAAGCCATACCTACGGCGTTGGTAATCCCCTGCCCTAATGGACCCGTAGTGGTTTCTACACCAGGGGCATAACCGTATTCTGGGTGACCCGGGGTTTTAGAGTGTAATTGACGAAATTGTTTTAGATCGTCAATGCTTAACTGATAACCACTAAGATGTAATAAAGAATAAATCAGCATTGAGCCATGGCCGTTTGATAACACAAAGCGATCACGATCAGCCCAATTTGGATTGGTTGGGTTATGCTTCAAGTAATCCCGCCAGAGTACTTCGGCAATATCTGCCATGCCCATGGGTGCACCTGGGTGGCCCGATTTAGCTTGTTGTACCGCATCCATGCTGAGTGCACGGATAGCATTAGCAAGTTGTTTACGAGATGGCATGTTTACTCCTGAAAATTGGGCGCAAGGCAGGTTAAGCGCCTAGCTTGCTGCTTAAATTGCCACTATTTTCACTCAGCTGCCGGCAGATGGCAAATGTTAATCTTGCTAGATGCCTTTATTTCCTTGGCATCTGATCTAAAAACAGCGAGTGGCGTAATTGACGGAAAGAAAGACGTCTGGGCGTCAAATATTACTGGTAATCAGCCGCGGTTTTCACTAAAATTAGCGGCTATTTTTTTGGCGCCCATCACTTTGCAACCTGCACTGGCATAGCTTGCCGGTACAACCTTTTGCAAATAGGCGTAATTTTAGACAGGCGCTTTGGCGCATTCCGCATTAACCAACGTGGTGGAAAACAACTAATGGCACAACATATTTTCACGTCTGAGTCAGTTTCTGAAGGACATCCGGATAAAATTGCCGATCAGATTTCAGACGCAGTGCTGGATGCAATATTACAACAAGACAGTAAAGCACGTGTTGCGTGTGAAACCTTCGTTAAAACCGGTATGGTACTTGTGGGTGGTGAAATCACTACTTCAGCTTGGGTTGATATCGAAGAGCTCGTTCGCAAAACCGTGCGTGAAATCGGTTATACCCACTCAGACATGGGCTTTGATGCTGACTCTTGTGCAGTGTTAAACGCAATTGGTAAACAATCTCCTGACATTAACCAAGGTGTTGACCGTGCCGATCCAAGCGAGCAAGGCGCAGGTGACCAAGGTTTAATGTTTGGCTATGCAAGCAACGAAACCGATGTTTTGATGCCTGCTCCTATTACTTATTCTCACCGTTTAGTACAGCGTCAGGCGCAAGTACGTAAAGACGGTACTTTACCGTGGTTACGTCCCGATGCAAAATCGCAGTTAAGCTTTATTTATGAAGACGGTAAGCCCATCGGTATCGATGCAGTGGTATTGTCAACGCAGCATTGTGACACGATTAGCACCGCTGATTTACGTGAAGCCGTAATGGAAACCATTATTAAACCGGTATTACCGGCTGAATGGCTCACCAGCAAAACCAAATATTTTATTAACCCTACTGGCCGTTTCGTCATTGGCGGCCCAATGGGCGACTGTGGTTTAACCGGTCGTAAAATCATCGTTGACTCTTACGGTGGTATGGCACGTCACGGTGGTGGGGCTTTCTCAGGTAAAGATCCATCAAAAGTTGACCGCTCAGCGGCCTACGCTGCACGTTATGTCGCGAAAAACTTAGTGGCTGCCGGCTTGGCCGAGCGTCTTGAATTACAAGTGTCTTATGCCATCGGCGTAGCTGAGCCAACTTCTATCAGCTTAGAAACCTTCGGCACCAGCAAACTGAGTGAAGATGAGTTAATCAAACTGGTGCGTGAACATTTCGATCTTCGCCCACATGGTTTGATTGAAATGCTGCAACTGGAAAGACCGATTTATCTGCCTACTGCCGCTTATGGTCACTTCGGCCGCAACGAGTTCCCGTGGGAACAAACCGATAAAGCCGAGTTACTGCGTCAGTACGCAAAATAAGCAGTTGTTGTATAAAAACTAAAAAAAGGAGAGCTGAGCTCTCCTTTTTTCTTTTTTTAATGGCCGTTCAGCTGATTTGCCGCTTACCTGACGCCAAGTTTTGTGTATGATTATTGATTAGTTGTACCTTCCAGGGTCTTTCACTGAAACAGTGAGTACACAATAAAAAAATAAAAAAGGATATGTTATGTCTGAACAAACCGCAGCCAATAACAATGGCTGGATGAATCGTGCGCTCAATACGATTGAGGTGGTGGGTAATAAATTGCCCGATCCTGCCGTATTATTTGCATTGTTAATGGTGATTGTTTGGGTAACCTCGTGGTTACTGTCTGGCGTGAGCTTTGATGAACTGGACCCTCGCTCTGGTCAACAAATTGCCATAGTCAACTTGCTTTCGGGTGAAGCGTTAACGAACTTCACCTCCAATATTGTCAATACCTTTGTCACCTTCCCGCCGCTGGGTGTGGTACTGGTTGCGATGCTAGGTTTAGGCGTTGCCGAATATACCGGTTTTATTAATGCTGGCCTACGCTCAATTTTATCCGTTACCCCGAAAATGCTACTGACCCCAGTTCTTGTTGCGGTAGGTGTACTCAGCCACGTTGCAGTTGATGCAGGCTATGTGCTCGTGGTACCGCTTGGCGCAGTGATATTCTATGCTGCAGGTCGTCATCCATTAGCCGGTATTGCTGCCGCCTTCGCGGGTGTATCCGGCGGCTTCTCTGCCACCTTTTTTGTGCCTTCAAGCTTAGATCCATTACTGGCCGGCTTAACGCAAACCTCAGCACAAATTCTTGACCCCAGCGTCACCATCAACCCGCTTAACAACTATATCTTTACCACCGCTTCAACCTTTTTGATTGTTGCCATTGGTTGGGTGCTGACGGATAAAGTGATTGAACCTCGGTTGAAAAGTACTAAAGTTGATGGTGATACGTCACAAATGGTGACAATGGAAGCCTTAACGCCTAATGAGTCTCGTGGTTTACGAGCCGCAGGCTTATCGATGTTAGCGGTTATCGCCTTACTTGCCCTGAGTATCGTGGTGCCAGAGCAAACGCCATGGGCAGCAAAACCAGAAGAGGTATTAGCCGGTGTAAACCCATTGCTTACTGCCGCCGCACCACTGATGAAATCGATTGTGACTATTATATTTGTCTTCTTCTTAGTGCCAGGTATTGTGTATGGCTATGTGTCTGGCTCGGTAAAAAATCACCGTGATGTGGTCAAAGGTATGAGCCATGCCATGAGTGGTATGGGCTATTATATTGTGATGGCGTTTTTCTGCGCCTTGTTTTTATATGCTTTTAACCAGTCTAATCTGGGTGTGTTACTCGCGTTAAAAGGCGCCAATGCGTTAAAAGCCATGGGCTTGCCTTTGGGTATGACGCTGGTTGGTATCGTGTTCTTGTCGGGTTTTGTTAACTTAGTCGTGGGGTCAGCTTCGGCTAAATGGGCTCTGATTGGCGCGATTATGGTGCCCATGCTGATGGAATTGGGTATTTCACCTGACTTAACCCAAGCGGCTTATCGTGTGGGTGATTCCTCAACTAATATTATTACGCCACTGCTACCCTACTTCCCGCTGATCGTGGTGTTTTGCCAGAAATACGTGAAAAATAGCGGTATCGGCACCCTAGTGGCGCTTATGCTGCCCTTCTCGGTCGTGATGCTGGTGCTTTGGACGGCCTTCTTACTGGGCTTCTGGGCGTTAGATATTCCGCTGGGCCTCGGTTCAACTTACGAGTACGTGCCAGTGCGCTAAGTTGTTTAACGCCACTTTGCAAAACCGCTGCTCGCAGCGGTTTTTTATTTTGAACCCGCAGCTCAGGCTGCTAACATTAACGCTTTTAGCATCGGAACCGCCGGCATGCGTATACCTCGTATTTATACTCCTCAAACTTTAAGTGTTAATCAAACACTGCTTCTTGATGATGACGCAGCAAATCACGTGTCTCGCGTGTTACGCATGCAAACGGGCCAAGCCATACAACTCTTTAATGGCGATGGCTTTAATTACGACAGCCACATTGTTGATGTCAGCAAAAAGCAGGTGCAGGTACAGGTTGTGGCACAACAGGCTAACCCGGTTGAGTCACCGCTATCTATTCACTTAGGTCAGGGTATTTCACGCGGCGATCGCATGGACTTTGCCATTCAAAAAGCCGTAGAGTTAGGTGTGACTGAGATTACCCCCCTGTTTACCGAACGTTGTGGCGTAAAACTGGATGGTGAACGTTTGGCTAAACGTAACGAGCAATGGCAAAAAATTGCCATAAGTGCCTGTGAACAAAGTGGTCGCAGTGTTGTGCCAAGGGTACATTCGGCGATTTCTTTAGTGCAATGGCTGGCCCAACAAACAAAAGAATTAAAACTCACCTTGGATCCGCGCGCCAGCGCCACCATTAAAACATTAAGTCCAGCGCAAACAATTCGGCTGGTTATTGGCCCGGAAGGCGGCTTTACGGATGCCGAAGTTATCGCTACGGCCCAAGCTCAGTTTACGGGTATTCAGCTCGGACCGCGCATTTTACGAACAGAAACGGCTGCACTAACCGCCATTAGTGCCTTGCAATTGCAATTTGGCGATCTTGCCTAAGGTTAAATGTTATGACGATAAAACTGGGTATCGTGATGGACCCCATCAGCCAAATCAACATCAATAAAGATTCCAGCTTTGCCATGCTGCTGCAGGCGCAAAATCGTGGTTATGAAATTCATTATATGGAAATGGCCGACTTGTATTTATTACAAGGTCAAGCGCGTGCCCGCACGGTTACGCTGCGGGTACAACAAGATCAACAAAGCTGGTATCAATTTGGTACTGAACAAGATATCGCCTTGAGCGAACTTGACGTGATCCTGATGCGTAAAGATCCCCCGTTTGATACTGAATATATTTATGCTACCTACATGCTAGAGCGAGCAGAAGACTTGGGGACCTTAATCGTCAACAAGCCACAAAGTCTGCGTGATGCCAATGAAAAACTCTATACCAGCTGGTTTAGTCAGTTTACGCCTAAAACCTTAGTTAGCCGTGATCCCGCGCGGTTAAAAGCCTTTTATAAAGCTGAGCAAGATATTATTTTGAAGCCGTTGGATGGTATGGGCGGCGCATCGATCTTCCGCTTACAACCGGGCGATCCGAATATCAGTGTTATCATTGAAACGCTCACTGAACATGGCAGTCGTTACGCTATGGCCCAACGTTTTATTCCAGAAATTACCCAAGGTGATAAACGAATATTGGTGATCGATGGTGAACCTGTGCCATACTGCTTAGCAAGGATCCCTGCTTCAGGGGAAACACGCGGCAATCTGGCTGCGGGTGGTCGAGGTGAAGCTCGAGCCTTGTCTGAAACCGATTGGCAAATCGCTAAAGCCATCGGTCCAACACTAAAAGCCAAAGGGTTAATCTTCGTCGGCCTAGATGTTATCGGCGATAAATTAACTGAAATCAATGTCACCAGTCCAACCTGTATTCGGGAAATCGAAGCCGCTTTCCCGATCAGTATTACCGGCATGTTGTTTGACGCCATTGAACAGCGCCTGGCAGCACGCTTAACGCCGTAATGATATCGCGGAGGTTGTATGCAAGGATTTCAGAACCATTTTCTCATCGCTATGCCTGCCTTGGACGATCCGATGTTCAAACGCAGTGTAACCTATGTTTGTGAGCACAATGATGAAGGCGCTATGGGTATTGTTATCAATCACCCTCTCCCGGTCAGCGTGGCTGATTTATTAAAACAACTCGAAATAACCTTTGATGCCGACAGCCCGGTGGCCAGTAGCCAAGTTTGTGCTGGCGGGCCGGTACAGAGTGATCGTGGCTTTGTATTGCATACCGCTAAACCGGGCTATCATAGCAGTATGCCATTGGAAAACGGCTTAATGGTCACTACCTCAAAAGATATTTTGATGGATTTAACCACCGCCGCTGCGCCAGAGAAGTTTATTTTGGCGCTGGGCTATGCCGGTTGGACCGCCGGCCAGTTAGAGCAAGAAATTGCAGATAATAGCTGGCTAGTAGTGCCTGCCGATAATCATATCATTTTTGATTTGATCCATGCTGAAAAATGGCAATCCGCAACCGCGGCCATTGGCATTAAACCTTGGCAATTAACCAACGAGGCTGGCCACGCTTAATGCAACATCGCACCATTTTATGTTTTGATTATGGCACCAAAAGTATCGGGGTCGCTGTCGGTTCAGAATTAACCGGCAGTGCTACCTTACTTCCTGCTTTAAAAGCGCGTGATGGCATTCCGGAATGGGAGCAGATTGAGCGCTTAATAAAAGACTGGCAACCGCAGTTATTGTTAGTCGGTTTACCGCTTAATATGGACGGTACTGAGCAAGACTTTACCGTGCGAACACGTAAATTCGCCAACCGCCTCCATGGCCGCTTTGGTTTAGCCGTTGTGCTTCATGATGAGCGCTTATCCACCGCAGATGCGCGCAGTAGACTATTTGCAGAAGGCGGTTACCGTAATCTGAGTAAAGACAAAGTAGACAGCTTATCGGCACAAATCATTTTTGAGGGCTGGCATGAACAACAACACTAAGCCTGACTTGCCACAAGGCTATTATCAACACTACAAAGGGCGTTATTACCAAGTTGTTGACTTGGCTATGCATAGCGAAACCGCCGAATGGCTGGTGATCTATCGTGCGCTGTACGGCGATTTTGGCCTGTGGGCTCGCCCCGCCACCATGTTTAGTGAAAACGTTGATATTGCTGGCGAACTGATCCCGCGCTTCAGTTATGTTGGCTCAACCTTACCCAAAGCACTAAGCTCACTGGCAAATACCCCTTAACGATGTACAGCAGCGACGCTAATAATCGTCGCTGTTACCCATACTACAACGCGCGCTAACCTTGTTGCCGATACCACTCACCCAGAATTAAGCTTGCGGCCACACTCACATTAAGCGATTCCACTTTACCGGTGCCGGGTATTTGCAGCGCGATATCGGCGTTTTTCGCGACATGTTGCGATACACCAAACATTTCTTCACCAAACACAATCACCACTTTGGCCGGTAATGGCGTGTTATATAACGAGTTGCCGCCATGGCTAGAGGTGGTAATAAGCGTATAACCCGCCTCTTTACAAAGCTTCAGCGCCAGTGGCAGATTGTCGCAACTTAAACCATCCACAAATTCACCGCCGCCTTCAGCGGTGCGTAGCGCCGCGCCCGATTGTAATAACTCAGGCTGCTTCATAATAATGCCGCCCACGCCAAAATGGGCACAGCTGCGGGTAATGGCGCCTAAATTATGCGGATTACCTACACCATCTAACGCCAGCAAACAATCTTGTTTGCGGCCTTTCTGTTGTAAATAGTCAGCAAGTTTTTGCTGCGTTTTACGTTTTACCAGCAGCACTATGCCACCGTGATGGCCACTGCCGGCTACTTTTTCAAGCTCGGCATCATCAACAATATGGTAGGCTTTTTTCGCTGCGGCTAAATACTTCATTACATCGGCGAACTTCGGGGCAAGTTGCTGCGAAATATACAACCTAATCACGGCTGCTGGCCGCTGAGCAAATAATACCCGACACGCGTTTTCACCGTACACTTTACTTTCATCGCTTTGCACGGTTTTTGGCGGTTTGTTGGTACGCACTTTCGCCGCATCTGGCTGACGTTTTGCTTTATTGCTGGCAAATTTATCGGTTTTGGCCCAAGGCTTTTGCAATGGATCAGTTGGCTTAGTGCCTCTTGGCTTTTGTGCTGACATAACAATTCCTGCATGTGCCTAATGGCATCAGTTTACTAGACAGAATTTTAACAGCTGCAGCACAACAATACTTGTGTTTTATCGAGGAAAATCCAGCTGGGCATACGCTATCAGTTCACTGCAAAGCGTTAAAGCAAAGGCATTAAGCCGCTGTATTAACTTTCTTTGTCGGCTAACGCCTGATCCCAAAATGGAGGCTGACCAAAATAGTCACTAAAAAAAGATATAAAGGCCCGCACCTTAGGCGCTAACTGCCTTGAGCTTGGATACACTGCCCAAATCGCAGTATCAGAAATTAACGGGTAATCAGGCAGCACCCTCACTAATTCACCGCGTAATAAATGTTGATAAGCACTCCAAGTTGAATTGATGGAAATACCCAAGCCGTTGACACAGGCATCACGCAAGGCCTCACCATTATCGGTATTAAAATTGCCTTTAGCTTTAATACTGATCTGACGCTCGGCCGCCTGAAAATGCCAGCGGTCTAATCCCATTAAGGTTAAGCAATTATGGTTGGCTAAATCCTCAGGCTTCTCAAGTGCTGCTGCCTGCGCTAAATACGCAGGTGCAGCACAAAGTACGCGCTGATCGGTGGCCAGTTTACGGGCAATTAAACTGGAGTCCTTTAACTCGGAATTTCGTACTGCGATATCAAAACCCCCTTCTACTAAGTCAACAATGTTATCGGATAACTTTAAATCGATTTTCAGTTGTGGGTAGTTTTGCATAAAAAGCGTTAACCCTGGCAGTAAATGCATACGCCCAAACGAAGCCGGTGCCGCTATACGCAAGGTGCCACTGGGTAACACACTGCCCGCACCTACCGCGGCTTTAGCCGCTTCAACGCTGGCTAACACATCTTCCGCATGCTGTAAAAAAGCTTGCCCTTCTTCGGTTAACGCCACTTTACGTGTGGTTCGGTGCAATAAGCGCACGCCTAAACTTTCTTCAAGCTTACTGATATGGGCACTGGCCACAGCTGGTGATAACCCCAACTCGCTCCCCGCCAAACTAATATTATTAAGCGCCGCAACACGGACAAATAAGGTTAAATGCTCAAGATTCATTATCAATTAAAACTAAAAAGTCATTCATTATTTATAGGCATTATCAACATCATTAGCAAGCAATATACTTACTGTGTTGGCGAAATAGCCGTTAAATCTGGAGAATAACCTATGAAAGCGATGCAATTATATCAATTCGGTGGCCCTGAGGTATTTGAACTGTCAGAGGTGGCCATACCGCAACTGCGCGCCGGCCATGTGTTAGTGAATATTAAAGCGACCAGCGTCAATACCGTGGATACCATGATCCGCCAGATGGGGCCCGAGTTACCTTTATCACCCGCCGCGCCTGCAATTTTAGGCATGGATTTTGCCGGTGTTATTAGTGCGGTGGGTGAAGGTGTCACCGATTATCAGGTTGGCGATGAAGTGTATGGCTGTGCCGGTGGTTTAGCCGATTTACCCGGCGCTTTAGCCGAGTATATGCTGGCAGATGCCAACCTTATTGCGTTAAAACCGAAAAACTTAACTATGGAGCAAGCTGCCGCGCTGCCGTTAGTGGGCATAACTGCTTATGAAGGTTTAATGCGCGCAGGGGTTGGCAAAGATCAAAAAGTATTAGTGCATGGTGGCTCTGGCGGTGTAGGTCATATCGCTGTGCAATTAGCTAAGCATTTTGGCGCTAAAGTGTTTGCTACCGGCGGTGGCGATAAGCAAACGGCATTGATTGCTAAGTTAGGGGCGACTGCCATTAATTATAAAACCGAAACCGTCGCAGATTATGTGGCTCAACATACTCAAGGTGCAGGCTTTGATATTGTGTTTGACTCGGTCGGTGGAACCAATATGTTAAAGTCGTTTGAAGCTGCCGCTTTAAATGGTCACGTTGCCTCAACCGTAGCCATGGTGGAATTGGATCTGTCCTTGGCGCATTTTAAAGGCTTGTCGTTACATGTGGTGTTTATGCTGATCCCGATGCTGCATCATTTTAAACGCGCGCAGCATGCGACTATCTTAAAACAACTGGCCACACTAGCTGAAGCTGGTGAATTGACGCCCGTACTCGATACCGAGACATTCACCTTAAGCCAAGCGGGTGCTGCACACGCTCGCCTCGCTAGCGGTCAGGCGATGGGAAAAATTGTCATCAGCATCTAGCAGTTATGCTTTGTTACGTACGCTAGCCAACAAAACGGGCTAAGCGTACGTGTTCTGCCAACTTAAACAAGGATATTGGGGATGAAAAACATCTTAATCACCGGTGCGACCGACGGCATTGGTTTAGCCACCGCAAAGCAATTGGTATTGCTTGGGCATAACCTGCTAATACATGGTCGCAGCGCTGAAAAATTAGCTCACACCCAAGCATTGCTGCAATCCATAGCACCACAAAGTACTATTTCCAGTTATTGTGCTGATCTCTCGAATGTCGCGGCAACGCAACAATTGGTTGCAGGGATTAAACATCACCACTCGACCTTAGATATCATTATTAATAATGCAGGGGTGTTCAAAACCGCAACGCCGCTAACCTCAGACGGTTTTGATATGCGGTTTGTCGTCAATACCTTTGCCCCCTATTTCATTACTCACCAATTACTACCTTTGCTGGCCGATACTGGCCGGGTGATTAATTTATCCTCTGCAGCACAGGCTTCGATTAATATCAACGCTATGCTTGGCCAGGCTAACCTTGCGGACGCATTTCAAGCTTACGCACAAAGTAAACTGGCCTTAACCATCTGGTCTACCGAATTAGCTAAAAGCCTAAAACCCAGCCAAGTGATGTTGGCCATCAATCCCGGCTCATTATTGGCCAGTAAAATGGTAAAAGAAGGTTTTGGTGTTGCTGGTCATGATCTAAGTATTGGTGCCGACATTTTAACTCGGGCAGCTTTATCTGCAGAGTTTGCCAATGCTTCTGGCCTATACTATGACAATGATAATCAGCAATTTACCGCACCGCATGTCGATGCAAATCAGCCGAAAATAGTGCACCGTTTAATGCATGCTTTGCATGAAATACTTACCACACACTATCACGTTAAGGCGCCCGTTACCGCGGTCAAGCCAGTTTTTTAACGAGGAAACATCATGCTGAAACTTCCATTACTGCTTTGCTCTAGCTTGATTCTCAGTCACTTATGCTGGGGTCTTAATGCCAAAACCACAGTGGCAAATATTGATGTTGTGGCGGTTGAAGACATTAGCTGGGGTTATTTAAATCCCGCCCGAGCAGCCAAAGGCCCTAGTGCCGCAGATTTGTGGGGCGATCGCACGCAGAATACGCCGTCAGGCATTTTATTAAAATTCCCAGCGGGTTTTAGCTCGCCGCCACATATTCATAATATTTCGTATCGCGGTGTCGTGATTAAAGGCCAGTTGCATAACGATGATCCTAGTGCGGCAACGATGTGGCTCCCCGCAGGCGCCTATTGGACACAGCCTGCTGGTGAGGCTCATATTACCGCAGCAAACCAACAGATAAATATGGCTTATATTGAAATCAACAGCGGGCCTTATCTGGTGCAACCGACTACGCTGGCATTTGATAATGGCGAACGCCCCATTAATGTTGATCCCTCTAATCTGGTTTGGTTAGATGCCACTGAGTCTTCTCGACTTTCTGGAACCCCAGCTAAAATGGCTTACCTGTGGGAAGAAAATACAGCTTCAGAAGCTCATGGGAGATTACTAAAATTACCCGCCAATTTCAGTGGTAATATCAAAACGCAGGCTGCCAGCTTTAAAGCTGTGGTAATCGCAGGATCAGTTCAGTTAACTGCACCCACTGCCACAAAAGCTTTATTACCGGGCAGCTACTTTGGCACTGACAGCGCGCAGACCTTTGCCATTAATGGTCACCCAACTGAACAGACGTTGCTATACATTAATGCTGAACAGCCTTACCAAGTGGCGATAAACTAGGTAGCAATCTCGCCTCAAAAAATGGGGCGAGCTGCACTTCAACAACTCAGTTATGGATAATTGCCGAACACCATACTAAGCACCCGTTAACATGATAGCTAGCATGCGGTATTACTTGTTTTTTTAGGCTAACGCAGTATCCTTGGCGCCTTAAATAGCAACGCAAGGCTCTTTTTTATGCTCAGTTATCGTCATAGCTACCATGCGGGTAATCACGCCGATGTGGTAAAACATCTTACCGAGGTAGCCATCTTAGAGTACCTGCTAAAAAAAGATAAACCGCTGTGTTATCACGATACGCATGCCGGTGCGGGCCTGTATAGTTTGCAAAGCGAACACGCGCTAAAAACCGCTGAATACCAAGGCGGTATTGCTAAACTTTGGCAATACCCAGCGCAAAGCTCCTTGTTAAAACGCTATATTGCGCTAATTAACCAACTTAACCCCGATGGCGAACTGGCTTTTTATCCGGGCTCACCCAAAATTGCCGCGTTAATGCTGCGCAGTGACGATCATATTCAAGCCACTGAGCTGCATCCTACCGACTTTCCGGTGCTGAAAAGCCAGTTTGTGCGCCGCCGTTATACGCGTATTGAAAATACCGATGCTTATGCCGGCTTTAAAGCCATGCTGCCGCCCTTGGTCAAGCGCGGTTTAGTGTTAATTGACCCCCCTTATGAGTTAAAAACTGAATATCAAGACTTGGTTACAGGCTTACAAGAAGCCTATAAACGCTTTCCGCAAGCGACCTATGCTATTTGGTACCCGGTGATTGAACGTAGCGCGGTAGAGGCCTTTATAAATAGCCTTGTTGCTACTGGCATTAAAAATCAGTTACGTATTGAGTTTAATTTACATGCCGATAGCCAGGGGCATGGCATGACGGGCAGTGGTATGTTGGTGATTAATCCGCCTTACACCTTAGCCGAGGACATGCAAGCGGCGTTAAACGAAGTGCAACAACAGATCGGTGAAGCGGCCAGCCGCTTTAGAATTACTCAACTGGTTGGAGAATAAGTATGCGCAGTTTTTTAGTGTTATGTGCACTGTTAATCAGCTTCAATAGCTTTGGTTTTGGGCGCACGGGGCATGCGCTGATCTGTAATATGAGCTTACAATTACTGTCGGTACAAACCCAACAGCACGTGGCGAGCTTAGTTGCCGCCTCACCCCATACCGAATTCGCCAGTGCTTGCGCCTGGCAAGATGAAGTGCGCAGTGAAGAGGAATATCGTTGGAGTGCGCCCCATCACTACGTGAATATGCCGCGCCCAGAACAAGAAATTAAGCATGAACACTGCCCTGAACAAGGCTGTATTTTATCGGCCATCGCCGATATGCAGCAGCGTTTAACCGCAGATGCGACTGACTGGCAAGCTTTGTTATTTTTAGCGCATTATCTGGGTGATTTACATCAGCCACTGCATGTCAGTTATGCCGATGATCTTGGCGGCAATCGCACTGCTGTATATTTTTATAACCCAGAAACGCCGGCTAATTTACACGGCATTTGGGATAGCAGCATGCTGCACAAGCTAGGTTATGACGAAGATTACCAGAGACAAGAATGGTTATTTTTGCAAATTAACCCAGAAAACACCGCGCTGTGGCAACAAGGCAGCGTGTTAGATTGGGCAAATGAATCAGCACGGTTAACCTTTGATATTTATCAGCATTATCGGCCAGGCATGTTAATTGACGACAGCTATTTAGCGCAGTATCAAGCGACGTTAGAGCAGCGTTTACAACAAGCTGCAGTGCGATTGGCGCTTTTGCTAGAACAGCTGCTCGGTCAATAAGGTTTTCGCCTTAAAGCAACCAAACGGTTATTTGATCCACCCTTTGCTAATTTGCCGGAACAACTCTGTTCCGGCGCGCTCTAGCCATTCAAAGGCTAACATTTCCTTACTGATCACCACCGCACCGGCTTGTTGCATGCGGCTAAGCGCCAACTGTTTGTTTTCAGGCGTACGCGAGCCGACTGCTTCGCTAACCAAATACACTTGATAGCCGGCAGCAAGTAAGTCCAGCACCGTTTGCAACACACAAACATGGGCTTCAGTGCCAAGCACCACGACTTGTGGCCGTTGCTGTGCGGCAACAGCCGCAACAATCTCGGGTTCACGCATAGCACTAAAATGAATTTTTTCATGCACGGCGCCACTAGGAAGTAACTCGAGCAATGAGGGGATAGTATGACCTAAGCCAGCAGGATACTGTTCTGTCGCCATTACCGGCACGTCACATAAGCTGGCAATTTGTAACACCCAAGCGGCAGCCTGACTCAGCTGCGCCTGATCAGCAATTGCTGGAGCCAATTTGCTTTGGATATCAATCAGCAAAACCTGACTCTGTTGTACCTGCAATAACATAAAGACTCCTTTACTAAACCTTTTAGCTAAAACACCCTTGCCGAATCATCCGTTTTATTGCCCACGCCACAACGCATGGCATAGGGTCTCATGTTTTTCGCGACTTAACAAAATACGGGCTAATACCAAGTCGGCACTGCCGTTCTCGCCCGTCACACCAATTTGGGCTTCGAAGTGCAGTTCCGGTTCAAGCTCTTGGTTGACCGTATCTAGCCAATCCGCTCCTGGCACCACCAAATCGACATAGCCGCGTGCTTCATAATGCTGTTGATAAAACTGATAGTCTTCAGCAGATAGGTTATCGGCTGCTAATTCTTCAAATATATCAAAGGCATGGTCACATAATTCATCTAAAGACCACATTTCCAATTCTTGCATAGATCCCCCACATAATTTGCCGCAGTATACCAAGGCTTTGCGGCGAAAGCTTGCCTGCTGCTACAATAGCGTTTTTGCTATCTTGGTTTAACTATGTACCTGTGCCCACTGTGTCAACAAGCTTTAGTTCTGAATAATAAACAGTATCAGTGTGTCAATCGACATAGTTTTGATCAGGCTAAAGAAGGCTACGTTAACCTGTTGCCAGTACAGCAAAAAAACTCGCAAGATCCGGGTGATAATAAAGAGATGATGCAAGCCCGCCGCGCATTCTTGCAAGCCGATTGGTATCGGCCAATGGCCGAGCAAGTTGGCGCCCTGTTACAACCTCTTCAAGCCGCTAAATTGTTGGATCTAGGGTGCGGCGAAGGCTATTACAGCCATCTGTTACAGCAACAATTAACTCTCGAAGAACAGCATGGTATCGATATTTCAAAAAGCGCCATTCGCTCGGCAGCAAAACAGTATCCACAGGTTCATTTTGCGGTCGCTAGTGCCTATAGCTTGCCTTTTGCCGCCGGCTATTTTGATGCTATAGTGCGTATTTATGCACCCTCTTTAGCTAGTGAGCTGAGCCGTGTGCTCAAAGTGGGTGGTCACTTACTTACCGTTACCCCCGCCCCTGAGCATTTACTGCAACTTAAACAAGCGATTTATAGCGAAGTGAGGTTGCACAGTGATGCCGTTACTGAAATAACACATTTTCAGCATGTTACAAGAGAACGGTTGAGTTTTCAGCTAACGCAGTTAACGGCAACCGATTTAATGCAGTTGATCACAATGGTGCCATTAGGCTGGAAGTTCAGTGCTGCAGTTAAAGCAGAATTACTGGCGCAAGCGCCAGCAATTCAATGTGATTTCTATTTAGATTTATATCAGAAAGTCGCGGCGGCTTAACAGTTAGCCGCTTTTTTTGTACTGTTTTTCTCAGGAAGTTTGCAACCTGCCAGTAAACTGGCTTTGTCTTCTTTTTGCATTGCCGTAAACATGGTAGACCAAAAATGCGTGCTTAATTCCGCAACCACATTCGATTCCGCATTTAATAAAATCACCAAACCCAACTCACGATCTTTAGAATACGCTAACTCGGCACGAAAGCCTTGAACCCAACCACCGTGATACACCAGTTGCTCTTGACCAAACTGATAAACGCGCCAGCCCAGGGCATAATGGGCATCGGTAATATGCTCACGCCACTGACGACGGCGCAGATCGCGAACCGTGCGTACCCGCTTGTTGGTCATATACTGCAGTTGTTCGCTATTTAGCACCTCGGGGTTATAACCTAATTGCGCAATTAACCAATAGCCTAAATCGATAGCACTGGCATTGACCCCTGCGGCCGGTGCAAAACGATAGTAACTTTCGCTAACGGTACGTGGATACCATTTACCTTTAGCTTTCACATGCGGAATGGCGCGATTTTCAGTATCTAAAAACCCCTGATAGCCCACCGATGCCGTTGGCATATGCAGCGGTTCAAAAATATTCTGCCGTAACAAACTGGCATAATCTTGCGAGGTCGATTGCTGCATAATGGGTTCAATTAAACTGAACAAGACATTTTGATAGCCATAACACTGGCCGGGTGTACACAGCGGATCTAACTTTTGAAATTGCGGTAAAATACGTTCAGGCTGAAAATTAGCCTCAATCAGGTTGTCATAAGCATTGGCAATCACCCCAGTGCTTTGCGACAGCAAATGTTCTACTTTTAATTTATTATTAAACGAGCGCGTTTTAAACGAAAAATCAGGCAAATAGCGATTGACCGGATCATCCCATTTAAAGTGACCTTGCGATGCGAGAATACTGGCTAAACCGCCGGCGAAGGTTTTAGAAACAGAAGCAATCCGAAATACGGTAAAGGCATCAACCGGTAGCTTGCTACCCACTTCACGTACACCAAAACCTTTGGCACGAATAATCTTATTTTTATAGACAATAGCATAGGCAGCACCAGGCACTTGCTGTTGCTGTACTTGTTCTTGGAAGAACTGGTCGAATTCTTTTAATTGTTCTGGCGAGGGCTCGGCAAAAGCTGCAAAGCTAGCACCTAAACATAACAAACCGCATAACGCTTTTAGCAAAATAACCTCATCTACTACTGATCTACCGCTATAAGGCAAATCAAGGGTTAGTCTTGGTTAATCATAGCAGCTAAACCCCAGTGTACTCTAGGGTTAGTTCTGCGTTACCTGCTATTTTTGTTTTGTCGGTTAAGGCGCTAACCCTTTATTTTCAAGCCTAAGTACAAGCCGGTGTATTTTATTAACAAATGCACAAATTATAATGCCAATAGCAGCAAACGGCCCCAAATCACCCACAACACCACACAGCCTAAGACAAATAACCGAAAACGTGGACGCAAGGTATTGCTACCAATATGCACCACGGTATGTGCGATACGTAACAGCACAAAGGCCGTGCCCAGCAACAAAAAGGTTAAATCGGCCAAACCAAACTGCAGTATAAATAACACACTAAACAGATACAGCATGGGCATCTGAAATTGATTATCGAAATTACGGCCGGTCGCTATGACTTGTTGATCCGCGCCACGTAAATCCATGGTTTGAAAAGCGGCCATGTTAATTTGTTTGTTACGGGCCGCTTTAAAACGTCGCCGTCCCATCAGAACCATGACCACGCTGGTCAGCACTACTTGCGCAAAAACGGTCAATAATAGCCACTTTTCCATCTTTTATTTCCTTAAATCAACGATATTGTTGCTGGGCAGTATGCCTGTTTTAAGGTAAAACAACCATTAAAGGTCATAAGACTAATGTAAATTTAAACTACGCAAGCCAGTAGACACTGCGGTATCATAAGGGCGCACTGGCAAATGCTGTGGCTATGCTGAGCAAACAGCTTATGAAAACGATGCAGTAAAAGCTTGTTTAGAGTATGAGGTGTTAATGGATAAATTAAATGCGCTGATGCTCGTTCGCGCTTTGGCCGCTGAAAAAGAAGGATTACCCCTGCTAAAACAATTAGTGGGTTGGGTAAACGAGTCACGCTTTAGCTTTGAGCGTAAAAAACGCGCTAAAAAATTATTAGAAACACTGCAACAAAATCTCGCTGAAAGCGAAATGATTGCCAATAACTTGTTCAGTTGGCTGTGCAGTGTGCACATCTATCCGGCATTAGTCAGCCTTGGCGTATTCTCGCGTCGCGGTTTTTTTCGCGAATTATCAAGCCGTCTCTATGAAAAAGTGAACCCAGCACCGCGCGATCTGAGCGAATTAAAAGATGTGCTGGCCGAAGTCTTTAAAAACATTGTTATTGATGATGAAGAGCATGTTGATGGCACTGGCTTGTTTACTGAGTTCAGCAGCTTTTTTCTAAGCGTAGTTAGCAAAGAAAAGCTAACGGCATTTGAAGAGCACATGCATGAAGATGCCTTGTGCGCACTGGAAATGCTCAGTGTCTGGATCGCTGCAGAAGAGATGGAACCGGATCTGATGCGATTGGATAAGCGGCTCAACAACATTGATTCCGCATTTATTGCGCTGCATCGTGAACTGAATATGTTAGTGGGTCATTATCGGCAAAAACAACCGGATGTGGAATTACCGCTCTACGACTGTGCACATTACATCGTGATGGTTGAGCAATGCTATGAGCAAATAGACCGCTTAAGACGCCGTGCGGCAGCAGCAGGCAGCACGGTGGCAGTGTCTCATCTGTTAGAACGCTTAGAGCAAACGCTAAGCCGGATAGAACAATTAGTGATATTGATCACCGGTCAGGATCGCGCCGAGCTGCACCGACATACTTTAGAGTTAACCGAGCAGTTACTGTATACCAGCCGCGAGAAAAAAAGCGTGCGTGCGCTCTGGCGCAGCAGTACTCAGCTGTTATCGAAAAGCATCAGCGTGAACAAAAGCAGTCATGGTGAACATTACATCACCCGCGATAAAAGCCAATTTTTTGGTTTAGTGGCCTCAGCCGCAGGTGCAGGCGTGATTATTGCCGTGATGGCACTGATTAAAATTCATATCCAAGCACTGGGGTTATCCCCTTTCTCTACCGCTGCGCTGGCCAGTTTAAATTATGGCTTAGGTTTTGTGCTCATTCATATGTTAGGCCTGACTGTCGCCACCAAGCAGCCAGCTATGACTGCGGCCAGTTTTGCCGCTGAAGTTGAAAAAGGTGAAAACGGCCGGGCAGCCCATAAAAAACTGGCAACCCTACTGATTGACGTAAATCGATCGCAGTGGGCTGCAGTATGGGGTAACGTCAGTATTGCCGTGATAACCGCTTCAATTATTGCCTTGAGCTTTTGGTATTGGCAAGATCGCCCCATTTTAGATGCTGCGGCGGTGTCTTATCAGTTAGATGCCATCTCGCCTTGGCATGGCTCACTGTTTTTTGCGGCTATTGCGGGGGTTTGGTTATTCTGCTCGGGTATTATTGCCGGTTTTTTTGAAAACCGCGCCAATTACCTTGAATTAAATTTACGGCTATACCAACACCCCTTACTAAAAAGGCTGTTACCGCAGCGCGCGCGTAAAGCTTTTGCCGAATATTGGCATGAAAACTATGGCGCCTTGGCCGGTAATTTCTTTTTTGGTGTGTTATTGGGCATGACCAGCTACTTAGGCTACTTGCTTGATCTACCGCTGGATATTCGGCATGTCGCCTTTGCTTCAGCCAATTTAGGCTACAGCACAGTCGATGGCGATTTGGGGCTCTTCGGCTTTTTGTTTTATCTAGTGATGGTGTTATTAATTGGTTTTGTTAATTTGTGGGTGAGCTTTACTCTCGCCCTAACCGTGGCACTGCGCGCCCGCGGCACGCAAATTGGTAAGTTTTCGTTGTTACTAAAAAGTGTGATCGATCAAATCAAACAAAACCCGTTGAATTTATTCTTTCCGATAGTGCAACCCGCTAAACCAACACAAAACAATAAAAAATCAGATGACAGCGCCGTTAAGCGCACAGAAAAACCCCAAGAAAGGGTTAAAACTGCGGATCGTTAACACCATACCAACGCCCTGCTGCCGGTCAATTTAAGCCGCAGCAGGCAAGAAAATTCAGCTAGTCACAAAGCGCAGCTAGCTGATTTTCTGCGGTAAGTTGCTATACTGCGCCGTCAGCATTTTTAGGGTACCGTAATGGCTCAATTGTATTTTTATTATTCGGCAATGAATGCCGGTAAATCCACTTCTTTACTACAAAGTGCCTATAACTATCAAGAACGCGGCATGACAGTGGCCATTTTTACCGCCGCTTTAGATAATCGCTTTGGTTTAGGTAAAGTCAGTTCGCGCATTGGTTTGGCCATGGATGCGCACATTTTTGATCACCAATTCGACTTTTTCACTACACTGCAACAACAAAAAGCCGCAGGCCGTTTAGATTGTGTATTGATTGATGAAGCGCAGTTTTTATCAAAAACACAAGTACGGCAACTCACCGACGTAGTAGATGAGCTAAATGTGCCAGTATTGGCCTTTGGCTTGCGTACTGATTTCTTGGGGGAAACCTTTGCTGGAAGTCAGGCACTTTTAGCCTGGGCGGATAAATTGATTGAATTAAAAACCATTTGTCATTGTGGCCGCAAAGCGAATTTCGTGGTGCGCTTAGATGAACATGGCCAGGCTGCGACAGCGGGCTCGCAAGTACAAATTGGCGGTAATGAAAGCTATGTTTCGATGTGTCGTCAGCACTTTAAAGCGCTGGTATGGCAAAAACCAGAAACGGCTGAATAGCCTCAGCTACAAAGAACATGCAGCTTAGGCTTTTAGGTCAATACGCTGGTGAATGTTATGCCAGTTTTCAGGAAACTTGCCTTGCAGTACATAGGAGAAAGCAATTAACTCGGCGATAATCAGATACAAGGCCTTAGGGATCTGATCGCCTAATTGTAATTGGCTTAACAGCCGAGATAACTCGGCATCTTCATGTATTAATACACCGTGCTCACGCGCTAGGGCAATAATATCTGCCGCTAACTGGCCATGCCCTTTGGCAATAATAATGGGCGCGCCAGCACCGTCATATTTAAGCGCGGTAGCGCTTTGCTCTGGCTGATCACTCATAGCGACCTCTGCTTGGCTTAACCTTGTTTTTGTTGATGCAAATTGACCAGTAATTCAGCTTCAGCCCTAGGTAACTCGCATTCACGAATGATTTCTTCGAGATCCGCGCCCAGCTCCACCATCTTCATCGCTCGGCTATAAATTTTACTCTCTGGATCGCTTAGCGCAATCACTTGATGCTGTTCGTGTAGCTCAGCTAATTGGTTTTTTAAGCGCTGTTGCGACTCTTGTAAATTGAGTACGCGCTGACCAACACCGATTACACCTGAGCGCAGCTCTTCTAGCTCGGCCTGCGCTGTAGCCGCATGTTGCTGGCTGCTCTCTAGCTGAGCACTCAGTAAAGCCACTTTACGCTCAACTTGCGCCAAACGCTTACGCAGCCATAAGGCCATTAGCAGCACACTGACTATGACTAGGCCTAACAACGGCCAAACTAACCAAACGGGTATGTTCATCAAAGGCTGTTAATCTCGTCCCATTCTTCATCGTTCAGCATTTTATTCAAATCAACCAAAATGAGTAACTCGCCTTCGCGATTAGCCACACCTTGAATAAAACGCGCACTTTCATCGGTACCGACATTCGGGGCACTATCCACCTCAGACTGTTTTAAATAAACCACTTCGGCGACACTGTCGACCAAAATACCAATCACTTGCTTTTCTGCTTCGATAATCACCACACGGGTATTATCGGTGACTTCGGCTGGCGGTAAACCAAATCGAGCCCGCGTATCAATAACGGTAACAACGTTTCCGCGCAAATTAATGATGCCCAGTACATACTCTGGTGAGCCAGGAACCGGTGCGATCTCACTATAACGCAACACCTCTTGCACCTGCATCACATTGATGCCGTAAGTTTCTTCCTGCAAACGGAAGGTTACCCATTGCAACACTTCGTCGACAACCTGTTTTTTATCTGCCGACTGGGAAACTTTATTACTCATCTACAGCTCCTTGTGCTCTAATTCTGCGGGCGTTGATATCGAGGCCTTGGTTAAGCAAAGCGATTAACTCGTCAACTTCAAGTAAGACACACATATGTTCTTTGATCAATCCGGCCATCCACGGGCGTTTGCCTTCGTGTTCACGCCATTTCACTTCTTCAGGCTCTAAGCTAATGGTATCAATCAGGCTTTCACAACACAGCCCCCAATTACTCGACCCTAACATAATGAGATAATTATAGTTTAACTCTTGCGCCAAGGTTTCGTTATATTTTTCTGGCATAACCCAACGTGCTGTGTCGACCACATTGATTTTTTGTTCACGATACAACATCACGCCACGAAACCAATTGGGTTTACCAAACAAACTGGTGATAGTACTAAGCTCGTGAATACCACCAAGCTCAGTCAAAGGTACCGCGACTTTTAAACCGGCCACATTAAAAAATAACGCTTGAAAACGGCCTTGCCGATAGGCTTTCGCCGTTGTATCGGTGGCAGCGGTAACGGTATTTGTCGCTAAACGCTGTGCTATGGGGATTGCTCTATTACTGGTGAGCTCAGCGGGCTGCACGGCCAATTTAGCCGGCGCTAAAACGGGTTCAACCGGCGTTTTTACACTAACCGAAGGGGCGGCTGGTACAGCAACGGGCTTCGCAGTAACGGCTTGCGCCAATAAGGTGTTTAATTCAGTACGTTGTTTTTCCGCAACAGCGCGACCGGCTAACTCTGCGCTCTCATCATCTTCGGTTAATAACGAATCTAAATAGCTTTGAATCACTTTTTGACTGGCAATTAACTGGCTCATGTTAAGCCTCCGGCGCTAATTGCAGTAAATAAGTCAGCAACGTATTGTAGGCAAATACACCACGGGCATTGCTGGCAAACATATGCGGGGGCGTTTGTGCTAACGACGCATCGCGAAACTTCGTATCTATTGGCACCACAGAAGACCACACTTGATCCTGATACGTCTCTTTTAACGCTTTAAAAGCTTCTAGCGAGGCTCGGGTGCGTTTGTCGTACATAGTGGCAATAATAGTATAGGCTAAAGCTTGTTTAGAGCCGCGCATTAACGCCATGGTGGCAATCATTCGCTCTAAACCTTTCAGTGCCAAAAACTCGGTTTGTACCGGTATTAACACGCGCTGACAAGCCGCCAGCGCATTGACCATTAAAACCCCCATCACCGGGGGGCAATCAATCAGTACATAGTCGTAATCGGCGGCAATTAACTGTAAGGCTTTTTTCAGTAGTAAGCCCATCCCCCCTTTATTGCCCATGGCACGATCGAGGGTCGCTAACGACATGGATGCGGGCAGAATATCTAAACCTTCAGCCTGAGTCGGGCACAGCGATTGTAAGATTTCTTCACGGGTAATCTGTTCACCGCGCATAAAAATATCAAACACGCTCACTTCCAGCTCTTCGGCATCAATACCAAAATAATAGGTTAAAGAAGCATGGGGATCGGTATCCACCAACAGCACACGATGACCGCGCTCGGCCAATAAGCCACCCAGCGTCACTGTGGTGGTGGTTTTACCTACTCCACCTTTTTGATTTGCGACTGTCCAAATAACCACTATTCAGGATCCTGTCCTTGCGGCACGGCGTCGGGATTTTCCTGACGCGTTGTAATACGTATCCCGCCCCCAGGTAAAGCAATAACTTGAATAGAACCATCTTCTTGAGTGACTTGTCGCAGTTGCTGCTCTAGGGCGGCATCTGCTTCTGGGCTTGGCTGTTCGGGCCGATAGCCATAACGAGAAATGGCAATCACCACTTTACGATTTTCAGCACGGCCGCTGGCGGTACTGTTATCGGCACTGGGATAATACTGACCGAAGCCTTCAATCGCCATGCGATGCGACGGCGTACCAGAGTCTTCTAATAAGCGTAGCACTGAAGTGGCACGAGCAACGGATAATTCCCAATTAGATGAAAACACTTCATTGCGGATAGGGATATTATCAGTATAGCCTCTAACTCTTAAAAAATTATTGATTGGATTAATAATTTTACCAATTTCTTTTAACAAGGTACGGGCTGACTCTGTTGCAGTGGCGCTGCCTGACGCAAATAACAACCCGCTGTTTAGCTCGATCACCAACCAATCTTCATCTTGCCGAAGCTTAGCGACCCCTTGTTCAATTAAATTACTGAGCGCCTGTGTCAGTTCTTGCTCTATCGATTGTAAGGCGCTGCCTAAGAAGCGTTGTCTGACATCAGATAACGTCGCGGAGTCGGCAACCAGTTCAGGCCCTTGCGCCGGTTCGAGGGACGTGCCGTACAACGGAAAATCGCTCTGTTTATTGCTTAACGGTAATAAAGTCTCACCGGTGGCGGCGGTTTGGTTTTTGGCCGTTTTATCAAATACTTTGGTTATAGAATCGGTGAGTACGCTAAACTCTTCGTTTTTGACTAAAGATAACGCATAAAGCACAACAAATAAGGCGAACATTAAAGTCATGTAGTCAGCATAGGACACCAGCCAACGATCAAGATCTTCACGTTCAGTTTGTTGCTGAGAACCTCGATGCCGATACATAACTTAACCTGGTCGATAGGCGGCAAGTTTCCGCTCAATAGTCCGTGGATTTTGCCCTTGGGCAATAGACACTAGGCCTTCAATAATCAACTCGTGATAAAGACTTTGTTGCTGCACTAAGTTTTTTAATTTGTTCCCTAAAGGGATAAACACCAAGTTCGCAAAACCAACGCCATAAATGGTGGCCACAAAGGCAGTGGCGATGCCCAAACCGAGCCTATCAGGATCACTGATATGACTCATCGCTTGAATAAGCCCCAATACCGCGCCAATAATACCGATAGTCGGGCTGTAGCCTCCCATCGCTTCAAAAATACGCGCGCCGCGCAGTAAACGTTCGCGAGCTAAACTTAATTCAGCATCTAAGGTGCTTTGTAAGGTTTCGGCTTCTGCACCATCTACTAATAAGTTTAAACCACGATGCAAAAACGGATCAGATTCTTCTAACGCTGCCGATTCTAATGACAAAAAGCCATTCGCGCGCGCTGAATTTCCCCACTCAACAATCCGGTTCATGGTTTGTTGTACTGGCAGTGCGCGGGGTAAAAACGCCCATGGCAACATAGATAAGCCCAAGCGAAATTGTTGAAATGGGGTTTGCAACATCACTGCACCCAGCGTGCCACCAAATACAATAATAAACGCCGGTAAATGCATTAAGGTACTAAGGGTGCCGCCTTCTAAAACAAAGCCGCCAGCCACCGCCACTACCGCCAGTATAAAGCCAATAAAAGCCAACTTATCCATGCTTAAGTTCCGTCAATATTCTTGCGGCCACATCAGCTAAAGGCACTTCCGCATCCATTAATCCTGCTGCTGCAATCGCTTGCGGCATCCCATAGACAACACAACTGGCTTCATCTTGCGCCCAAATGGTTGCGCCCTGCTGTTTCAGCATGCGCGCACCTTCGCGACCATCAGAACCCATACCGGTTAATACAATCGCCAGCACTTTTTGCTGAAACACCCGTGCAGCAGTAGCAAAGGTGACATCCACGCTGGGTTTAAAATTAATCCGCGGCGAATCATCATCTTTAATTTTTAAACGCGCTTGGTTTTCATTGCCATCCACCAGCATTTGTTTGCCACCTGGCGCTAAATAGGCCACACCTGGGCGCAACAGTTCATTGTCTTCGGCTTCTTTAATTTCAATTTTGGCCAACGAGTTTAATCGCTGCGCAAAAGCGCCGGTAAAGGCCGCCGGCATATGTTGAATTAAGATAATCGGTAACGGGAAGTTAGCGGGTAGCGCCGTTAAAATACGTTGTAAGGCCACGGGGCCGCCGGTAGAAGTACCTATGGCCACCAGCTTATATTCTTTACCACTACTTTGTGCCACGGCAGAGCTGCGTGGGGTTAACGCCGGCCGCTGCAAGGCACTGCGTGCCCCGAGGGTGCGACTGGCATCAGCCAATGGCCGTGTCGTGACATCGGCAGTGCGCGTGGTGGGCATAGCGGCTTTTGCTAGCGGAGAGTGTGCAAAAGTACTGCGACCTAAGGGTCGACGTCTTGCAACCGCTTTAACGCGATCGCGTAACACATCGATAGCTTCTTGCTTATCGCGGGCAATATCTTCAAATTTTTTCGGTAAGAAATCGACAGCCCCCGCTTCCAGCGCATCTAAGGTCGCTTTAGCGCCATCATGTGTCAGCGAGGAAAACATTAAAATAGGAATGCGCTGGGTTTTCAGTATTTCGCGAACCGCAGAAATGCCGTCTAATACCGGCATCTCGATATCCATGGTGATCACATCGGGTTTTAACGCTAATGCTTTCTCTATGGCTTCCTGCCCATTATTGGCGGTATCAATCACCTCTAACTCAGGATCAGCCGATAACATTTCGGTTAACCGACGGCGGAAAAAACTCGAGTCATCAACGATTAATACCCTAATAGCCATGCAATACTCACTTACCCACGTAGCGTTTTAAAGCGCTCGAATTTTATTTTTGATTTTTTAGCGTAATGCTTAAGCAGGTTTGGCACGTCTAAAATCAAGGCGATACCGCCATCGGAAGTTATGGTAGCGCCGGCCATGCCGGGTGTACCTTGTAATAACGCATCTAGCGCTTTGATCACCACTTCTTCTTGGCCAATCAGTTGATCAACCACAAAACCCACTTGCTGCTGGCCGATTTGCACGATCACGACATGACCTTGTTCGCGGCGTAACTTTTTATCAGAGCCTTTGACCAACCAATGCTCGAGGTAAAACAAGGGAATGGCTCTGTTGCGCACCACGATGGTTAACTGGCCATCGACAATATTGGTTTTCGCCAGATCCAGATGGAAGATTTCATTGACACCGGCTAAAGGTAAAGCGAAGGTTTGTTTGCCTACTACCACCATTAAGGTTGGCAAAATAGCTAAAGTTAACGGCACCTTGATTTCTAACGTGGTGCCTTCACCCAATTTCGAACTAATATGCACGGTACCGTTCAGTTGAGTGATCTTGGTTTTCACCACATCCATGCCGACACCGCGACCCGATATATCCGAAATCTGCTCTTTAGTTGAAAAGCCGGGGGCAAAAATCAAATTAAAGGCATCGGTATCCGACATTCTAGCGGCCGCATCGGTATCAATAACACCGCGTTTAATGGCAATGCCTTTGAGTTTCTCTGGATCCATACCGGCGCCATCATCTTGAATGGTCAACAGAATATGATCCCCGGCTTGGGTCGCCGCTAATTTCACAATACCGGTCCGAGCCTTACCTGCAGCTGCACGAACATCAGGCATTTCAATACCGTGGTCAACCGAGTTGCGCACCAAATGCACTAACGGATCGGCTAAGGCTTCCACCAAGTTTTTATCTAAATCGGTTTCTTCACCTTCAAGGATCAGATCGATATCTTTTTTCAAAGAGCGCGCTAAATCACGCACGACGCGAGGGAAACGGCCGAATACTTTCTTAATGGGCTGCATGCGCGTTTTCATCACCGCGCCTTGAATATCCGCAGTGACCACGTCAAGGTTGGCAATCGCCTTAGTCATTTCTTCGTTTTGCGTTGAACTCGATAAGCTCACCAAACGATTGCGCACCAACACTAACTCGCCAACCATATTCATAATTTGATCTAGGCGTTTAGTATCGACTCGTACCGTTGTTTCAGCGGCAGGTGCAGCCGGCGGTGCGCCTTTATCCGCTGGCGTCGCCACAACTGGCGCAGCCGTTGCGGCAGGCGTTTGCGCTGTGGTTACCGGTGTAGGCGCAGCCGGACGCTCAGTGGTTTTAGCCGCTGGCGGTGTTACTGGTGCTTTGCCTTTGCCATGCAATTGATCTAATAAGGCTTCAAATTCGTCGTCGGTGATTTCGTCATCTTTTGGCGCGGCGGCTTTTGGCTTGACGGGTTCAGCTTCTGCAGGGGCTTTGGCTGGCGTGTCGGTGTTAAAACTGCCTTTACCATGTAACTGGTCTAGCAGGTTTTCAAATTCGTCATCGGTAATGTCATCAGACATATCAGCGCCAAGCTCAGCACTGCTTGTTGCGGTAGGCGCACTATCACGACCAGGAGCACCGCTACCGTGCAGCTCATCAAGCATACTCTCGAATTCGGCTTCAGAAATACTGTCGATATCACCCGCATCTTCAATTTCGGCAGCCGCTTGAGCCGTTGCGGCTGGCGGCGCTGGCACTGCGGGTGCCTCTGCGACCGGATCTACAGCGGCAGGTTCACTGTAGTGATGGAGTGCCGATAATAAATCAGCCGCCGCTGGCGTTAACGGTTGGCGCGCTTTAACTTCGGTAAACATGCTGTTGACCGAATCAAGCGCTTGCAAGATCACGTCCATTAATTCTGGCGTTACCGAGCGCTTGCCTGTACGTAAAATATCAAATACGTTTTCTGCACCATGGCAGACATCAACTAATTCGGTTAGCGATAAAAAACCGGCGCCGCCTTTAACCGTATGAAAACCACGGAAAATCGCATTAAGTAGCGGCGCGTCATCTGGGTTATTTTCTAACTCAACTAACTGTTCTTGCAGCAACTCCAAAATTTCACCGGCTTCTACCAGAAAATCCTGAAGAATATCTTCGTCCATATCAAAGCTCATCTGCAGACACCTCAGTTAAAACCCTAAGCTAGACAGTAAGTCGTCGACATCGTCCTGACCATTTACTACATCTGCACGCTCAGCGGCATCAATAATCGGGCCTTCGGCAGCAACCAACGTTTTAGTTTTACTTTTTACGGGTTGTTGTTCCAGAAATTGCGAACTGGATTTACCAAAAGCAGTAACAAGACCGATGAGGCTTTCTTCAACTTCTCGCACCAATTCAATCACGCGGCGAAGAATCTGCCCAGTAAGATCTTGAAAATCTTGCGCCATCAAGACGTCAGTTAACAAGCTGTTTAGACGTAATGATTCGCTCGAGGTCTTTTGTAAAAAACCATCAATATCATGACAAAGCACTTTAAATTCAGCTAAGGGCAAATCGCGCTGCATCAATTTTTGCCATTGCGGCATTAATTGCCCAAGTTGTTTAGTGATCTCATCGGCAATCGGTAAACAAGACTCAACGGCATCCATGGTGCGGTTAGCGGCTTGCTCTGTCATATCAATAACATGGTTTAAACGCTTTTTCGCATCAGGAATATCTTCTTGCAGGATATTGCTTAGTGCAGGATCAATTTGGAAGTTTTTTAAGGAATCGTGCAGTTGCCGGGTAATTTTTCCGACCTCAGCAAATAGCTCGGACGAGCCAGGCGTACCCAGCTGTTGGACCAGTTGATTAGCAACTTCTTGCTCGCCAATCTCCAGCAGCTGAACCAGTTCTTTTGCTTGTTCAAGCGTAATTAATGGGACCGTAGTCGCAGGCATGGCTTTACTCCTTGGCAAGAAACGGTTTACCCGATCCGCTCAAATACTTTCGCCAGCTTTTCCTGTAAGGTTGCAGCAGTAAAAGGTTTGACGATATAACCATTTACGCCAGCTTGTGCTGCCGCGATGATTTGTTCTTTTTTAGCTTCAGCCGTTACCATCATCACCGGAATGTGTTTGAGCTTAGCATCGGCACGAATTGCTCTTAGCAAATCGATACCCTGCATACCCGGCATATTCCAATCGGTGACCACGAAGTCAAAATCTCCGCCTTGTAACATAGGTAAGGCCGTGCTGCCATCATCTGCTTCTGAAATATTGGTAAAGCCTAGATCGCGCAACAGGTTTTTGATGATGCGTCTCATAGTAGAAAAATCATCTACCACAAGAATTTTCATGTTTTTATTCAAAGTCCCCTCCGAAGAGAAAGTCATCCCGATAATATGGATGCATTACAACCAAGCCTGCATTCGGCCTTTTAAACGCACCAATGCCTGACTATGAATCTGACTGATACGAGACTCGCTGACATCCAGCACCGCCCCGATCTCTTTTAAGTTTAGTTCTTCATTATAATACAGCGACAGCACTAACGCTTCTCGCTCTGGTAAACTGTTGATGGTTTTAGCAAGTGCATCGTTAAAGGCGCTGTTAGCTTGATGCTGATATAACTGGTCGGTATCGCTGTCATCAGCAGTGACCAACACGTCTTCTGAAATGCCGAGGTCTTCAATACCAATAATACGACCCGAGCTAACATCACTAAGCATATGATGATATTCATCTAATGATATAGCAAGTTTTTCTGCAACTTCATAATCTTTTACGTCGCGGCCCAACTCAGCTTCTAGCTCGGCGATGGTATCGGCAATTAAACGGGAATTACGATGCACCGAACGCGGCGTCCAATCGCCTCGACGAATTTCGTCTAACATGGCGCCGCGAATACGAATGCCAGCAAAGGTTTCAAAACTCGCCCCTTTGCTACCATCGAAATTTTTCGCCGCTTCAATTAAGCCGATCATGCCAGATTGAATTAAGTCATCGACTTGCACACTGGCCGGCAAACGGGCCAATAAGTAATAGGCAATACGTTTGACCAGCGGAGCTTGTCGCTCCACTAACTGTTGCATGTGGTCTACGCCACCATAAGCGGCAAGCTTACTGTTCACAGATCCCCCTAATCAGACTGTGGCTGTACTAATTGCTCCAGAAAAAACTCCAGATGCCCAGATGCACTGCCTGGCAACGGCCATTTCACGGCTTTAAGCGCTAAGGTTTTAATTGCCATGCTCGCCGGTGTTGTTGGGAAGGCTTCAATAAAAGCTTTCTGTTTGCGCGCAGCTTTGCGCACGTTTTCATCCTGTGGCACGGTGGCCACTAATTCTAAACTGACATCAAGAAATCGATCGGTAACACGTGTCAGTTTAGCAAATAATTCTTGGCCTTCTTTGAGGCTGCGCACCATATTGGCTACAATTTTAAATTTATCGACGCCGTGGTCGCGACTTAATATCTTCATTAAAGCATAAGCATCGGTAATGGAAGAGGGTTCATCACATACGACCATTAATACATCTTGCGAGGCACGAGAGAAACTGAGCACCATATCGGAGATACCCGCAGCAGTGTCAACTAATAACACATCAATCGGCGTGTGTAATTCACTGAAGGCACGAATTAAACTAGCATGTTCTACCGGAGAAAGCTCCGTCATATTTTGACTACCGGAGGTGGCAGGTACAATTTTGATACCGTAAGGCCCCTCTACCAAAATATCGTCTAAGGTAGCCGATCCAGCAAGGACATGGGATAAATTTTTATCGACGCGCAAGCCCAACATCACGTCGCAATTGGCTAAACCGAGATCGGCATCGAGTACTAAAACCTTTTTCCCCAGCTGGGCCAGCGCCATAGCCAGATTCAATGTGACGTTGGTTTTACCCACGCCACCTTTACCGCCGGTTATGGAAATCACTTTTACCATCTGTTTCTTCATTTTTCTAAGGCCACTGGCTTGATCATCGGCTAATACATCTTTAGGCATATGCAGCTGCTACCTGCGTTGTGTCGTCTTGATACCATTGATGGCGGTTACCACTGTGTTGCTGACGTAACTGTTCCGCTTCTTTTACTAAATCGGCCGCGTCAGCAATGCGAATATCTTCTGGCACGCGTTGACCATGTGTTAGGTAACTGACCGGCAAGGCATTTTGTAATGCCACATTGATCACTTCACCTAAACTTAAACATTCATCCAATTTGGTGAAAATACAACCTGATAAGCCAATGCGTTTAAATTGTTGCACACTTTCTTGCATCACGCGCGCCTGCGCTGTGGCTGACAATACCAGATAACTTTTTATTTTAACACGAGAATTATGAACCAATGACGCAAGTTTCTCGGCTAAACGCACATCACGTTGGCTCATGCCGGCAGTATCAATTAAAACCAGTTTACGCTGTTGCAGCTGATTCAACAATATCGCCAGCTCTTCGCTATCTTTCGCCTGTTTAACTGGGCAACCGATAATGCGGCCAAATGTCGCCAGTTGTTCAAAAGCACCGATCCGAAAACAATCGGTGGTAATTAAAGCCACTTGATCAACGCCATGTCGTTTAGCAAAACCCGCGGCAAGCTTGGCCACTGTGGTGGTTTTCCCGACGCCAGTTGGGCCGACCAAAGCAATAACACCACCTCGGCGCAAAATATCATCGTTAGTAGTATTTAACTGCCCTGTCAGTAATTCTAGCGCAGTATCCCATGCATCGGCGGCATTTAAATCATCTGGCATAAAACAGGCTAACTGATCAGCGATTGGTTCAGACAAACCCATCTGTTGCAAATTTTCAATCACCAGTGCCCGCACGGGCTCGCGCCGAGCTAAATCTTGCCACATTAAACCCGAGACTTGATGCTGCAATAATTGGCGCATCGACAGCATCTCAGTTTGCATTTGTGCGAACTGTTGCTGCATTAATTTTGCTTGGGCTTGCTGGGCTTGACTAATTTCTTGCCACTGTGCCGGCTGAGCTTGGGTATTGCCAGAATTTTGACGTTCAAATTGTGGGGCTTTTTGTAACGCGGGCTCAGCAACCTTTTGCTTAGTTAATGGCGCAGCGGGTGCTTGCGGCTCACGACCTTGTTGCTTAATCATTTGTCTGGCTAGCAAGGCGCGTAATGAATCAGCGGGATCCGCTTCTGGCTCGTCATCAACACTGACACTAAAGCGTGGTTCAGCGCGTGCACTGGCACTTGCTACCGTTTCTGCAGTGCTAGAAGCCTGTGCTGGCGAGGCTTGGCGCGGTGTTGCCGCCGGGGCTTCTGCATCAATCGCAGCAACAATTTCAACACCGCCAGCGACTTTCTTGTTGGATAAAATAATTGCATCGGCGCCGAGGAACTCTTTGACTTCTGCCAGGGCGCTGCGCATATCTTTGGCAACAAAGCGTTTAATTTTCATGAGTTACTCCTAGTTCTGCTGACCGATTACACTAACGATTCGAATTTGTTTGTCATCGGGGATCTCTTGATATGACAACACTCGTAGTCCTGGAATAGTGTATTTCACGAATCGTGCCATGACTGAGCGTAAAATTCCTGACGTCAGCATAATGGCACTTTCACCGGTCAATTCTTGGTTCTGATGCGCTTCTTGTAATGACTGCTGAATACGATCCGCTAAACCGGGTTCAATACCTGCGCCATCGTTGCCTGCCGCTTGCATGGATTGATGCAACATTTGTTCAAGCTCTGGCGCAAAAGTAATCACCGGGATCTCAGGTTTACTGCCCACCACTTCTTGCACAATAAGCCGGCGCAAGGAAATACGACAGGCGGCGGTTAACACATCGACATCCTGACTTTTCGCGCCATATTCCACCAAAGTTTGTACAATAGTGCGCATATCACGAATTGGCACGCCCTCGTGTAATAAGTTTTGCAACACTTTGACTACGGTTGTCAGTGGCAGTGTTTCAGGGACTAAGCCTTCCACTAGCTTCGGTGAGTGCTTGGCCAGCATATCTAACAAATTCTGTACTTCCTCATGGCCTAATAAACTGGCGGCATGGTTCGTTAAAATTTGGCTAAGATGCGTGGCAACAACGGTGGCCGCATCGACCACGGTATAACCCAGTGTTTGGGCATGTTCACGCTGATCTTTACTGATCCACACCGCATCCAAGCCAAATGCCGGATCTTTGGTGGCAATACCTTTTACCGTACCAAACACTTGGCCTGGGTTAATGGCTAACTCATTATCGTGGCGTAATTCACCCTCACCATTGGTTACGCCCATTAAGGCCACCCGATAGCTGTTCGGCTCTAAATCAAGGTTGTCGCGAATATGGACTGGCGGCACCAAAAAGCCCAACTCTTGTGATAGCTTTTTACGTACGCCTTTAATCCGATTTAACAACTCGCCGCCCTGGGCTTTATCCACCAAGGGGATCAAACGATAACCCACCTCTAAACCAATGGTATCAACGCCATGCACATCGTCCCAACCGATCTCTTTCACGGTTTGTGCTTCAGGCTTAGGTTGGCCAGCCGTGGCTGCACGCGGTTGCAAGGCAGTTGCTTTTTCGGTGGCCAGTTTTTTGATATACCAGGCTACGCCGCCCAATAACGCTGCTAAGGATAAGAATGAGAAGTGTGGCATGCCGGGCACAATGCCCATTAACGTCATTACGCCAGCGGCCACAAACAACACATGGGTGTTATCGCCCAACTGACTGGTCATTTGCTTGCCCAGATCGCCTTCTTTGTTTTGACGGGTGACGATAATGGCAGTACCAATCGATAACAATAAACCCGGGATCTGCGCGACCAAGCCATCACCAATGGTCAGCAAAGTATAAATTTCCATTGCATCGCCAAAGCTCAGATCGTGCTGCATCATGCCGATAAACAAGCCACCAATCAGGTTGATCACCAAAATAACGATACCGGCGATAGCATCACCTTTTACGAATTTACTGGCACCGTCCATCGAGCCATAAAAGTCGGCTTCGTTGGTGACATCTTCACGGCGTGCTTTGGCCTCTTCTTGGGTAATTAAACCGGCATTTAAATCGGCATCAATGGCCATTTGCTTACCAGGCATCGCATCTAAGGTAAAACGCGCAGACACTTCAGCGATACGACCGGCACCTTTGGTCACCACCACAAAGTTGATAATAATTAAGATCAGGAAGACCACGATACCCACGGCATAGTTACCGCCGATCACGACTGAGCCAAAGGCTTCAATGACTTTACCAGCGGCATCGCCACCGTTATGCCCTTCCAGCAACACCACACGGGTACTGGCCACGTTAAGCGCTAAACGTAAGATGGTCGCAATTAAGATCACACTGGGAAAAATACCGAAATCTAACGGCCGTTTGGTATAGATGGTGACCAGCAACACCACCAGCGCCAGCGCGATATTAAAAGAGAATAAGACATCCAGCATAAAAGGTGGCAACGGTAATACCACCATTGCCAATGCCGCCAAAATTAAGATTGGCGTGCCGACACCCTTAAGGTGTTGAAGCTGGGATCGATCAAATTTACTGAGAAGCTGGCTCAACTGCATGGATAACCTGACAATTTAATGACGGAACAACAGGCTAAAGCAATAAACGTTCCAGTATCAGGTGAGGTTATTGAAAAGCGGCTAAATGGGCGATAAAACCGTGCCGATACTTCTCGGCACGCTGCGGTCATTCGTGTTTAGTGTTTAAATTCATCAGGGATGGGTAGCTCTTTGGCGAGGTTTTTCGGCCGACTGCCCTTGCCTTTGCGATACATCCGTAATTGGAAGACATAAGCGAGCACTTGCGCTACAGCCGCGAACAATTGTTCGGGGATCGGGTGATCAAGTTTGGTGGTGTAATAAATCGAACGGGCTAGCGCCGGGGATTCAATCACTGGGATTTTATGACCATTGGCAATTTTTCGAATATGCATGGCGATATCATCGACGCCCTTGGCAACCACCACCGGTGCGCGGAACTTGCCTTGATCATACTTCAGCGCTACCGCATAGTGCGTTGGGTTGGTAACGATAACATCCGCAGTGGGGACTTGCTGCATCATCCGCTTCATCGACATCTGCATTTGTGTGCGACGGATCCGCGCCTTGATCTCTGGGCTACCTTCCGAGTTTTTATGCTCGTCTTTAATTTCTTGCAGCGACATTTTTAGTTGCCGCACATGATTCCACTTTTGATAAGGCGCATCAACTAAGGCAATTAGTGAGGTACTGGCACAGAGCCCTAAAAATAACCAACCTAAAAAATACAACGCCGATTCAATATTATTGGGTTCGCTCATCAGCGATAACGCCATAATATCCATAAAAAACAGCTTTAATAAGAAAAAAGCAACCCCCACCACCACGGCCACTTTTAAGAAGCTTTTACCCAGCTCGACCAGCGCTTGTAAGCCGAACATGCGATTTAAACCTTTCATCGGGTCCATTTTACTGGCTTTGGGGCCTGCAGCTTGCCAACTCAGGTTAAAGCCCCCTAATAAGGTATTACCTAAAAACGCGGCAATAAGGATCAACGTAAACATGCCCATTAAAGGCGCGATCAGCTCACCACCCGCCTCTCCCCACGCCGTAAACATCGAATTCGTTTCAAAAATATCTTTTTCATCCAGCCTTAACATACGCTGGCCAATGGTGAGTACTGCCATCGCTAACATCTTGCCAAACACCAATAATGCTGCGGCGCTGCCAATTAGCACAAAAGCCGTGCCAAGGTCTTTTGAGCGGGCGATTTGGCCCTTTTCTGCTGCGTCTTGCAGCTTCTTGGGCGTGGGCTGTTCGGTTTTTTCTGCGCCGGAATCTTCTGCCATGTCAGCCTCCTAGCAACTAATCAGCCGACAGCTGTAATCAATTACATGCTGCCACTGTTTATCGTAATGGAATAAAAAGGTATCGAGCGTTAACCATAAAATCAGCAAGCCTGACAGCATGGTCACAGGGAAACCAATTGAGAAGATATTCAGTTGCGGTGCAGCACGGGTCATAATGCCAAACGATAAATTGACCATCAGCATGGCGACAATCGGTGCTAAGGCAATTGCCAGCGAAGTGGCAAACATCCAACCGCCAAACTCAATAATGGTCCAGTAGTGCGTCACATCCCACCATTGACCGTTAATTGGCAAGGTATCGAAGCTAAACACTAACATCTGGATCATAATCAGATGGCCATCGAACACAAAAAATAACAAGGTGGCTAAAATCAGATAAAACTGACCGATAGCCGGTACCGTCATGCCGCTGGCCGGATCGGCCATTGAGGCAAAGGCTAAACCGGTTTGCGTGGCCAGTAATTGCCCCGCCAACACAAAGGTATTAATAAACATCAACGAAATAAAACCAAGGGCAAAGCCAATGGTGATTTGCAACAGCACTTCTAATACCATGGCAAAAGAAATTAACTCTGGGTAAACCGTTTTTGGCAACATTGGCATCATCACTAGCGTGATCATCACCACTAAACCGGTTTTGATCCGCGTGGGGATAGTGCGTACGCCCAAGCCAGCCATAATCATTAACATGCCAGTGACTCGGCACAGCGGCAGCAGAAAATCAGCAATAGCTTGTAACAGCGTTGCCATCAAAATTTCCATTAGCCAACTACCGTTGGAATGCTTTGATATAAGTCGACGGTATATTCCATGATCACCCTTACCAACCAATGCCCGCCGAACATCAACGCTAATAAAGTGACAATTAAACGCGGTAAAAAACTTAACGTTTGTTCGTTTATCGAGGTCGCTGCTTGGAAGATCGCCACAATTAAACCGACAAACAATGACGGCAAAATGATGGCACTAACCAGTAAGATCACGATAAACAGTGAATCACGCAACACATCAACAAAGACCTCTGGACTCATGTGCCTACTCCATAACTGGTGGCCAAGGTGCCCATCACTAAAATCCAGCCATCGACCAACACAAACATCATTAACTTAAAGGGTAAGGAGATAATCATGGGTGACAACATCATCATACCCATCGCCATCAAGACGCTGGCCACCACAAGGTCGATAATCAAGAACGGGATAAACAACATAAAGCCAATTTGAAACGCGGTTTTCAATTCACTGGTGACAAAAGCCGGGATAACAATAGTCATCGGATAATCTTGCGGCTGCACAGCCACATCTAAGCCCGCAATTTGTGCAAAGGTATCCAAATCTTTTACCCGCGTTTGATGCAGCATAAAGGCTTTTAACGGCACAATGGCCGCATCAAGTGCCTGCATCGGATCCAGGGTTTCAGCAAGGTAAGGTTGGATGGCTTGCTCATTGATGTTTTTAAATACCGGCGCCATGATAAAAAACGTCAAAAACAGCGTAATGCCAATAAGTACCTGGTTAGACGGGGTTTGCTGTAAACCGATTGCTTGGCGCAAGATGGCCAGCACTACGATGATCCGAGTAAAGCTGGTCATCATGATCACCATCGCCGGCACAAAGCTGAGCGCGGTCATAATGGCCAGTACTTGCAGCGTGACACTGTAAGATTGTGAGCCATCAGAATTGGTCGTCACAGTCAGTGCCGATAAACTGCCATTATCGGCCAACAGCTCAGGACTTAGCAAAGCTAACAACAACAGAAACAACAATCGCGACATGGAAAAATCTATTTTTTCAGGAATGATTGTAACTGTGTATGAAAGTCTGATGCCAACTTTTCTTCAGGAAGCGGATTTTCTAATTCAAACAGCAAATTAATGTTATGTGGTGTGACGCCAATAACACGTTGTTTGCCTTGCATTTCAATAACTAAGATACGTTCACGCTGCCCTAATGGCAGGGAAGAAATCACTTTAATATGTTTAGTACCAGGTAGCCGTAACGACAGTTTTTTAAACAACCAACCCAAACCAATCACTAAAACAACCACCAGCGCCAGAGAAATGACGATTTTCATCAAGGTCATCGAGCTCGGTGTTGCTGCGCTGCTATTCTCGGCCGCTTTAAGCCGAGCAGTACGATCGCTTGCTGTGTTATTGTCAGCCACTGGCGTTGCTAACGGCGCGCTGGTGTCTTTTACTAAGGGGTTAGGCTCGTCCGTAACCACTTCAGCGGGTACCGGCTCAGTCAGCTCTGGCTGATTGACCGCAGGCTCAACCGAAGCCGCAGCGCGCTGCTGCGGTGAGTCTGTTGCAGGCGGCGCAGTAGCTAATGCCTGCAGCGGCAGCCACAGGCAATAGGTTAAGGCGAAAAGTAAGCTACTATTGCGCATTAGCGTAACTTCTTAATCCGCTCAATTTGGCTAATCACATCCGTTAATCGGATACCAAATTTGTCGTTAACCACCACGACTTCACCATGCGCAATCAGGGTACCATTGACTAATACATCTAAAGGCTCACCGGCGATCCGATCTAACTCCACCACTGAACCTTGGTTCAGTTGCAGTAAATTACGAATACTGATTTTAGCGCGTCCTACTTCCATCGAAATAGTCACGGGAATATCTAAAATGGTATCGAGCTTACGCTTATCTAGCGCACTGCCTTTCTCGTCTTTTAATTCTTCAAGATCGACCTTTTTTGCATCGCCACCTTCAGCCTCAGCCATCGCTGCTGCCCATTCGTCCATTGTGTCTTGATCTTCAGCCATCGTTGTTACCTTCTTTCCCGCTCACCGATATTTAAATCGGCCTCTAATTCTGAAATATCTGCATCATTGTCTAAGCGACGGCCACCTTTGGTGAACACTTGTAGCTCAGACTTAACCGATTCAGGTCGCTTAATCTTCTCGGAAATCTTCAAGGCGACATTATCGCGAGAACGCCCCAGCTTCGCACGATACGTCGGTAAATCTTCTATCAGCACGGTAATATGCTCTGGTATGTCTACTGGAATAATATCGCCAGCTTTTAATTCCATGATTTGTCGCAGCGTTAAGTCAACTTCCAGCATTTTGGTGCTGAGATCGACTTTGACGTCCATAATTTCATCTCGCAAGGCTCTAGACCAGCGTAAATCGGTGTCTTCTTTATCGCTTTGCACACCGGCATCCAGCAACTCACGTATCGGCTCTAGCATCGAATAAGGCAGAGCAACGTGGAAATCGCCACCGCCGCCATCTAATTCGATATGAAATGAGCTGATCACCACGACTTCTGTGGGGCTGACGATATTCGCCATCGCGGGGTTCACTTCCGAGTCCAGATATTCAAACGACACATCCATGACCGGCGCCCAAGCTTCTTTGTAATCTTCGAAGATGAGTTTTAGCAACATCTGAATGATGCGACGCTCGGTAGGCGTAAATTCGCGCCCTTCAATTTTGGCATGATAGCGGCCATCACCACCAAAAAAGTTATCTACCAAGATAAACACCAGCCGTGCTTCCATGGTAATCAGGCCCGTGCCTTTTAATGGACGGAAACGCACCATGTTTAAACTGGTGGGCACAAACAAGGTGTGCACATATTCGCCGAATTTAATCATTTGCACGCCGTTAATCGACACTTCGGCAGTGCGGCGCATCATATTAAACAAGCTGATGCGCATGTGCCGAGCAAAACGCTCGTTTACCATCTCAAGCGTAGGCATCCGACCACGGACGATACGATCCTGCGAAGAGAAGTCGAATTGAGTAGACTGACGCCCTTCTGTGGCTTCAATCCCCTCGACATCTTCTTCTTCTACGTCATCGACGCCATGTAATAGCGCATCAATTTCATCTTGGGACAATAAATCGGACACGGTTGCTCACTCTTATTGCATAACAAAACCGGTAAATAGCACTTCGGCTATTACCACAGAACCCACCACATCCAGCATGGCGTTTTGTAAATCAATTAACGCTTTGTTTTTTAATTCTTCTTTGCCCGTAGCTGAAATCAACTCGTCAGCATTAGCTGAACTAAAGGTGGCTAATAAGGCGCTTTCAATTAACGGAATATTCTTGAGCGCCAGCGCTTGGTTTGCTGAGCCGCGCACCATTAATTGCACCCGAATTTGCACTAAGCGATCTCGCGATAAACCGGCTACATTAAATACGAATGGCCGCGGCAATTGCACATAAAGCGCAGTACCCTGCACCACCGGTGTGCCGTCGCCAGCCGCGCCCCCTTCAGCAGTCACTTCAGCACTGGCAGCGGGTGTATCTGAACCCATAAAGAAAAAATAACCGCCACCGGCACCCGCTAATACCACCACGAGCGCAATCAGCATCATCAGCTTTTTCTTTTTGGCTCCCTGATCAACAATCTCTAACTCATTATCTGCCATTCTGTATGGCTCCCTTTGCCGTCAAAAAACTGACTAAATAACTGTTATTATGCTCACCTGTCACGGCTGTTGTAAACGAAAAGCCGTGATAACGGTGAAATCGACTGACTTTCAGCCGCCGAACGGCTTAACTATCTAAGCCTGCTTAGGCATAGTAATCCACGATACGATCGCTATGTTGCACCTCGACACTGCGCTCTTGCACTGGGCCATCAATATCATCAAACAGCGCTGAACCTTGGCCCTGGCCTTGCTGCGAGCCAGAATCAGCAGATTGCCGGTCTTGCCGCGATTGCTGTTGCACCTGACCTTCGCCTAATTGAATGCCCTGTTGTTGCAATAATTCACGTAATCTTGGCATTTGTTGTTCTAGTAGCTCTTTCGCATGGGCTTGTTGCACTATAAACTGCACTGAAGCTTGTTCTTGCTGTAAGTTAACGCGAATTTGCATTTGCCCCAATTCGGCTGGATCTAAACGAATATCGGCCACCTGAATATTTTGTCTTACCATAATTTGCACGCGTTCCCGTAACTGACCAGCCGCATCTTGCTGTAATTGTAACTGCTGCATGCTGGTGGGTAAGGTTGCAGCAGGGGCTTTGCTTTGATTAGCGCGCGTTTGTTGTTCTAAAGCGCCAGCGAAACCCTCAGCGCGCAGCATATTATTAGCTAATTCACTCGCTGTCGGTGTGCTACTGCTGGCGGCTGGCACGTTATTGGCTTGTTGCGCCAAACTCACTTCGAGGTTTACTGCGGCAAACTGGCGAGCATCTTGACGTTGCTGACCTGATTGCTCATGTTGTTGCTCGCTGTTGGCGGCATTTTTGGCCACATGCTCAAGGGTGTTTAACTTGGTGTTTGCGGCACTCTCCGCACTGGCCGTAGGCACTTTAGTCAGCTCGGCTGTCGGCGCAGTGACCATAATAGGCTCAGCTTGATCTTCCGTCACATTATTTAGCGCAGCCGATTGTAACGGCGCACTTTGCATAGACGCGGTTGCTGCGCTCTGAGCGCTTGAAGGTAGCGCAGCCGAATTCGCTGCTGCCACGCTCGCTTGCGGCGTCTCTACCTGACGGGTTTTGCTATTTAGACTGTTACTGACGGCAATTTGTGCCTCTAAATCGGCTAACGCCTGCTCGGTTTGCTCCGCTTCAGCGGTCAAAATGTCGGCGTTACTGTCATTTTGCTGAGCCGCAGTGGTCAGTGAACTGACGGGTTGATTCGCTATGGTGTTGGCAGGGTTGCTCTGACTGGCCATCTTATTTATAGCGACGGTTTGCGCTTGATTACTGGCCGCGGACTTAATAGCAACCGCTTGCTCTGGCAACGTACTACCCGCGGTTTCTAACTCAAGATCAACTGAACTCAGCTCAGCAGTTTGTATTGTCGGTGCTGTTTGTACGCTTTGTGCATTTTGTTGTTTAGCCGTTACAGGCGTTGCAACCGCTTGCTCAGTTGATGCGGTGACTAAAGACTTCGCAGCGCCCTGCTGTGCTTGCGACACTTGGTTTAATGCTGCATCGTTTGCAGTGCTCTCACCACCCGCGGCCTTTAACGCTTTAGCCGCTTGCTCATCCAGCACCGCTTTGCTCTCTGCCTTTATTGCTGAAGGCGCTAACGAAGCCAGTGCCGCGGCTTTATCGGCCGTTTTCTCCGGCGCAACATCACTTAAGTTTGAGTCAATAACTTCGGCCAGCGCCGCAGCATCGGTTATCGGGATAATCGGTGTTAGGCGATCAGTCACTGGGCTGTCATTTAGCGTAAATTGTGTGGCACTGGTTTTTTGCTTTAAAGCTAACAAGGCAGCTGCTTGCCCTTGTTCCTGTGCAGCGTCAGTCAGCGGTTTTTCGCTTAATGTTGTTGCGGTCGCTGAGGTATTACCCGCTGAAGCGTTCAGCACATCCGTGTCAGCAACCTTGCTTGTTAGCGCCGTTGCAGAAGACGGTTCAGTCGTATGTGCCTGCGCCGTTAATTTACCCGCAGCCAGTTGTGCGGCACTAAACGCGTCTAGCGCAAGGTCGCCAGCCGGTATTTCGGCACTGAGCAGCTGCGCATCAAACTGGTTAAAAAGGCTATCTTCAGGTGCTGGCACAGGGCCAATAGTTTGAAAGTCCGGTATGGGTTGAATTTGAAAAAACTCAGCAGGATCGCGGGTACGATAACGTAACTGTGCGCTGGTATCTGTCGATTGTTTAATTAAGCCCAACCATTGGCCAGCAATATCTAATTCTGCGGCAAGCTCAGCGGATGCTTCAGTATTGTCAGCTAACGAGGGATCCGTAACCATTTTAGGCTCGGTAACAAAGGCACGATGATCAGCCGTTGTGACTAAAGGCTTCGCGGTGCTTGCTTGCGTTTGTTCGGTGCTCTCGGCGCTTACAGTGTTAGCAGTGTTAGCCACTGGTGCTTTAATCGCTTGGCGCGAATTGGCGGCAACATTTTGCCCTGCAGTACTCTTTTGTTGCTTATCTTGCAACAATTGTTGAAACACGCCGGCTTGCTGCGCACTGGCTGGATCATTAAATTGCCCAGCCGCAGCCTGCTCGCCAGAGGGCGTGCTGTCTAAGCCGTTAAACATTAGGGAAAACTGTAAGCCTTGAGTCATGTGTTACTCCGCCTGCATCTAAGCTGCTGTGTAAGCCTATTTATATGCAAATACCATACAAAAACCGCGCCACTTTTAACTGTTTGCAATGATTTAGTACTGCTCTGTCTGTTTAGTACGTTGATAAAAACGTTGCGCCGCATATTCATCGGCCAGTTTTTGTTGTTGTTTTTCTGCTAGTTGAAATTCTTTTTGTCGAGCTTGTTCAACCAAGATCTCTAAAGCTTTACGCTTGGTCTGCATTTTTAACCAGGTTTGCCGCCGCTGCTCTGCCGCGTTACGACTTTGCTGTACCACACGACCTTGCTGAGTTAATGCCTGATCTAACTTACTGATAAAGCTTACATACTGATTATATTGGCGACCACCGAGGCCGGCACTGCCTTGCTGCAAGCTTTGCTGAATATATTCGGTGCGATAATCGGCTAGGCCTTGATATTTTTGCTCCGCCTGCACAAACGCTTGCTGTGCTCGTACAAATTGCGCCTGCAAGGTTTCCTCACGCTCTTTTTGTACTTTAATTAATAACGTTAAGCGTTCATTGGCCATTAGTTAGCTCGCTTCGGTTGAGGTGCCAACTGACTGAGCAGCGTCAGACACTCGTCATATTGCACAATTTCTTTCATGCCTTGCTGTAAAAAGGTATTGATGCGCGGCAACATGTTGATGGCTAAATCTAACTGTGGATCACTGCCTCGCACATAAGCGCCAATGGCAATTAAATCTTTGCTTTGCTGATAACTGGCATATAACTGTTTAATACTGCGCGCCATCAATTGGTGCTGCTCGCTGGTTACCGCAGGCATGACTCGACTGATCGATTTTTCAATATCAATTGCCGGAAAATGCCCGGCATCGGCAAGGCTGCGCGACAACACAATGTGGCCATCTAAAATAGCGCGTGACGCATCAGCGATCGGATCTTGTAGATCATCACCTTCTGATAACACGGTATAAAAAGCGGTTATTGAGCCTTGATTGCCCGAGCCATTACCGGCACGTTCAACCAGCGCCGGTAATTTGGCGAACACCGAAGGGGGATAGCCCTTTGTGGCGGGTGGCTCACCAACGGCCAGGGCAATTTCGCGCTGCGCTTGGGCATAACGCGTAATAGAGTCAATCAGCAGTAATACATCAAGGCCTTGATCACGAAAATATTCAGCAACTTGCACCGCCGTTTCACAGCCTTTTAAACGCATTAACGGTGACACATCGGCCGGTGCGGCGACTACGACAGAGCGTTTCTTACCCTCGTCACCTAAAATTTCATCGATAAATTCCTTTACCTCGCGTCCCCGCTCACCCACTAAGCCCACCACAATAACATCTGCAGCCGTGCCGCGCGTCATCATGCCCAGCAGCACACTTTTACCAACGCCGGAGCCGGCAAATAAGCCCATACGCTGCCCCTTGCCAACGGTTAAAATGGCGTTTATAGAGCGGATCCCGACATCCAGTGGCTGTTTAATTGGCCGCCGATGTAGCGGATTTATCGATTTACCTTTACCTGTGGCATATTGTGTTGCTGTAATTGGCCCTTTACCATCCAGCGGTTGGCCCACACCATCAATCACCCGCCCCAGCAATGCCATGCTGAGCGGCACACCTTTGTGCTGCAACAGCGGCGTGACCCGAGCGCCTGGTACCACGCCGTCAATATCATCTTGCGGCATTAAATACACGCGCTCTTGGGCAAAACCCACCACTTCCGCCATAATTTGGCCGCGAGCACTGTCGACTAAACAGGCTTGGCCAATAGCCGCGCTGCAGCCCACGGCTTCCAGCGTTAAGCCGACCACCCGCACTAAGCGGCCAGAAACCATCGGCCGGCTCTGATGAATATACTGATGTTGCTGCTTAACACGGTTAAGCAAGCTGACAGGTTCAGTCATAAAATCCCTGTGTTGTGCTGCATAAGCAGCATTGTCAGATAAAAAGCGGTTTACTCTGGAGAGGGCTGATGCAGGAAGTGTTCCAAGCTGCTTTGTAAACGTTGCGTCAAACTTCTGTCGACACTGGATTTTTCGGCTTCTACCAAGCAACCGCCTTGTTCTACCAACGGCTCAGCACGTAATTGCCATTGGCGTTGCTGCAGATCGTCTGCTGAATAATGTTCGCGAATAATGGCTAAATCATCTGGATGCAGTTTAATCAGCAGTTGACCCGCTTGCATCGGTAAGGCCGCGGTGGCTTCTTGCATGGCTTGCAAAATCACCTGAGGATTAGTTTTGACTTCAACGCCGATCACGGCTTTGGCCATAGCTAAAGCTAACTCGGTTAATGCCTGCTCGACTTGCTGATTTAAATCGGCCAGCGGTTGCTGTAATTGTTCGATTAAAGCCGTTAATTGCGCCAATTTTTCATCAATATCGGGCTGCGCCGCGGCGAGGCCTTGTTTTTTGCCTTCAGCGACACCTTGCGTTAAGCCATCTTGTTGCCCTTGTTCACGGCCTTCGTTGTAACCCTTACTAAAGCCTTCGTCTTTACCCTCGGCAAAGCCTTCATCATAAGCCGATTGCCGCAGTTGCTCCATGTCAGCCGCAGTCAGCGGTTTAAAGCTTTCTTCTTCGTCGGCAGGGTCAGGCGTAGTCGTGTGGCTTGGGCGTCGTAAATTCAGCGCATTGGTATGCCCTGGCAGCATTTCGGTATCTGCCGTCATATCGGGGGTATCCCAAGTTTGCAGCAGATCAGAAACCTCTTCGTCAGGCGAAAAAGGTTTTTTATATCGAAACGCATCTTTACTCATCTAGCCCTCGCGCTTAAACGAATTCTTCGCCACCGCCGCCGCCTAACATAATTTCACCGGCATCAGACAAGCGTCGTGCCACCGATAAAATCTCTTTTTGCGCCGTTTCAACTTCACTGACCCGCACGGGGCCCATCGCTTCTAAATCGTCTTGTAGTAATTCAGCGGCGCGTTTCGACATGTTCTTCAAGATTTTCTCTTTCAGATTCTCATCGGTGCCTTTTAAGGCTCTCATTAATACATCTTGTTGTACTTCACGCAGAATGGCTTGGATACCACGGTCATCAACGTCAATCAGGTTTTCAAATACAAACATCAGATCTTGAATTTGTTGCGCCATTTCTTCGTCATGCTCACGAATAGAATCCATCAGCTGACCTTCTAAATTGGTATCTAGGTAGTTCAAGATATCGGCCGCTGCTTTTAAGCCGCCCATTTTCGCGGTTTGTGCACCCGCTTGACCGGCAAATTGTTTCTCCATAATTTCATTCAACTCCTGCAACGCGGCCGGTTGAACTTCTTCAAGGTTAGCAATACGCATGGTTAAGTCTAACCGAACTTTTTCTGAAAACTGCGATAAAATTTCGGCCGATTGCTCCGGCTCTAAATAAGATAAAACGATAGTTTGAATTTGCGGGTGCTCGTTGCGAATAATATTGGCAACCTGCTTCGAATCCATCCACTTTAACGAGTCTAGGCCACGGGCACCGCCACCTAATACAATTTGATCAATCAGGTTAGCGGCTTTCTCTTCGCCTAACGCCGCCGTTAATGCCCGTTTGATAAACTCTTCGCTTTGGAAACCTATGGTACTAAAGTTTTGGATTTGTTCGATAAAGCGCCGATGTACCGCCGTGATCTTAGCTTGATTCAAATCGGTGGTTTGCGCCATCGCCATCCCCACCCGCTGCACCTGCTTCGGCTCTAAGTGCTTAAGAATTTGCGCGGCATCTTCTTCTGACAAACTCAGCAGTAAGATAGCGGCCTTTTCAACGCCATCTAACTTACTGACGTCAAAGATTTTAACTTCTTTTTTCTCACTCATCTTCAGCCAACCAATTCTTCACTACTAATGAGGACAGTTCCGGCTCGTTCGCCACTAAGGCACGCACCGCTCTTAATAAATCTTCGTCGCCATGCAGATCCGGTAACATCAAGGTGCCATCTGGCGCAAAACCGACAGATTTTTCATCAAACTGGGCAACCGCCAAGTCATCTTCGTTACCCAGATCTAAACCACTGGTCATGGCATCTTCATCATAAGCATCGACTGTTTCTGCCGGGTTCATCAGTTTCTTCAGCATTGGCAGCACGATACCCAGTAACAATACAATGATAACCAAGCCACCCATGACCAACTTAACCACTTGCAAGAACCAATCTTGCTGATAAATAGGCACATCGGCTAATACTTCAACTTGCTCACGGACGAAAGGTACCGAAATCACTTCGATAGTATCACCGCGCTGTACATCAAAGCCAACGCCACCTTGTAATAAACGGCGAATATTCTCTAGCTCTGCCTGTGCCATCGGGGTGGCGGGGCCAAGGGTACCATCTTCTTGGGGTACGCCTTGTTTATAATCGACCGCCACCGACACACTTAAGCGACGGATCACGCCACTTTGCTGGCTAGTATGGCTAATGGTGGTATCAAGCTCAAAGTTGCGAGTAGACTCACGACTATTGCGACCAGGGATCACCGCTTGCGACGCCCCGGTAGCTTGCTCAGGAATAGCCGAAGGCATTGGGGGTTGATTAGACAACGCACCAGGAATACCGCCACTGCCGCCGCCAACGCTGTTTTCTTCAATCACCATTTCGCTGCGAATGGCCGGTAAATCTGGGTTATAGCGCTTTTGGGTTTGCTCAACAGCGGTAAAGTCCATCATTAAGTCGACTTGCGCAGTGTAATTTCCCATGCCCAGTACCGGTAATAAGATGGAGTCAACTTTCTGACGATACTCATCTTCACGGCTACGTTGAATTTCTAATTCACGACGATTGCGGGCTGAGCTGCCATCTTGTGAACCGCTATTCAGTAAGCGACCATTTTGATCGGTTACGGTCACGCGGCTTGGCTCTAAGCTTTGCACGGCAGAGGCCACTAAATCGACAATCGCATCGACTTCACTGTCGCGGATCACACGGCCGCCGCGCGCAGTCACTAATACCGTGGCGGAAGGTAAGGCTTGTTGCCGAGCAAACACGTTTTCTTTAGGAATAGCCAGTAGTACCCGCGCTCTGGCAATGCTTTGTAATTCTTCAATGGTTCTGGCCAGTTGTTGCTCACGGCTGTGCTTTAACCGTTCCATTTCTAAACGCTGACTGACTCCAAAACCGCTGTCTTGTAATAAAAACTCGGTACCTAATGACGGCTCTTGGTTTAAACCGGCACGAGACAAGCCTAAGCGCACATCTTGTAAGGTATCTTCCGGTACTAAAATAACGTTACCTTCCAATTTGTATTTAACTTTTTGCGCGTCTAAATGATCCAGTGTTTGAATAAGCTCTTGCGTGTTGTAAGTACCCAGTGGCCGCATCTCAGGGGTTTTCGCCCAGAGAATGATCAAGATGGCAATACCCAAACAAATGGTTAATGCCACGATCAACGTGACCTGTCTTAACAAATCACCACTGTTGCCCAGCGCACTCAAAAAGCCCGCCTTGCTTTGCGGTTGATTGTCATTGCTGAAATCGGTGTTGGTTAACGCCAGTTCCGTTGATTGATTATCTGCCACCATACTTCTCCTGCTTGCGCTACCCGTCTAATTAGACCGGCATCGACATAATTTCTTTATAGGCTTCGACCACTTTATTACGAACTTGCACGGTCGCTTCGAAAGCCAAAGAGGATTTTTGCGCGGCAATCATGGCTTGCGCCAAGGACACTTTAGGATCGCCCATTTCAACTGCGGTCGCCATGCCACGGCTTTGCTGCTGTAACTCATTGACACTGCCTAGCGCGTTTTTAAACAAGGTGGAAAAATCTGACTGGCTGCTGTTTGTCGGCTGCACCGCCATGCTTGGATCGGCTTCGAAGGGCAAAGCACGTGCTTGGGTTGCCATGCTTTGCATTTGGGCATATAACGCCTGACCTTTAATTTCCATAATGCTGCCTGTCAAAATTTTGTTATTTACGAGGATATAACAGACTAAGCAGAAGTTGTGCCAACTCGCCAAACATAGGGAAAACAGGGGTTATAACCAGACAGCCTTACGCTGCATCGGCATTCGTTGCCAAGCAGCGTAAGGCTTTGTAGTGAAATGACGTATGAGGCTCGCTTAAGCCGGAATATCAATACCTGACTCGCGCATCCGCGCTAATTTGTAACGCAAGGTGCGATCACTGATACCCAGCTTTTCGGCCACGTCTTTGCGCTTAAAAGCACAAGCCTGTAGCGTGGCGAGAATAAGCTTATGCTCTTGCTCATGAATTTCAGTTTTAAAATCGGTGGTATCAGCCGTGGTCGCACTAAGACCTTGCACGCGTGGCACAGCACTTTGCCCCAGTGAACCCGGCACTTCTAATAAAATATCAGCCGCCGCAATCTCAATGCCGCCTTGTAAAATTAAAGCACGCTGGATCACATTATCGAGCTCGCGCACATTACCTGGCCAGCTGTGCTGGGTTAAACGCTGCTGAGCCGCTTTACTCAACTGGCAAGTTGGCCGTTGTTGTTTATGGCAATGCCGGCGCAATAAATGCTCCGCCAACGGCACAATATCTTCCGGGCGCTGCGCTAATGCAGGCCAACTTAACGGAAAGACATTTAAACGATAATACAAATCTTCACGAAACAGGCCATCGGCTACCGCTTGAGCAAGCTCACGATTACTGGTGGCTAAAATGCGCACATCTAACTTAATGGTTTTACGACTGCCCAGCCGCTCCACTTCGCGCTCTTGTAGCACACGTAAGAGTTTAACCTGCAAATTCATCGGCATTTCAGTAATTTCATCCAGCAGGATAGTACCGCCTTGTGCTTGTTCAAATTTACCCGGACACGCCGCCACCGCGCCGGTAAAGGCGCCCTTTTCGTAGCCAAATAAGGTGGATTCCAACATATTATCGGGGATCGCTGCGCAGTTAATGGCGATAAAAGGCTCAGCAGCACGGGCTGATTGTTGATGAATATAACGCGCCAGCACCTCTTTTCCCGAGCCACTAGGCCCTAAGATCATCACACTGGCTTCAGAATGCGCCACCCGCTCGGCCAATTGTAACAGGGCTTTGCTCTGCTCAGCCGCGGCAATCGGCGTGAAACTGTCTGTTGTCTCAGCGACCACATAACGCGCTACCGTACTGACCAACACCTCAGGTGAAAACGGTTTCGATAAATAATCAATCGCCCCTAAACGAATCGCCTCAACCGCATCTTGCACGGTGGCATAGGCCGTCATCATCAGCACAGGTAATTGCGGATGTTGTTCGCGTAAGGTTTTTAACAAGGTTAGACCCGATACCGAGCCCATTTGCACGTCACTGATCACCAGTTGCACACTTTGTTTTTTTAATAGCAGCAAGGCTTCTTCGGCACTGGCGGCACTGAGCACCTGATAATTGGCCAAACTCAGTGTATCGATTAAGGCTTCGCGTAAACCCGCATCATCTTCCACAATTAATATTTTCAGATCTGACATGGCTTTACTCCTTAGTCTTAGTCGCTGAGGCACTATGATGAATAGGCAAGCTGATCTCAAAACAGGCGCCACTTAACGCTCCCTCTGGCCTTGCTGCTAACTCAACATAATGAATACTGCCCTGATGGCTATGGACCACCGCCTGTACAACCGCTAAACCTAAACCACTGCCACCGGCTTTATTGCTAAAAAACGGCTCAAACATCTGCGCTTGCACGGCTGGCGGAATACCCGGGCCATTATCACTAAATTGCCAGGTTAACTGCCCCGCTTTGCCAATTTGCTGCGCTAAGCACAATTGTGCGTTATCGCCTGCAGCTTGTAAGCTGTTGTGCAAGAGGTTTAATAAGGCTTCTACTAGGCTGTTTTTATTACCCAGTAAAGATACTTGCGGTGTGGTTAAACTGATTTTAAGGGTGGCATGATGATGGCTTAGCAATGCTTCGCTGCGCAGTTCCAGCTCGTCCATCAATTGTTGCAATGTCATGCTGGCCACGGCTTGGGCCGTACCTGAGCGCGCAAATAACAGCATATCGTTCACTTGCTGCTCCAAATCGTGCAAGCGCGCTAGTAACTTATCTTGAAATTGTTCACGCGATTGATGGGGCAATTTGGGGCTACGCAAATTTTCAGCGTATAGCATGGCAGAAGATAAAGGGGTGCGAATTTGATGCGCGAGCGTCGCCATCATTTTACCCAGTGTGGATAAACGCTGCAGATGACTTAAGCGATTTTGCAGCTCACGTGTTTCGGTGAGATCGGTCAACACAATAAGCTGCCCCGAGTCGGGTGTTAAAGCACTGATTTGCAGTTTTACACGCCGCCCATCCGTTAATGACACTTCTAAGCCATCATCACTGCGAGGTCGAAAGCAGCGGTTAATCACATTAAGCCATGATTCACCGAGCAAAGGCTCGCCAAGCATCTCTACCGCAACATGATTCACTTCAATCACTCGGCCCCAACCATCAAGCAACACCACGCCGGAGGGTAAGCATTGCAGAATGTGTTTTACCTTTGAGTCGTGAGCATGATAAAAATTGGAGTTGATATGATTTCTCGGAAACTTTAATGCGTAACCTATGGTATTTGTATCTAAGTTGTCAGCCGATAACATCATAGTTCTCCTCCAATCTAACGCAGAATTCTGCTTAATATTGAGAACATGAAGCAAATATCAAGCCAACATAAACCTTATAATTTCCAAATACATACATTGTCAAAATAATGTCTTTTGACTGTTTTTTATAAAAGGGTACTGTTAAGCTCTAGATGCAGAAAATGAATTCGGAATAAAAATGGAACTTGAAAAGATTACCCAACAACTTTTGACGCTGTTTACACCATCGTCGAATCCTCTCTTTGACAGCAGAGGTAATGCCATAAACGAGCTAGGTAAAGCTTGGATAGATTTGCTTAAACAAAAAGAAAGTGATGAGCAATTTTTATCACATGCTATAAGTCAATTTAAGGATAAAGGCCCCTACGCACTTCTATATGCCTATTCTTTGATTTTAAGCTCTGGTTTAAACATCCTAGATATTTCAAAAATGTACGATGAAATTCTCGATATGCCGCTTAATGCGTATTTCGGTTTGTCCGGCCACCTGTTCCGGTTTCATCCGGCCAGGCGTTTCGGTGTGATCCGGCCAGCATGATCTGACCTTCGTTTATGTTCTCTTTTTACCCGACTTCTTCTCCCTGAACCAGTGTTTTTTTACGTTGTGACTCACCTGTTAATTCCAATCGGTGGGCGTTGTGGATCACTCTGTCTAATAGCGCATCAGCAACCGTCGGGTTATCCATTAGGCCGTACCATTCTGAGACCGGTAATTGACTGACGATAATTGTGCTGCGTTGCTCGTAGCACTTAATGCTTCCGAAAGATTTTTTGTGTATTACCAACTCAAATCTATAAACTTTCAAGGTATTAACAACACATCATCTTTGAAACTCATCAAACTCTATAAAAGTATAGTTGATGCGTTTAATCAAGAGCTCAAAGAAAAAATCAATTACATACCTGCTGCTGAAAGAAATGAAAATCTTATCGTGGTTTTTATTTCGCAATTTCTTGGCTTGAACCATGCTCCGACAAAAACTGCTCTAGACCGTATAAAAGTTATAAAAAATAGTACAGGTAAAGACGTTATACTGATAAATACCTGCGAATTACTTCCCATGACAGGCGCTGTTCCATGGTTTGATACTTTGATCGGAAACAGAACAGAAATTAAAAACGGACTTCTGGAATATCAAGGCATTAAGTTTAAATATGCTCAGTGTTCCTCACAAATGCCAAATTTAGAAGAAATGGGAATGTTGATAGATGTTATTAACACTCTAAAACCTGGCTTCACTCTTAGTATTGGTGACAATTTACTGGCAGACATTTGCAGCCAAATTGTTCCCAACGCAGTCATTTCAACAGTTTTTAGTAGTTTATCATTTTCGCCAAGTCAGTTTAGAGTGATTGGTCGCAATGTAACCGAGATAGAAAAATCTAATTTAACTAAACAAGGATTATCAACTGACAGTGTAATCGAAAGTATTTTTACCTTTGATTTTAAACCTCAAAACAACATATTTAACCGAAAAGACCTTGGGTTACCTGAAGATAAATTCTTAATAGCGCTAGTGGGTGGGCGGTTAACCAATGAATTGTCAGAAAAATTTCTACAGCTATTACTGCCTCTTTGTGAGCATGATATCCATTTTGTCATTATTGGTAACCTAGATACTTACACACAATTTTGTAATAAGTACTCTAATTTTAAAGATAATTTCAGTAATCTTGGTTTTCAAGACGATGTATTAGCAGTATTGGAGATATGTGATTTATACCTAAATCCACCAAGGATAGGAGGAGGAAGTTCTGCAGCAGAAGCACTTTCCAAAGGTAAACCTGTAGTAACCTTAGATAGTGGTGATGTCGCAACTGCAGTTGGGATCGATTTCACTGTTAAATGCGAACAAGAAATGTATAAAATTATCCTGAAATATAAGACAGATAATCATTTCTACTTGCTCCAATCTAACAATGCCATTGAAAGAGCCGCGATATTATTAGATAGTGATAAAGCTTTTACAGAAGTGCTGCAGCAAATAAATCTACACCATTTCTATGATTATCCTTGGGAACTATATAAAACAACTACTTGATAAGAATATTATTCTTCTTTACCTAAATTATATTTACGCATTTTTTCAACCAAGGTAGTGCGGCGCAAACCTAAAATATCGGCTGCCCGCGCCACTACAAAATCGTGGCGCTCTAGCGCTTGAGAGATAAAACGGATTTCTAATTCAGCCAAAAACTCTTTTAAGTCTAAGCCCTCTTCTGGCAAGGTATCTTGTCTTATCTCAGAAGTAAATGTCGTGACAGATTCAAAGCCGATGATCTCGTCACTATCGCTGCTGTCATCGCTTTGAAATAACGCATTTAACAAATCACGCTCTTGTAACGCTTCTGGATACACCGGCTGATAGGTATCAACATCCAGGTGCTGATATTTTTTCGGTAGCTCCGCCACATCCACGATCTGATCCGGATACATGATCACCATACGTTCGAGTAAATTAGCCAACTCTCGCACATTACCCGGCCAACTGTGTAATTTTAAACTGTCGAGTGCGCGTTCAGTAAACTTCACTTTTGCTTGATGTGCGGCATATTGGCGGTTGAGTAATTCATTAATTAAAAGCGGCAAATCGTCTGCACGATCGCGCAGCGCAGGAGTATCGATAGGAAACACATTTAAGCGGTAATATAAATCTTCCCGAAAACCGCCGTCTGTGATCATCACTTCTAAATCGCGATGCGTTGCCGCAATAATCCGCACATCGGCTTTCAGCGTTTGGCTACCGCCTACCCGCTCAAAAATTCGCTCTTGCAACACCCGCAGCAATTTCACTTGCATGGGCTGTGGCATATCACCTATTTCATCCAAAAATAAGGTGCCACCTTGTGCTAACTCAAACCGACCTTTGCGGGTAGAAATAGCACCGGTAAAGGCGCCTTTTTCATGTCCAAATAATTCGCTTTCTAACAATTCGGCCGGAATAGCCCCACAATTAATTGGCACAAAGGGCCCATTAGCGCGGTTCGATAATAAATGAATATTGCGCGCCACCACTTCTTTACCGGTACCAGAAGGCCCTAATACCAGCACATTCGCTTCTGTTTTGGCCACTTGCTGGATCAAAAAACGGATTTTCTGCATGGCCGGCGTTTGCCCAACCATGCCATCGAAGCGCACTTGATTATCTTGCTGTTTGTGGGTGGGTAATAAGCGATGGTATTGCTGCGCATCGCGCAAAAGCTGCGTTAAGCTATTATAAGAAAAGGGCTCACTCAACACGCCAATCACGTTGGACTGCTCTAATAAATAACTTTGGCTGTCACCAATGACTAAAAACGCACTTGCCGGAAATTGCCGGATAATCGTACTGGCATCCAATTGATCAGTCGCCCCTAACACGACCACCGAAGCCGGATGATGTTGTAGAGTATTGGCTAAATCGGCAGGGCTAACAAGCTGATGAGCTTCACCAATAAAACTGCAGACGGTAGACAAACGCTCACAGCGATTTAGTTGTAAATCAACCAGATAAAGATGAGGGTTATCAGACATAAGCGCACAGTTTATAAGTATAATTGACTTTATTGTACAAGCTGTGCGCAGCCTTGCAAGGTAAAACGCTAATTTTTTGACAGGGTGTCAAAAAATTAGCGTTTAGTAAAATGAATCATCATCCTGTTTAACTTAACAATGACAACGCCTGCTCTGAACTCACACGTGCTTGCATGGCCACATTCACCGAGCTTTGCGATAAAATATTATTCGCCGCCCGCTCACTGCTAACTTTGGCATAATCGAGATCAGCAATACGTGAACGCGCTTCAGAGGTAGCAACTTGCTGACCCGATACCGCACGAGAAGCACTGTCAAAAGCATTAATGCTAGCCCCGACCTCAGTTTGCAGCGCATTTAACTGCTCTGCCACAGCGCGCACGGTTGTCAACGTTTGTGGCTGAGTTAAATCAATACTGAACAAGTTTTGACTGTTCAGCGCTGCGTCTAAATCTTGGGTTTGTAATTGTAAATTGCTATCACCAGCATTAAAGCTAAGCGCCGTATCTTCAAAAAGTTTCTTACCGGCAAACTCCGCGGTTAAACCTTGTTGGATATTAGCCAAATAACCATTCGCTTCGCTTTGCAGCGCTTGTTTGTCAGCATCGCTATAAATGCCATTACCGGCAGCAATCGCCAACCGCTCAATTTCATTCACGTTATCGCTAATCCCTTGCACCGCTTGCTCATAAACCCGCGCAAAAGCAACTCCATCGGCAATATTACGCTGCCCTTGCTGCTGACCGTTTATCACGCTGCTCAACCGATTACTGATTTGCAAACCCGCCGCATCATCGGCAGCGTTGGTAATACGCTTACCACTGGCTTCTTGCTGGGCTAATTTCTGTTGTTGCTGCAACACATTATTTAAGATGTTATTGCTTGGCGTTGTAATCTTCATCAGCATGCCTCGTTATCAAATCTTAATTAAGTTTAGCCCTAAAGTGGTGTTAACTCAAACTGGGCTTCTCACATTCATTATTAGTCTGCATCAGACTCTTAAGCCGTTTTTTTAGTTGCAGTTGCATCAAAACCAAAAGGGATTAAACTAAGTTCATGACGCTATGTTTTTACAAGCTTTTTTAATTTTAGTCTTGGCTATATTTCAGGTGGCATATGTTATGCTTGAGCTAGAACAACGATAAAAATGGGTGGCAAACAATGTTTGATGGTAAAACAATCCTGATTACAGGCGGCACCGGCTCCTTTGGCCACAAATACACCGCCACCTTGTTAGCTCGCTATAAGCCCAAAAAGATTATTATTTTCTCTCGAGACGAATTAAAGCAATACGAAATGCAACAGTTGTTTAATGACCGTTGTATGCGTTATTTTATTGGTGATGTACGTGATCCTGAGCGCTTAAGACGCGCCATGCATGGTGTTGATTATGTGATCCATGCCGCTGCACTTAAACAAGTTCCTGCTGCCGAATACAACCCTACCGAATGTATTAAAACCAATATTAACGGTGCCGAAAACGTTATCAATGCCGCCATTGACTGTAATGTTGATAAGGTCATTGCGCTATCAACAGACAAAGCGGCGAATCCAGTTAATCTTTATGGCGCAACTAAACTTGCCTCAGATAAGCTTTTTATTGCAGCAAATAATATGGTTGGCGGGAGCAGACCGCGCTTTTCAGTGGTGCGATATGGCAATGTCGTGGGTTCAAGGGGGTCAGTTGTACCTTTTTTTAAGCAATTACTTGTACAAGGGACTGAACATATCCCGGTAACACATGAACACATGACCCGCTTCTGGATAACCTTGCAACAAGGTGTTGATTTTGTCTTGAAGAATTTTGAGCGGATGTTAGGAGGCGAAATTTTCGTCCCGAAAATTCCGTCGATTCGTATTACTGATTTAGCTAAAGCCATGGCACCTGAGTTACCTATTAAGATAGTAGGTATCCGACCGGGTGAAAAATTACATGAAATGATGTGCCCTGGTGACATGTCTTTTCATACATTTGAGTTTACTGATCATTATGTGATTGCACCTGCTATTAAATTCTTTAATCGCAGTAACGATTTCACTACTAATGCTCTTGGTGAGCAAGGAAGTATGGTGGATCAAGGATTTGAGTATGTATCAGATACTAACCCACGCTTTCTAACCATTGAAGAAATTAAGCACTGTAATCTGGTAGCTGATTTATGATCCCTTATGGCAAACAGCAGCTAGATGCGGCAGATTTAGCTGCTGTTCAAGATGTGTTGCAATCTAACTGGCTAACGCAAGGCCCCAAAGTTCCCGAATTTGAACAGGCTATAACACAACAATGCCAAACGCAATTTGCTGTGGCTGTCAATAGTGCTACCTCTGCACTGCATATTGCCTGTTTGGCGTTAAACGTTGGTCCCGGGGATATTGTTTGGACTTCGCCTAACTCTTTTGTTGCCTCAGCTAATTGCGCACTATATTGCGGTGCCAAGGTAGACTTTGTTGATATTGATATAGAAACGGGTAATCTTTCTATTACTGCCCTTAGCGAAAAACTGGCTATTGCCAAGCAGTGCAACAGCTTACCCAAAGTATTAATTCCTATTCATTTTGCAGGACAACCATGTTACCTGAAAGCAATTGCTAACTTGGCTGAGCAATATGGTTTTAAGGTAATTGAGGATGCATCCCATGCTATTGGTGCGCGCTATCAAGGTGCCCCTATCGGTAACTGCCAGTATTCAGATATCTGCATCTTTAGTTTTCATCCAGTAAAAATCATCACCTGCGGTGAGGGTGGCGTTGCTACCACTAATAGCCCTGAGCTGGCCCGAACCATGCAAATGCTTCGCAGTCATGGCATTACCTCAGAAGCAACAGAGCTAACTGAACCCAGCCATGGGGTTTGGTATTATCAGCAGCAAATGCTCGGTTTCAACTACCGTATGACTGATTTGCAAGCGGCGTTAGGTGTCAGTCAGTTAAGCAAATTGACCCGCTTTGTTGCTGAACGTCATCTATTAGCAAAGTGGTATGATGATGCCTTTGCTGGCAATACAGGCATTTCACCATTACAACAGCAACCCTATGCCTATAGCAGCTATCATCTTTATGTAGTCAGGCTGCTAAATCTGAATAAAACCCAGCATAAAGACTGTGTTCAGTTTCTTCGACAGCAAGGTATTGTCGGGCATTTACACTATATTCCCATCTATTTGCAGCCGTATTATCAGCAACTCGGCTTTAAAGCTGGCTATTGCCCACAAGCTGAGCTTTATTATCAACAAGCGGTAACCCTCCCTTTGTTTCCAGGATTAACAGCATTAGAGCAACAAAGTGTGGTTGAAACCCTGCAACACTTTTTAGAAAATACACTATGAACATTGCTATTATCCCCGCCCGAGGCGGCAGTAAGCGCATACCTCGCAAAAATATTAAAGACTTCTGTGGCCAGCCGATGCTGGCTTATCCAATTAAAGCGGCGCTGCAAAGTGGTGTGGTTGATAAAGTAGTGGTATCCACTGATGATCAGGAAATAGCGGAAATTGCCCGCCAATATGGCGCTGAAGTGCCTTTTATGCGTGAGCCACAGTTAGCCGATGATTATACTGGTACCAGTGCCGTGATCAGAGATGCCATACGTCAGTTACAAAAACTGGGTTGGGAGCTAAAATACTGTACTTGCTTGTATGCCACCACCCCATTACTCAATGCCAAAGTTATTCGCGATGGTTTTCAGCAATTGCTGGCAAATACAGCTGATTATGTGTTTACTAGTGCCAAATTCTCTTTTCCAATCCAACGAGCACTACTACTGACGGAAAGCGGCGGCGTTATGCCGTTCGACCCTGCTAGTATAGGTAAACGTTCACAGGATTTAGCACCTGCTTATCATGATGCGGGCCAACTGTATTGGGCTAGCACAGAGACTTGGCTAGACACCAATAAACATGTCTTCGGTGCCAACTCACAAATGCAAGTATTACCTGAGTATTTGGTCCAGGATATCGACACGCTTGACGACTGGCATCGAGCAGAACTGCTTTATAAATTGCTACAGCAGAAACATGACTAACATGCAGGTACTGTTTCGAACAGATGCCTCTGTCACGCTAGGAAGCGGCCATGTAATGCGTTGCCTGACATTAGCTAAAGCACTTACGCAGCAAGGCGCTAATTGCCATTTTATCTGCCGGAACACAAGTGGTAATCTTATCAACTTTATCCGTCAACAGAGTTTTTGCGTACTTGTTTTGCCAGCAAAGCTAAACTCTGAGCAAGAAGACGCGCTCCAAACTCTGGCCCAGCTCCAACAGCACTATCAGCTTTTAGTACTGGACCACTACAAACTTGGTTACGTCTTTTGTCAATTGTTACGGCAACGCTGTAAAACAGTACTGGTTATTGACGATTTAGCCAACCGTTCGCACGATTGTGACTTATTACTAGATCAGAATCTGCTGCCAAACGCCGATGCACGTTATACAGCTTTGGTCCCCCAAAATTGCAAACAGTTACTCGGCCCAAACTATGCAATGCTTCGTGATGAGTTTTATCAGACCAGCGCCAGCAGACAACAAAACCATATACTGGTGAGCTTTGGTGGTACTGATGAACACAATTTAACCGCTCTGGCAATAAACGCTATAAAGCAGCTAAAGCTCGAGCAAGTTACGGCCGATATAGTAATAGGGGAAAATAACCCATGGCGCATCGCGCTTGAAAAGCAACTTGCCAGCTTACCTAATATGCAGCTACATGTTCAAAGCAAAAATATGGCAACACTGCTGCAGCGCGCGCAGTTGATGCTGGGTGCGGGCGGTACGACTCATTGGGAAAGATGCATCAGTGCTCTGCCTGGTTTGATCGTAACAATGGCAGACAATCAACAAGCAACAACGGCTTATCTCGATAAACTGGGTGCATGTATTTGGTTGGGACAAGTGGAAGACATCACAATTGAGTGCTTTATTGAGCACCTGCATTATTACCTTTCACAGCCCGAATTATTAAAAAAAATAGCGCTGACTGCTGCAGGCATAGTGCAGGCAAAAGCTGGCACGCCTCTAGTTGTTGAGCAAATAATGAATTTTGTGACAAAAATCAAATGACAGATATAAAAATTGGGAATCAACTCGTTGGGCCCTTACAAGCCCCCTTTATTATTGCTGAGATGTCGGGCAATCACGGTCAATCGCTTGAAAAAGCTATGGCATTGGTAGATGCAGCAGCAGCAGCAGGCGCTCACGCATTAAAACTACAAACCTATACTCCTGATACAATCACTCTTGACGTGCACGATCGAGAGTTTTTTATTGAGGATGAAAGTAGCCTGTGGCAAGGTAATTCGTTGTATAACCTTTACAAAGTGGCGATGACACCTTGGGAGTGGCATAAACCCATTTTTGATTACGCCAGTAGCAAAGGCATGCTGGCATTTAGTTCACCATTTGATTTAACAGCAGTCGACTTTCTTGAGTCATTAAACGTGCCATGCTACAAGATTGCTTCTTTTGAAAATATCGACCATGGTCTTTTGGCTGCTGTGGCTAAAACAGGCAAGCCTATTATCATGTCGACCGGCATGGCAACCCAAGCGGAGTTGGCCGAGTCTGTTCAGGTGTTACGTGATAACGGCTGTAAAGAGCTCATTCTTCTAAAATGCACCAGTAACTACCCCGCCCGTCCGGTAGATGCCAATTTACGTACCATTCCTCATTTATCTCAACTGTTTAATTGCCAAGTCGGCCTATCTGACCATACACCTGGTGTTGGAGTAGCTGTTGCGGCGGTAGCGTTAGGCGCTACTGTAATTGAAAAGCATTTTGTACTAAATCGAAGTGGCGGCGAAGTTGACGCTGAGTTTTCTCTGGAGCCTGCAGAATTAAAAATGTTGGTTGAAGAAGCAGAGCGGGCTTGGACTGCACTTGGCAAAGTACATTATGGGTGTACCAAAAAAGAGATATCCTCCAGAGTGCATCGCCGTTCACTTTATATTGCAAAAGATATGAAAGCTGGTGACATACTCACCGAATACAATCTTCGCTCTGTTCGACCCGGACTCGGTTTGGCACCGAAATATCTGACTTTTGTTATAGGTAAAGCTATCAAGAAAGATGCCACGAAAGGCACCCCTTTATCATGGGAACTTTTATGACGCCGTCAAGCAAAATCGTACTATTCGGGGCCAGCAAAGCAGGTGAAATCTACCTGAAAAAACACCCTGAGCATAACATTATTGCCTTTATGGATAATGATACGAAACGTTTTGGCCAGACCATAGCTAACATCCCGATACTTTCACCTACTGCGCTACGTTCCCTGCAGTTTGATACTATTGTTATCACCAGCCTATGGATCGACAGCATATATCAGCAGCTGACGACAGAGTTCGGTATACCCCCAGATAAAATACATATACCGAACAAGACTGAACTGAAATCAGAGCAACCATTTAGCCATTCAGAAACCTTGCTGCTTGGTCATCAAATTCTTATCAGATTAAGTCAATTTTTTATACAACATCAGATAAAAGCCTGTGTCGATTCCGGTACACTGCTGGGTTTAATGCGAGAAGGCCAACTGTTGGCCTGGGATGATGATATTGATTTCGCAATTGATGATGCAGATTTTGATAAGGCACTGTTTCTTCTAAAAAACTTTCAAAAACAAGCTCCAATGCAAGATAAAGTGGATTGGCAAGCGACTTTGATAAAGCAGTCAGGTTATGATGTTTGTCTGAACATTGACTTCACGCCTAAACCCGGTGTTTCGCTCATTCCATTTGAAACCAGCCTTCAGCGCCGAAAGTCACTTCACGGACGCTCAGAACTGCTGTCCTCTGCTGGTATATTTTTTGCACCGGAACGTCACTTTAATCAAATGGAAACAATAACTTTTATGGGGCAAGCTATTCCAGTGCCTTACGAAGCAGAAGTTTTTTTAACTTTTATGTATGGTGATTGGCAAACGCCTAAAAAAGCCATGACACTGAATGATTATGATAACAGACGCACACCGGCCGAAATTAAACATAAAACGGTTTCTATCTCAAAGCATGCCTTCTGGTAATGACCGATGACATACGTTAACAAACTGAATGTTCTTTTAACCAGCGCGGCAGCAAAAGTTCCTCTGTTAACTGCATTACGTTGTGCGGCGAAACGGATTAATAATTCAGCAGTGATTATCGCAGGTGATAGCAGTTCTCCTGTGGTTAGCCAGTATTTCGCAGACGAATTCTGGCTAATGCCGCCATTAAGTGAAGCTACGAGCGACGATATCTTTAGAGCCTTACTAAAACGCAAAGTGAGCCATATTCTGCCGAGCAGAGATGGAGAGCTACTATTCTGGGCCAAATACAAAGGGCATTTAGCTAGCGAAGGTGTTCAAGTGCTAGTAGCCGACGAGCAAAGCATTTTACGCTGCCTCGACAAACAACTGTTTGCAGATTTTCTTCTTAAAAAAGGTTTGCCTGCTATAGCGACCTATTCAAATCTTGATACCGTTACTCACAGCAGTTCTAACTGGGTAGTAAAAGAACGTTTTGGCGCAGGTAGCCAAAATATCGGCTTAGCGCTGAAGCCTGAGGCTGCGCTGCAGCATGCAACTAAGTTAAAGCAAGCTGTTTTTCAGCCTTTTGTAACGGGTAGAGAACTGAGCATTGATGCTTGGCTCAACAAAGCCGGACAGTTAAAAGCCCATATTTACCGCTACCGCATTAAAGTTCAGCATGGTGAATCACAAATTACTCAAACGGTGGCTTTGTCGCAGTATGACGACATCATCCGCGATACACTGCAGGCACTACAACTAACAGGCTCTGTAGTAATGCAAGCCATTATAGATGAGCAACAACAACTGCATATTATTGAGTGTAACAGCCGCTTTGGTGGCGCTTCTACACTTGGTATCAAAGCTGGTGTAGACAGCTTATACTGGAGTTTAGCCGAAAGCTGCGGTGTAGATGTCAATACAATCCCGTTTGTACCTGTTACAACACCTATTACTCAGATACGCTGTGCCGGAGATCAATATCTGTGATCTACATTTTTGATTTAGACGACACCTTATACGATGAGCGTCAATACGTCGAAAGCGGCTTGCATTCCGTTGCACGCTTTGCCGAGAAACGCTGGTTGCTCGACGAAGATAGCAGCTATCAAACTATGCTGCAGTTATTGGATTCTCAGGGCCGTGGTCGGATTTTTGACGACTTTTTAGCACCACACAAGCTGGCCACACAAGTCAATATCAAGGCCTGCGTCAGTTGCTACCGGCTGCATCAGCCGCAAATTGAAATGCCAGATTTACACCATCAGTTACTGCAACAACTGCCCAAGCCGCTTTATCTGGTGACCGATGGCAACAAAATTGTGCAGCAAAAAAAAGTACAGGCCTTGGGAATCGCGCATTACTTTAAGCGAATTTTTATCACTCACCGCTTTGGTATAAAACATGCAAAGCCTTCTACCTACTGTTTTGAGTTGATCAAAAAGACTGAGCAATGCGAGTGGCGGGATATGGTTTATATCGGCGACAATCCGGCGAAGGATTTTGTAAATCTTAATAAGCTAGGTGTCAATACTGTTAGAGTATTAACAGGAAGTCACCGTGAAGTTTTAATTGGTAAAGCATACAACGCCAAACTCATTATAAATTCACTTTCTAATTTAATCCCTATGTAACAAGGTAAATAATAGTATGCAGACGATTTATATTTACGGCACCGGCAGTAAAGCACTGCAATTCTTACCCACCTTAGCATTGAAGTACCACATAGCTGGCTTTCTGGATAGCAATATAAAACGCCAGGGGCAGTTTTTTTTAGGCATTGAAATTTTCCATCTGTCATCGATGCCCAACCGCCATTACGATCATATTGTAATTGCCAGCAGCTATATTGACGAAATTAATGAAACCTTGCTTGATAACAACCTAAAAGCAGGCATTCCGATTGAAGAACTAGCGGATGTTATGCAACTAAACACAGAATATGTGCAATTGCAAACTAATTACCGTCGTCAGAGCAACGTGTCAATTCCATTAGTTCCTTTACAGAGAAAGCATCTTGAGTATTCCCGTTTAATTACAGACAGACAAAAATTATTAGAGCTGCTCCCCAAAAACGGAATAGTTGCAGAACTGGGAGTCGCGAACGGTGATTACACATCTCAGATTCTAAGTATAAGCCAGCCTGAAAAACTTCATTTGGTTGATATATGGCAATCTGAACGTTATAACGAGACACTGTTCAACAATGTCTGTGCTAAATTCGATTCAGAATTAGCAGTTGGCAGAGTTCATATTCACCGTAAACTCTCACTTGAAGCAGCTGAGGTTTTTCCTGAAGAGTATTTCGACTGGATATATATAGATACCAGCCACTGCTATAAGGGAACGAAAGCAGAACTAGAGTATTATGCTAGCAAAATCAAACCCGGCGGTATCATCGCTGGCCACGATTACACTATGGGTAACTGGAATAGTCAGTTCAGATATGGCGTTATGGAGGCCGTTCACGAATTTTGTGTCAAACACAGTTGGCGTATCAAATACCTGACGATGGATTTATCTGAAAATCAGAGCTTTGCCATAGAAAAAATCAATTAAGAGGCTTCCAAACATGCCAGGTATTTTTGGTCTTTGCCTAGAAAACAAAGGCAGTCATATTCATTTTCATGCAATGACGCAGAAAATGCGCTTGATGCCAACAGTCAATATTAAATCCGTAAGCGAAAACCCAGAATTTTGCTGCGCAACCAGTCATATTGGGCATTTTAATCATCATGATATCCCAAATACAGACGTTCAATGCTGGTTTGACGGCGAACTCTACCATTCAGCACATTCTACACATGATAACGGCCCCGAACCCGAACCAGCAGAACAATTACGCAATGCCTATCTGGCAGGCAAGCTGGCTTCATTTCTTGGCGCCGCAGATGGTGCCTTTAATGCTGTAATTTATGATGTGATGCAAGGCAAGGTGCTGCTTATTGCTGACAGATATGGCATGCGAAATCTTTATTATCAGAACAGCTATAAAGGCTTATGCTTCGCTGCAGAAGTCAAAGCTATTCTAGCAGCACGTTTGACTGTCGCAGAGCTTGATCCATTATCATTCGATTGTTTTATGGAATTGGGTTATCTGCTGGAAGATCATTCCTGGTTTAATAATATTAAATTACTTCCCCCCGCCACTATCCTTGAATTTGATAAACGACAGAATATAAGCCGCCTACAACGTTACTGGCAATGGTCGGAAATAAAGCAACAGACACTGAGCTTTGATGATGCTGTCGATCAGGCTGCAGAACTTATGCTCGAATCTGTAAAAAAGCGTTTTGATCCCAATAGTAACCAAGGAGTGTCTTTAAGTGGTGGCTTGGATTCAAGATTTATTCTGGCTTGTATTCACAAACTGTGGCCTGATTATCCGGGGCAAGCATATACTTTTGGTACCGAGGAATGTGCAGACATTACAATTTCTAAAGAAGTCATCCGACAAACACCAAACTGGAAACATTATATTAATCTATTTACTGCCGACAATTGGTTGTCTCCAAGAATACAAAAAGTCTTAATGACCGATGGAATGCTAGATATGCAGCATATGCACGGCAGTGAGTTCCTACAGTTGCTTAATTATAAAATAGATATGAACGGCTATGCTGGAGATGCCATACTTGGAGGCAGCTTACTAAATGCACAATCTTGTGATCAACGTATTACCCCGGCATTAGCCAAGCAGTTTTATGGTCCTTTCACTGGATACTGCAATTTAAATGACTCAACCTATCATTTACCACACTTTGAGCCTCACCTTTATATGAATCGTATCAGACGCTTTACTCAAATGGGCGTGGTTAATGGCCAGTTTGATATGGAAATAAGACGTCCTTTTATGTCAAACAAGTTACTTGAATTGGTATTCAGTATTCCTGACCATTACCGTTTAAACAACAAACTTTACGGCACCCTGCTAAGCCGTCATTTTCCTAAGTTTTACCATAACATACGCTGGCAGAAAACTGGCTGGCCGGTATCGGAACAATGCCCTGAAGGCACTGCAGCCGTATCAGGTATAGCCCCACCTGATTTCGGTAAACTTCAGGCGTATATCAATTACGAAAATTTAATTAGACAACCTGATACCTTTGCATTCCTGACAAAACTACTGAACAACCCCAATACACTCTGGCGACAACTAACAAACATAGATTATTACAAAGATTTTTTTATTCCACATGTTTATTCAAATCTGAACAGATGCAATAAAATACTTAGATTAGCCACTGTAGAAATATATCTTCAGAACATTAAAGCAGACTATTAACAAAGGCCTTGTTACGACAAAAGCAACATATCAAACTAATGAGCAAAATTTCCATAAACTAAAACTTGGCCTGTCAATATATTCTAAGAGCAAGTCAGGGTTGAAAGTCAGAAAGCTTTCAGTAAATTGGTAAGAACCTCAGTTAGACGCTCTTGCTGTGCTTGGCTGAGCCCTACCCACAAGGGTAAACGGATAAGTCGGGCAGACAAAGAATCTGTTATAGCCATGTTACCATACACTCGGGCCAGTTTTTGACCAGCAGGGGAAGAGTGTAACGGCACATAATGGAACACTGTGTTTATTTGCTGGGCTTTTAACCCATCGATCACAGCCTGTCTATCCTGATGCTCCGGCAGCAAAATATAGTACATATGGGCATTGTGTTGGCATTCAGCAGGGATAATTGGCCGGCGCAACAAACCTTGAGCCTCAAGAGGTTCAAGATACTGATGATAAGTGTCCCAGGCCAACAAGCGCCTTTGCGTAATGCTATCCGCCTCTTGCAACTGTGCCCATAAAAACGCTGCTATCAGTTCGCCAGGCAAAAATGATGAACCGGCGCTTTGCCAGGTATACTTATCAACTTCCCCACGAAAAAACCTGCTACGATCAGTTCCCTTTTCACGAATAATTTCAGCATGACGAATAAAATTAGCTCTGTTGACCAGCAGTGCCCCGCCCTCACCAGAAATCACATTTTTAGTCTCATGAAAACTATAAGCACCCAAATCGCCGATACTACCTAATGCCTTGCCTTTATACTTAGCCATTACGCCTTGAGCCGCATCTTCTACTACCAGCAAGCCATGCCTACCGGCTATAGCCATTATCATATCCATCTCACAGGCAACACCAGCATAATGCATAGGTACAATTGCCTTTGTCCTAGACGTGATGGCCTCCTCTATCAGTTTCTCATCGATATTCAGTGTATCTGGGCGGATATCAACAAAAACAGGTACAGCCCCCCTCAACACAAAGGCATTGGCCGTAGACACAAAGGTGTAAGACGGCATAATGACTTCATCACCCGGCTCAATCTCCAGCAACAAAGCCGCCATTTCCAAAGCAGCTGTGCAAGAGTTGGTCAACAAAACTCTGGCGCTATGGCTATTTTTTTCAAGCCAGCTGTGGCAATGCTCGGTGAAAGGGCCGTCACCGGCTAACTTAGCGTTAAAGTGTGCTTCAGATATATAATGCAGCTCTTTGCCTGTCATAAATGCTTTGTTAAAGGGGATCACAGGCTCTCCTCCAGAATAGCAAGGCCAAAACCTGACCTGCCGTAACCATTACCATTGTATAGCATGTAACGTTGTCCTCCATGGTCAAATACATAAGGATATTCAACCATATCAGAATCCCACCCGGAATCAGAGCACTCAAGTGCAGGTGTCAAAGATCGCTGCCATGATTTTCCGTCCAGAGATTCAGCATAACCGATACGGTAAGTGGATAATGTTGAACGATAAGAGAACCACATTTTCCAGACATTTTTATCCTTCAACACTGAAGGTCGGGAAATAGCAACTTCATCATCATCCAGGTAATCAATAGCTACAATGCCTTCTCTTTTCCATTCAATCCCATTTTCTGATTCAGCGTATTTGATATGGTATCGATGTTCCGGTACGGCACCACGGCTACGCCATCCGGTACAAGACAAATACCACATCCGCCATAACCCTTCATCTTCAATAACACAACAACTAGCAGTAAAATGTGGTTCATGTAAGCTTCGATCGATTACAGGACCAGCACTATATCGACGAAAAATGTCGTCCTCAGATGCTATCGCTAATCCGATGGAATTCCGAAATGGAACAGTAACACCGAGATTCCAACCGATGTAATAAAAGTAACGTTGCCCGGCAACCCGGGTAATCCAGGCCCCCATTGCCCCACTGTCATCAAACTCTCCAAGAGAGCCGGGCGTTAGCACTGGTGTGGTAGCTATATCCAATACATTCGTAGGTCGATTCAAATCTATCACTACAAAAGAGGTATAACTAACATTGTCTTTATCTCGGGAACTGAAGTAAATACGAAATAAATCTGCAGAAATATGTTCAGCGATAGGCACCGCCGCATGAGAGTTCATCCATGAAATCTCGCCTGATGGGCAAAAAATCAAGCCAAGCTTTTTCCATTCAGACTTCAAGTTCATAGCTTTCTCAGTTTGTCACTGGAAACACTCGCAGGTTCTGTTTTAGTACCAATGTACACTGAACCGGCTTCTGTACTACCCATCAAAAGCACTCCTGCGCCAACGACAGTTTTGTCGGCAACGTCTATATGATCCCGCAATGTCGCATTTACCCCGATAAAACATTGCTCTCCTATTCTGACACCGCCAGAAACCACTATATGTGAAGCCAGAAAGCAATGGTCTCCAATATGTGAGTGATGGCCTATATGATTACCACTCCACAACGTAACATTATTTCCTATAGCTACAAATGGCTGAATAGTATTGTTTTCAAGAATAAAACAGTTTTCTCCAATATTTTTCCTGTTTAACACTGTTGCGTAAGAGCTAATGTAAGTAGCAAACTGATAACCATAACGTTTAGCAATCAAATACTTTTCTTTTCTAATCTGATTCAGCTTTGAATAACTTAACGCGATAAAAATAGAATATTTATCTACTGGGTGACTCTGAGCAATTTTTTCAAAAGGCACAACAGGCAGACCACAAAACATTTCCTCTTTGATAAAAGCAGAATCCACCGTGAATGCAACAACATTGTAATCAGAGTCTTCTGTAAAATAATAATGCGCTAGTTGCGCAATGTCACCAGAACCAAAAATAACCAGTTCTCTACTCATAAGATTTTCTCACTATAATGGTGAATTCGTAAAGACCATAATCATGCAATAAAGCCACATCCTTTGAATATCGTCGCTTACAAATATCAAATAACACCAAGGGATCAGCGTAATATAAATATGATTTCATCTTAAAATCATCAGAGTAAGATGTTAAACAATTAAACGAAAAGCCAAATTCACTATACTGATTCATATTATCAAGAACGCTTAAAATATAACTTAACCATTCATCATCACTATAGTGCTGCCTAACATTAAAAATACCACTGGCAATAGAGAAGTTTTTCATTTCATTTATCTTATCAGACAAAATAAATGTGGCCCCCTTACTGCCGCAAAACCTATTGACTGCGCGCCGGATCATCTCTTCAGAGATATCATATCCACAATACTCAAATGTTTTACCAGAAGTCTTTAGATAGTCATACAAAGCACCATAACCGCAACCTAAATCAGCTACCGAATAATTAGTCTCTGTCGTAATGACTTTTGTCAGTTGCCTAAATCGGGTAATCTGGCCCTCATCGCTGTTCCAATCCACCCCCCGAGGCGTTTCTCCATAAGCAGAAACTTTACTGCCGTAATACTCTGCAATGTCCTGCACGATAGAAGAATGACTACTGTCTTTATTCATAACCTGAGCCTCACAACCATTCTGCAGTCAATATACTGAATGCTTTAATTTATTCCGGTTATTCCGGGTTTAATCCACAGCCCTTCACCCCAAGCAGGGAACCTGCTATTGGCGTCGTAAAGCTCATGATAAATCGTAAAGCAATGGGTAAAGTTTCTTTGCTCCAGAAAGTCTGCAATATCCCGTTCCAACGCTCCACCCCGGTAGTTCTCAATTAAGTTCACTTCACAAATAACCGCTTTAAGTGATTGCAGCAATAGTTCCCCTCCAGTCAGAGCCATCAGCTCAGCACCTTGAATATCAAGACATAAAAGATCGACAGAGCTGTCAAGTCGAAGCTCTTCAATCAAAGCATCGAGAGTGATGGCATCGACCGTAATTTTCTTTTCCGAGTTAAAAACCGGAACAATTTCACCCAATTTTTGCAGTGGGAGTAAACTGGCGGACTCCACACTACCTTTGGTAGTTTGGTGAACAGTAAATTCAACCGGACCTGAAGTGTCGCTAATCGCATAGGAAAGTACGCGAATTTGAGGGTTATTGCCATAACGCTTAGAAAGTTGAGATACGAGATCAGGATTAGCTTCAACCAGATAGATAGCGGTAAAACCTCTTTGCAGGTAGAAAGGAACTTCCTCACCCAGGTGAGCACCTATGTGCAGTACTGTCTTTTCGCCCTTCTCACTAAACGATTCTGGCAATGCCTGCTGCAAATTATCCAGTAAGAGGGTTATAGCTGTCGCATGATCATCAGGTAATGTCATTGTTTTCATAAACCTCCAAGTCCCACAGGCTTGCCATAGCCATCATTGCTAACGTCTGAATTGATAATAATAGGCATAATAATCCAACGACCATCTGTTTCTTGCCAATTAAAAGTACTTTCCGGATCGACAGGCGCAACGCCATGTCTTACTCCTGGAGATAGCACAATGAGATCGCCTTTACTGGTTAATCTGTCCAGTTCAATTCGCCCATGAACAGGGTCAATCAGATAGAGTCCGCCCTGCATAAAATCGTCCCCGGGTACACTAGCCTGAATGATAGTTTGTACTCTCGCATAAGGGGATACGGGATCTATATGTTCTTCCTGCCCACCACCACCGCGAGGATACTGATGTACAACAATCCGAGCGATGGGTCCGTCTGACGGAATATTACTCATATAATTCTGAATATTTTGTTTTTGTTCTGAAAGCGCTAGCTTTAGTGAAAATATTTTTTTAAAGCTGTCAAAAAGAGCATCATTATCATTCCAAGGATGGAAATAATACGCATGCTGAATGGCTTTAACATAAGCACCAGGAAAATTGTTGTGTAACCTGTGGTAATCAGGGCAATCATCAATACAAGGATACCAGCTGTCTGCAGTTTTAGAAGAAAAACTCAAACAAGAATCTTTGATTTCATCTATGAGTTCCTTATTAAAAAGACCTCGAATAATATAAACATTATTTTCTAAATTTGATATAAAATCTGGAGATTGCAACATCAATTCAAATTCCTGCCAACCTATAACATGAATATTCACAGACATAACAGTTCTCTTTCAAAATATAAAATTTATCTTAACTGAAAAGATTTCATGTAGTTACTCGCATCTGGACCACAGTTAAATAAAAGGTCAAGAATAGTTACGTGATTTATGAATTCCCCCCCCCACAACTGGGAATATTCTGGATAACCAGAATAGTCGAACCAATGCAATCCAACTCCAGCTTCTTTAAAAATCATCTCATCGAAATATTCTCTGGCTGCAGGCCCTGATATATAGTCTGAAGCGCCAGCTTGTTGACAAAGGCTAAGTAATCGCTCTGTTTTTCCCTCTACAAGGTTGTAATCAGTCGAACTACTAATCTTTGTTTTTATATTAAGATAATTGCAAATAATTTGAATTAAATCTCTATTTAAATTTGATAAATGAGTGAGATCTTTATGAACATAAATGCTTTCTAATAAGTTATATATCTCATCAAAAAATGGGGCTCGTTTATAGTTTTGATAAAACGCTTTGAGGTGATCCTTTTCCCAGTCTGTTTTATCAATCAAGGTGTCTTTTATCTTTTGTTCATATTTCCCTTTAACCTGAACAGGTACTGTCAGCCATTGCAAGCCTGCAGGTGTTTTAATCTTATTTCTATTTCTCCAATCACGACGTGTATATTGCATATCATCATATAATATAAACTCATCTACTTCTGAAATAATATCAAAATAACCCTTCCAAGGAATGTAGTTGGATTGTAAGATAGCTATCTTTTTCATTTATAGTCATTCCTTTTACTCAGCAAATAATTTTTTTTAGGTCATCGATCAGCGTTTGCTCTGAGAATTTATCAGTAACTGCTTTCACATTGGAAGTCTTCACAACCACATCAAGTGGTTCAAGATCGAAAAATTCAATATCAAACACCTTAATACCATGCTTATTAAAGAATAAATTTAAATTAGAAAATTTATTCATATATACCTTTTTTCCAAAGCCCAGCAAATAAATAAGGTTACCAAATGCTTGCTGTCTTTTATGATTAAACACAGCAATATCAATGGTTGAGATAAAATTTAAATACTGCTCAATTCCCATAAACTCAGTAATCGGCGTAAAACGCCCTGGAAATATCTTAGTTCCTTTTACTATGACTTCCTCAGCATATTTTGGGTCTCCATATGATAGGGGACAAAATATATGAATATTCTTGGTTCCAAGATCTTTTAATAATTCAAAACTTTCAAAGTGATTATTAGTTTCAGTAGCAGAATTTCCTAAAAGGATATTTGTCCTACCTCCTTCATAACTAGGAAAAAAAGATTTTTTACAAGAAAAAATATTGCTGGTGTAATTCAAACATTCGATATGTATTCCACTAGCACCATAAAGCTTCCGAACAAGAGAAACATCAAAATCGTTTTTAGTTACCAAGTATCTTACATTCTTGATAACTTTCTTTCGAAAATCCGTTTTAGTCTCAGGAAAGTAAAAGTCCCCTCCCCACATTATCCAATAGCTTTTATCTAAAAGAGCCGGTTCTTGTACAAATAGCTGATCAATTTTATCACGCCAAAGTCCATGCAGAATTATCTTCCGCGCAGTCTTCATATAAGTTAAAAGCGTTTCAAAAATATCCTTATCTGTATGAAAAAATTCAACATCATGATCTGGCGTTAAACCAAAAAGGTACTTTTCGCTAGTAATAAAAACATACTTATTTTCACCACGACCAAAATTTTTATCAACAAAATCGATAAACGGTGGTAAAAATTTATCTATGACCATAATATGCAATATCATAATTCAAGTGAGCTCGTAATGAATAAGAGAAAAAATAAAAAAATCAACATTAAAATAACGATTACAATAGCGATAAATTAAAGCTATAGATTAAAATCTAAGCATCTTTTCAAAAAAGAAAAACCAAATTTTTTCTTTTTTATCAATCCAAAAAAACCAAAATATCGCACATAGCTATAAAACCCTGACAAGCCAAAAAATTTGCAGTAACGCATATAAAGGCCTTCTAACAAGTTATTTAAATATGCGTGATCATATCTATTATCATTAGCAACGATTAAAAGAAGGGCTTTATAAACTTGCCCGACATTTTCCGGCGAATTTAATGACGGCTTTTCACCGGGTAGCAAAATAATGTCATCTACAACACTCAGTGCATTTTCTATGCCTATGTTCTGCATATGTTTTGCAACCAAATACTTCGCACTACTACTCTGTGTTGATCTGTTAGCAGTAGATTCCTGCAGTTCGTGTACTCTGTACATAACTAACGCTTTTGGTAAGTTTTCTATAGGTCCAATGGAAATTAAGCTCAACCAAAATGCAAAATCGGTTGCTGACTTGACACCACAGCTTTCAAAAGAAAAACCGGTACGTCGAGCTGCGTAAGTACGAACCATTGCTCCCGGATTGACTATGGCATTACATATAAGCATTTGAGTGGCTATACGTTTTGAGTCTATTTCTGGCAAGTGAATTACGGACGAAGCCATATCTATATATCCGCCACTCACTGCAACAACTTCGGTTTTTCGCTCTAGTAGATCAATCTGACTTTGAAAACGATCAGGCAAAGCAATATCATCTGCATCCATCCAAGCAAAATATTGCGTCTGAACTAAGTTGAGCAATTTGTCTCTAGCCGAAGCAATACCTGTATTATGGTCATTTCTTAATAATGTTATTCGGCTGTCAAGGTCGGCAAATTTTTGTGCCAAGCTATAGGAATCATCGGTAGAGCAATCATCGAGAATAATCAACTTGAAATCTTGGTATGATTGTGAAAGGATTGATGCAATAGCTTGAGATAAATATAACCCTGCGTTGTATACAGGAATTAATACCGTTAGATTAATTTTCATATTGCTCAACCAAAAATTAAAATTTCATAACCCTTATATAAACATATGTAATGATTTTGAGCCTATAGTATGGGTTAAAGCAGGTCGGAGGTGTTCACATCTAAGATCATTTACTAAGCTAAATTATTAAGGTATTACTAAGTTCTTTCATAAGCAACTCTGAAATCTCTTGATAATAACGTGCTGAAGCAATAACTATTAATCTAATATTCATTTCTTTGGCTGTCTGTAACGATAACACCGGTATATCTGATATACAATTCATAGACTCAAAGCTTTTGTCTATGAAACAAACAGGTGTTAGGCCTACTGCATCTATCAGTTTAAATAATCGTTTACCAATCTCCCCTCCGCCATATATAGCAAAACTCATAGAATTATTTTTTATCATACTAAATACCTGACACAACCATTGTTCATCAAAAGGCTTTGCTGAATCTGATAAAAAAATTCTTCTATCTAAAATAGCTTGATCACGTATATGAAATGTTGATGGATAGCCCAGAGGATAGAGTAAATTTATCGCTTTCAAAAGACCGTCAGCTTCAGGAAAGTTTGATAATTTAGTTTTAAGTAGACTTATCTCTGTAACTTCTGGGATAATTTTCTTTTCAAAGATCAGCTTTGAAATAACATCGCCAAGTTCTAGCAAAGGTGTTTTAAACTCGTTTGGAGTAATTTTTAAAAGTTTCAACCAACCTGCTATTAATGAACTAGATTGAGAAGGTGTAAATATGAAATCTGAAGCCAACAAATTAATTACACCATTTACCCATACTGAGACATGTGTTCGTCGCATATTTGTTATATTACATGACATGCTATCCCGGTAACGATAGTAAACAACACCAATTGCATGAACAGTGATAAAGGTTATGTTTTCGCAAAGTAAATTCATCATCAGATCATAGTCTTCACATCCACCTCTTGTTCTTTCTGTGCAATCAAAACCACCAGTCTTCCTAATCAATTCAGTTGGAAATAAATAGCAATGTATAGGCGCTATATTTGCTATAAAAAGAGCTTCTACAGCATCACCAAAAGCTGGAATAATTGAAATAGTATGACCATTTTCAGTATTTTCTTCAATGAAACCAATAACACTCACAATATTAAAATTGTTGCAAAAACCAGGAACTTGATCAGATAGACAATTAGGCAACAGAACGTCATCAGCATCAAGAAACTTAATCCAATCTCCTTTTGCTTTTTCCAAACCTAAATTTCTTGCTGATGACAAACCATTATTTTTTTGTCTAATTAGTAATAATTCGAAATCAAAGTTCATTTCTGGCAAACAAACATCTTCTGTAGAACCATCATCAATAACTAAAACTTGTATTGGTCTGTAATCTTGTTCGTTTATTGATTTTAATGCTCTAGTTAGAAAATGCCCTTGATTGTAACAAGGGATTACGATCGTAACTAATGGGCGTCTTGGGTTGTTTTTTTTATCAATAAACATTTTACTCTCAGTCTGGAGATTTAAAGTTTTTACAATAACCGCCCAATAATAAATTGGACTTTTAAATGACAAACGCTTTGTGAATAATTAAGCTTCATTTGTTACTCAAAACTACTTTTGAAACTATGTCTAACCATGCATAACCATATTCTCGGTCTGCTTCAAGATGTGCGCCTTCTGCCCACTCATTCCATGCATTAATAAAGACGATGGCGTCTCCATCAACTCTATTTTCTGAAGCAAATTTGTTCATTTGACTTAGATATTTTTTAAAAAGCTCCGGCGAACTACCTTGATAACTGACCCCTTTAGTTGGTCTTCTCGCTTCGTTATCCCAGCTCATGAAAGCTCCACGAATGATTGGAAATGTAAAAGTCCGGTCTAGTTCTTTTTCGATAAGGTCTTTATAACTAAAAACATTGCCTTGGAAATCTGGGTTTAACATTTCGACTGAAACTGGTTCTTTGTAACAACCCAAAGGTGAGAATTGCATTGCGGAGTCGAAGCCAATATCATGAGGATTCATATTCACCTGATGATCTCTTTGGACATGTATCAACAATAACCCATCAAAACCAAACTTTTTAGCAATTTGCTGCCAAACTTGTGCCGTCTCGCTCAAACTATCAAACGCATCCGTGTGATAGACAGTAAACAATGGTTTATTATTAACTTTGATATACCTACTGTCTGAAAACACCTCTAAGCAAAGATAGTTCATTAATTCAATACTATCAGCATAACTATGAGATTGCTCAATCAGTATTTTCTTTTCATTCTTATCCAGTTCGGAAAACCCATGCCATGTCCTGCTCCAGCTATCATTAGCCCAAAATAAACAGAATGGAATATCGATACTTTTATCATTTAATAAGTTGTTTAGAGGGGTCTCTAAAATTCTTCTTCCATTAAACCAGTAAAAATAAAAACAAAAACCATAAATCCCATAATTCTTAGCTAACAGCGCCTGTTCTTTTAGAACTTTAGGATTCATTAGGTCATAAAAGCCAGTATCAACCGGTAGATGTGGTTGATATTGTCCATAATACTGAGGCACAGCTCTAGTTACGCTCTGCCACTCTGTAAAATTATTCCCCCACCATTCGTCATTCTCTTTCACTTTATGGAATTGAGGTAAATATAACGCTATATTCTTTACCCTCTCTCGCTGTTCTAAAGATATATTCTTCTGATGATAGTTCACGAAATTTGGGCCATACTTTCTAGATCGTTCAGACATCTGCCGATGAAATTTCGTATATAGTCCATCTTCGAGCGCAGAGTTCACGACTAAATTATTCTCCTCACTTAAAGCGAGAATAACGACTCCGACTAAATTTCGTTCTAAATAATCCCTTATTTCTTCCTCATATGCGAAAGACGCAATGAAAACCAGTGTAATATTTGAGGATATTAGTGTTTCTGGTGAGCTCACTTGCACTTCATTACAATATGCAATTTTCTTGTGATTTTTATCAACAATTAAAGATGGTTTACAATCTAAAAGCATTAAAAACTCTGTCAGATGCTTCCCAATATCACCAGCACCATACACAGCAAAAGCATTAGTATGCTCTTTTGCTAATTTTATTAGCCTTGCTGAAAACTGTAATGCTGCAACTTGAAAATTATTTTTTTTTGGTGAAAGCATATCAATCTCATGCGTTAATAATTCTTAACTTTTTAGTAACCTAATTTTTGAACATTTGCTAAGCAATCACTAAAAAGTCCTGCCATTCCTCCCATCCAGCACGTTTTATTAAATCGCAAATCTCAGCTCGCACTGGCTGAGCAGCTATAATAATTGCAGCTTGAGATTTATCTGGCATAGCCTCACTAACTAATTTTACAGGTATCTCAAGGCCTGAACTCAGAACCACGGGGGGGGCCAAATAGCGTTCTAGTAATGCTTCAACTGCAATACCTCGCCGTTGTAACACACGACACAGGGACCGAGCTAGCTGTCCACTTCCATAAATGAAAAGCTGATTTTTTTGAAGTAATTTTCTAATTTGAATAAATTTGAAATCAACAATAACATTAAGCCCTGTATCTAGGTAACTTTCTATACTGTTTGCTGTCGTCGACGATTCACTTATTCTCATTCTGACCAATGGCTTGCAAACACAACCAATCTTATATCCTTGAAGCAACATACGATAAAAAAAACTATAGTCCTCGTACATTCTGCTATTTGGATAGCCTATTTTTTTAACAACTGAAGTATGCGCCATATAGGTAGTATGAGGAATGCAAAGCCAACGTCTAAGTTGCTGGTCAATGAGATCAACGGAGTTTACTGCATTAATCTCAGCTTCTTTATTGTGCTTAATTAATGAAAATCGCTCAGACATTGCTACTGAATCAGTATCAGCAAAATACTCTACATAGCTTTTAACAGCTGCAATATGACTATTTTTCTCGATAAAATCATACTGAGTTTTAAAACGATCTAATGCTGAAACATCGTCAGAATCTACTTTAGCAATATAACGAGTATCATTTAACAGACTAAGGGCTTGATTTAGTCTATAACCAACACCTCTATTTTCTTGATTTTCGATTAATCGAATCCGGTTATCATCAATATTTTTGATAACATCAACGGTATTGTCCGTTGAACCATCATCAAGGATAAGAAATTCAAAATTACTAAAGCTTTGGTTTAAGATGCTTTCTAACGTTTCCTGCACATAAGCTGCACTATTAAAGGTTGTCATCAAGGCGGTAATCTGCGGCATCAATTCAACTCCTGATGAAGTTGACTCAGTACTGCCATCGCTTGCTTGAGAGCAGTTGATGAAATATTCTTAGTACGAGGCAAATAGACCACTTCACTGAAGGTTTTCAAGTCATCAAACTTTCCGCTCCAGTCATCTCCCATAACAAAAATATCGACTTGATATTTCTGAATATCGTCAACCTTTTGTCGCCAGCTTTGCTCGGGCACTACCAAATCAACATGTCGACAACTTTGTAGTACCGTTACCCTATGTTCGAACGGCACTATCGTCGTTTTGCCTTTCTCATTTAGGTTAAATTCGTCTGTTGAAACCCCAACAATTAATCTATCACCCAAGGCCTTAGCCCGTTGCAGTAAATTCACATGTCCAACGTGAAACAAGTCGAAAGTTCCGTACGTGATAATGGTTTTCATAAGTTCTTACCATCTCTAAATTAGTTTTGTTATCGGCAAGAATGAAATTTTTCTTAAGAGCTAATTACCATTATTAAAAAAAGATAAAATATAATCTACCGACTAAATTTTTAAATAAAACAAACATCCTCTGAACATTAACCCCCAATCATGACAAATCTAATCAATCTTAATCTAGCCAAACTAATGAGCAGAAAACCAGCTAAAGAGCTGAGTTTAAGAAGGCAAGCTCAGCTGAACAGTACTCGCGCTCTCCCTTTTTTATACTTTCACAACTTTCAGTTAAAAACGTTATGAAAACATCCAATGCAGATTCAAAATTATGAAGCGTTTCAGACTCTGATAATCCATTATTAGCCAAACTTAGTAAAGCTGTAAACCTCGAAAAGAAATATGTTACAGAACTGTAATATAGACAAAAAATCATCTTTGTTTTAGTTATGTCACTCTCAAAAAACTGCCATTGAAGTGTAATAAAAGACTTTGCATCCGCAATTGAGTTACCCTTAAAGATAAGCTTTTCTGTCCAAGCCAGTACAGATACCTTTTCAGATTTTGTCAAAATACCATTTATGTATCTGGCATTAAAAAATGTCTGAGAGCTCGTATCAATAAAGAATTCTGATTGTAGGATATCCAAATATGCTTGTTTATTTATAACCGTAGATGGCAATAAAATATGATCTGGCTGTAAAGGCATAGTGCCCTGTATTAATGCACCATCACTACAGTTGTACACCTGACTGTGCTTTTGAAAATCTTTAAGCAACATTTCAGCCACTTTTCTAGCCAAATCAAATTCAGGTTTCGTAAAAACCATTTTCCTAAAATTACCGGCAACAACAATTTGTTCAGGATTAGCTTTTGTATACTCATAACTTTGAGTACCGGCTTCGTTGTAATAAATAGATTTTTTAGAATGATGATAATTAGGATCTACTTGCCCGAAATCTACTCCAAACAAGTATACTTGCTTATGGCCTAGCCCCAACACAAAACTTAATGCGAGATTAGACGCTGTTGGTAAAGCATACGATATAACTCTTAATGATTGTTTTAGAGCATTTTCAATTTCATCTTTAAAAACAACCGTAGGCGCTTCACCTTCTTTAAATGCCAGTAATCCATTTTTAAAAAGTGCTCTTGTTTCTGGATGAACACTAGAAAAAGAAATTAAAGCAATCTCTTTTAGAACTGATTCACCACAACTACTTTTAAGATGATCAAAAGTAGATGCGTTTTGCTCCGCTTCTACATGAAAGTCAGGAACTATATCATAACTTAATAACGGTTTTATTGCGGTGCCAACACTAATTACAATGGCTTGCTTTTGATATTTTTTTATATATTTTGCTGTATAATCAAGGCTAGGACCATTACCAACAATAAAAATAGGCAGTGATGCAAGTGGCTCAATTAGGTGCTTTTTCAGCATAAACACACAGCTTTTTGAATCAAGATTACTTAACGAATGATGAATTCCATATTTAGCATGATCAAAATAATCACCTAGTGCTAAGATACTTCTTAACTGCTCTTGTAACCCGACAAATGTTTTTTGTAGTGCGGGAGAAACATAGTTCAACCAGAAACAACTTTCAGCGAGCGCATAAGGCCCAACCCGATAGAATTGCCTTAAAATCTCATCAAAATAATCACCTGAACTACCACCTACATTTAGATACAATTGACGCCCATGCTCATCCATCTGCTTCAAAAAAACATGCCAAGGCAACACAAAAAGTGAGGCATAAAAAAAATCAGGCTCAGACTCAAATAAAAATATATTTTTTAAATTAGCTTTTTCAAAAAGAGTGTCTAAGGGCAACGATAAACAACAACCTGAAATGATCAGAGATGAGATGTTTTCAATATTTGTGCTGGAAAAATTAGAAAACTTGCTTTCAATTGCATCAAGTTTTGCTAAGGCTTTATAGTGTATATAGTGCCTTAACTTATAAGGAACCTTGGGTTTGACCTGTTTATAACCTTTAAAATTACTTTTAAAAAACAAATTAGAGATATTTTCAATTTCGGTGTTAAACCTTCTGTAAAGAAAGCAATCTCGTTTGAAATTATAAAGGTTAGTAGCGTGGTTTTCGTCTAAAACTAGCTGCCATCTTTGAGCTTGATAGCTTCGCATAGCGTGGGCGAGATGAGGAAAGTACTTTTCTAAAGCATGTAAATTTACAGAGAATAAACCATCTTTGCCTGAATATTTTAATGGAGTGATATTTCCAAGCATATTGCCTGTTCTTAACGGAACATAATCTATGGATTGTTCATATCCCAGGAATTGTCGATTAGAATTCAATAATTTTGATGAGTTACCAGAATTGCTTTTATAGTATTCAATTATTTCATCTGATACTGGATGAGATAAATGACGATAATAATGCACGCGATTAATATTCGGCTGCATCGTTAAAATTTCTGATAAATGCTCTGCCAAATCACTACCGGCATTGCCAATCTGCAAACCTAAATGAATGCCGTTGCGATCAGCTATGTGCAGTAAATTTTGCCAATCTATGGCATGTGCAGAACAATTTAGAAAATCTGCACGAGGCTCATATAAAATTAAAAACTTAACCTTGAGATTTTCTATCAGTTTTTGTAGTGTAAAACCTAAACCCAGACCAAACACCAACAATACGTCTGCTCTTTGCAGGTTTGTCTCGATACCGGCTGTATCATTCAAAGAAAAGTACGGTGCTTTGCTAAGAAAACTGTAAAACTCTGTGTCACATTCAGCCTCTGGCTCATCGCCATACAATGCAGAACCAGTGCTAAGATCCGCAATATTAAGTTGATTGGCTTTATTGACAAAAATAGAGAACTGTTTTTGTTTTATCTCATTTAAGTAGTCAGCCAATTCAGAAGATAGATTGGCAAAAACATGCTTATTTAATGCATATCTTTTTTTAACTGTATTATGAAGTAGTTGATGCTCTGGTGAGTCAGTATCGATCTCTGCAGTTTGAAATACGCAGGAATGAAGCATGTATAATTCTCGATTGTTTTAGCCATTCTGAACTGTATGGTAACTAGCCTTACCTTTTTTAGCTAACTGAATATTCTCCAGTGCTTTTACGATATTTTCCCTCTCAGATTGAAGCAAAGCAATGATGTCCACTAACCAATCTTGTTGTAGGTTTAGAACAATTTTTCGTTGCTCCTCTGAAAGGCCATCAGAGACTTCAGCAAAAGATAGCTGCTCAAATAACTTAGTGGCAACGTCTAGCTCACTATTAGTATTTGCGATATCTGCTAATAGTGCTTGCTTTAAATTAGTAAGCTCTTCTAGATAGTCTTTAGATGACAACATTATTAAGCACCAACCGCGACTTGCTGAATATTTTGTTGCAGTTCAGATCTCAGTTTATAACCTTGTTCGCGATCTGCTACAGGGATCTGATCCCACGCAGATTTAATTGTTAGCAATAGCGTCATAACTTCATCAACTTTTTTGATATTCACTTCTCTGCTGGCTAGAGTTAAATGGTTAATCATAAATTCATACAATGCATCTAAGTTCTGAGATATTTCCCCACCTGCATCCATATCGAGTGAGCCTTTTAATGCACTGATGATTGCTATTGATTTACCAAAAGCTTGCGCTTTTAAAGAGAAATCTTTTCTTTCCATTGCGCCTTTTGCTTTAGCCATGTTCTCTAAAGCACCTTGCATCAACAATTGAATAATACGGTGTGGATCTGCAACGGCTATATCGTCTTTAACGCCAACAGATCTGTATGCTTTAATACCATAACTCATAACAACTCCTTAACTTGAACTATTTGATGAGAACTTAGGAAGGCTTGACAAAGCAGCTGTAACACTTGCCTGCTGCCGCTGCATTTGCCCAAGAAGGGAGTCTAAAGCCGCATAACGCTTTCTAAGTGAATCTTCATAACTAGCTATGTATCGGCTGGCAGCCTCAGAAGCTTTAGTATTTTCTCTCAATTGAGAAGTTAAAGTATTTTGACGGCTAGATAAAATACCACCAGACTTAGTATATTCACTAATTAAAGTATTTAGCTGACTTACAAAACCATCATCGCCACCAAATAGTTTGGCAATATCATCATAACTATTGTTTAAAGCGTCATCAAAACGATTTTTGCCCGTCTCTGAATTAAACTCGGTACTAGTTGAAATTTCTAGCTTGCCATCTTTATTTAACGTAATACCCATAGAGTACAGAGTATTTAAGCCATCTGCGGCACCCGGAACAGTAGACCCAAGAATACTTCGTAGCTGACTTAGTATATTTCTAGGTAAGGAATCACCAGATAATGCACCGCTCTCAAGAGTGACGGAGCCATCAGCGCCTAAAACTCTGTTGCGAGTTAAGTCGGTGATCTGTGTTACTAGAGAATTAAAACTGCTAATAAAGCTTTTAATATTAGTTTCTGCTGCCGACTTATCAGTGGCAATATCTAGTTTTGCATTATTGCCCGTTGGCGTAACATTGAGCACAGTTAGCGAAATATCTTGCACGACATCATTGAATACATTAGTACTGCTGTTTAACGCTGTACCATCAATTTCGATTTGCGCATCGTTTGCCCCAGAGGTTAAGGTCATCCCCGCTGAAGTACCAGTCGCGATTGTAGATAATGTATCGAGCTCAGCGTTATCGTTTGAGATAACTAAATCATTCCCGAGACCAGTAACACTCGAATTTAACACCAACTTTGCACCAGTAGTGCCACCCACATTAAGAATATTGGCATTGATACCAAAGTTGTCAGCAGTATCATTAATCTTTAATCTCAGCTCATTCAGTGTCATGCCTGCTGTTACGGCAACAGTAAAGGATTTATCACCTGCGGCAAAAGTGAGATTACCATCAGTAGTGGAGACCACACTGTTAGAGTCAGTAAATGAAGCATCAACCGTTTCCACTCGGCTACCTTTTGCTAACTGGTTAACTTTGATATCAAAGCTAGAGGCTGCAGCAGTATTTTTCGCGGTAGCTTGAATGAAAGTTTTACCTGTCTCTGGTTGAGTTATAGTAACTGTTCTTGCTTTTAAACTTTCACTTGAAAGTTTTTTTGAGGCATCCAGGAAGCTAGATAAAGCAGACTTTAACTTGCCTACACCTGATAAAGAGGCGTTAAGCGTAGAAGTATTTTTTTCTATCCGAGAAAACTTAGTTTGTCGTTCAACATTTACAAAACTGGTGACCAACTCATCTAAAGGCAAACCCGATGCGGCACCTAAAAAATTTATGGACGACATACACTTCTCCTCTACACTTAAACGCTAAATACGTTCTGGCGATTAAACTTGCTTATCAACCAAAACGCCAAGCGACTGCCCCATTTCCTGTTGAAGTTTTTTTATATCTTGTGCAACTTTCAGTAATTCTTCTGATGGAATTTGCCGAATTAATTGATCGTTGCTGCGATCTATAACCTTAATGATAGACCGGCCTGATGCTTCATCAACCATAAAGCTCAAAGAGCGCTGTTCAAATATTGCGGCCTTATTTACAATGCTTAATGCATTGTCTATTTCCACTTCACTTGGAACAACAGATAATTCACCTTTAGTCGTTGGTTGCGTTTTGTTGTCAACAGGTTTTAATTGTTCAACATTGGCTATTTTGCTAGCCATGTCTGTATTATTTAATCCAGACATTGTAGCAGTTGTGACTGTATTCATAAAATCACCTCGAATGATAAGGCTAGATGAAGGCTATCGCCTTCATCATAGCGCTTAAATATCATTAACCTAATAACGACAACGCTGCCTGTGGCCGCTGATTTGCCTGTGCCAGTACTGTTTGACTGGTTTGCTGCAAAATCTGTGCCCGAGTTAATTCTGCCGTTTCTGTCGCGAAATCAGTGTCGCGAATACGAGCACGCGCACCTGATACGTTTTCAGAAATATTCGTTAAGTTACGAATAGTCGCCTGGAAACGGTTTTGAATCGCACCCAAGTCCGCGCGTTTTGCATCTACCGTTGAAATGGCATTATCAATACTGGTTAGCAAAGATGAACCTGTTTCTGTTCCAGAAACATCAACTGAATCTAAATTCAAAGCTGTGGCAGTAAAACCAGCGGAGCCGTTACCTAAACTTACGGTAATGTATTCTTGATCATTGCCATTAACACCAACTAAAAATTTGAATTGACCGTCTGTATCTGTTGAACCTTTACTCAGTAACTCTTTATCACCAAACTTTGTAGTCTCAGCAATACGAGTAATTTCAGTTTTTAACGCTGAAATTTCTTTTTGAATTGCAACTTTGTCTTTTTCTGCATTAATGCCGTTTTCAGATTGCACGACTAAGGTACGCATCCGCTGCAAAGAGGTAGTAATTTCATCCATCGCACCTTCAGCAACTTGTGCAAGTGAAATACCGTCGTTGGCATTACGAGCGCCCTGGTCCAAACCATTAATTTGGCTGGTTAAGCGGTTAGATATCTGTAAGCCAGCCGCATCATCAGATGCACTGTTGATCCGAAAGCCAGAAGATAAGCGTTTGAATGCGGTATCCAAAGCGCCGCCTGAGTTCATCAACTGACGCTGAGCATTCAGCGATGAAGTATTAGTATTGACAAATAAAGCCATGAGTCACTCCTTAGTCATCAGCAATATTTTGCCTTTGACTGTAGTTTAAAGTACGGATAATCCGTTTAGCTGAGTCAAGCTGCAACTTGACTTAACTTTGTATCGGCATACTTGAAATAAACTTTAGGTTTTTTTTGAAGTTTTTTGAAGATTTTTATGGGGAGTTGAAGGTGGAACTATTTTTCTAACATTAAAGCCGCCAACAGGCGGCTTTACGATAAGCGAGTCACTCCACTGAAGCTGTTCCGGCAAGAAGCAAGATTACTGCAATAATCTCGATGCTTCAGCGCGTTACGCTATTAACCTTGTAGTAAACTTAGAGCGCCCTGTGGCCGTTGATTTGCCTGGGCTAACACAGTCTGACTGGTTTGTTGCAGAATCTGTGCCCGAGTCAACTCAGCCGTTTCTTTGGCAAAGTCGGTATCGCGGATCCGTGCACGAGCTCCTGATACGTTTTCAGAGATATTAGTTAAGTTACGAATGGTCGCCTGAAAACGGTTCTGAATCGCACCTAAATCTGCACGTTTTCCATCAATACTACTAATTGCCGCATCAAGTTTGGTTAGAATTGAAGAACCCGTTTGGCTTACATCCGACACATCAATAGTGTCGATAGCTAAGCCTGCTGATGAAAAACCACCACCTGTACCAAAGCCCAAACTCACAGTAATGTAATCTTGAGTATCTCCACTAACACCAACTAGAAACTTAAACTGACCACTAGTATCAGCAGAATTGATATTCAGTAACTGCTGATCACCAAACTTAGTAGTGCCAGCAATACGCGTTACTTCCGTTTTTAAGGCTGAAATTTCTTTTTGAATAGCAGTCTTATCACCAGCACTGTTAATACCATTTTCTGATTGAATCACTAAAGTACGCATACGTTGTAACGATGTAGTAATTTCATCCATCGCACCTTCAGCTACTTGAGCTAAAGAAATACCGTCATTGGCATTACGTGCCGCTTGATCCAAGCCGTTAATTTGACTGGTTAAACGGTTAGAAATCTGTAAGCCTGCTGCATCGTCAGCCGCGCTGTTAATCCGAAAACCTGAAGATAAACGCTTAAAAGCGGTGTCTAAAGCGTTACCTGATGTGATCATCTGACGCTGGGCGTTCAGTGATGAAGTATTGGTATTTACAAATAAAGCCATGATGTATTCCTCGCTTTTTAACTGTTTAGGGCAATTTGAACTGCGTATTGCCTGTTTCTTGCCGTGTTAAATATGTATCGGCGCAGTGCGAGGAAACTTTAGAATTTTTTTGAGGATTTTAAATTTAATATTAATCAATGACTTTAGAGCAGGCATTGCTGCCTGCTCTGGTTTTTAGCGGATATAATCAAATAACGTTGTTGCGTTAACTTTAGAAAACGTTTGTGAGGCGGCCTGTAATGCCACTTCTTGGCGCTTAATTTCAGTAAGCGCTGCGGCAAGATCCACTTCAGAAATATCAGCTTTGTACTGTTGGTTATTAATTAATAAATCGGCATTGGTATTAAAAACACTGTCTACGACATTTAATCGCCCGCCCAAATTGGCTAATACACTGTCAACGTTGTTCGCGGTGACTGTGGTCTGCTGCAGAATATCGGCAAGGCCAACTGTTAAATCACTTGCAGAGGAAGCTGGATCACTTAACGTATCTATATACTTCTGTAAGGTATTTAAAATATTGGTTTGTTGTGGTTTCGGTAGTTCAAAATCAACTTGAGCGGGTAGAGTTGTCGCCGTATCTAGTGCAAATTCGGCGCCATTAAAGTTAATAGCACTACCAGGTACATAACTTCCTGTCACAGGAGGTGATAATGCGCTGCCATTACGTAAAAATTGATAATTGCCTGCCACATCAATATCTAAACGATAATTATTATTCGTTGCCGTTAAGTTATCGTAATTACTTAAATAGAAACCGTCAAAAGCCGTTTGATTAACTACGTTGATCGTTGTACCAGCAGGAGCTGTTGTTAATTGGGGCATGAAACGCTCAAACACAGAATCAAAAATAGCTTTACCACTATCATTACTCGGTAAGCTAATTGATTGCGAAATTTGTAACGCTCGTGAACCATCATCGCCAATAAACTGATATTTGCCATCTTGGTTTAATTCGTAAGCCGCTGTTTTATCCTGATAGCCAGCAAAAATAAAACTGCCCTCTGAGCTACGCGTGTTCATTAAATCAAACAACTCTGTTTGAATATTTTTTAATTCAAACGCGATGGCTTTGCGTTGCTCAATCGTGTAGGTGCCATTACCACTAGCTTGCGCCAGTGTAGAAACCCGATCATAGGAAGATCGCATGCTCGTTAGAACCGTTTCTTGCAGCGCTAAATTGTTTTTAAGCAAAACGCTATTCGTTTGAAATTGCTCAATCTGCGCCTTACTTTGGTCAAGACTTAACACTTTAGCTGCGCCTGCTGGATCATCGGCCGGTGACAAAATACGCGTTTGCTTGCTAAGTTGCGTTTCGGCTTTTGACATACGTTGCTGTGCGTTTAGAATGCCATTTAGGCTCTGTGTAAACTGCATATTAAAAGTTAAACGCATACCTTACCTCACTGACTGCAACAGGGTGTCAAAAATTTCTTGCGAAGTGGCTATAATTTTAGCAGCTGCCGCATAGCTTTGCTGAAATCGAATTAAATCGGCTGCTTCTTCATCTAAGTTTACCCCAGATAAAGACTCATACCATAAAGTGGTCTGCTCTAAAATAGCCGTATTGGCTTCATCAGCAGTGCGCGCTTGACGCGTACGCTCACCAATGTTCCCCACCATAATCCCATAACTTTGATTTAAACTATACAAATTCACTGCGGAACCAGCAGGATCCGCACTGCGCCGCACCAGCGAGGCATTTTGTAACGCTGACATGGCTAAACCATTGCGGTTGTCATTGTAGCCGTTGCTGTTAAAGTCCAACGTAAATTTATCACCAGGCTTGGGCACACCGGTAATATTAAAATCAAAACCTAACTGAGATAAATCGGGCACATTATTTGGGTTAGTAAATACATTATTAAAATTATTGGTATCAAAAAAACTGTTGCCCAACACACCATTGGCATCAGCAATTTCAAATACATGTTGTCCAGAAACGCCAGAAGTAGTGTCGAATCCCTGATACGTAATAGTATAGGGTCCATCCGGCAAACCATTACTGTTAAACGCAGAGCTTGCAGGATCAGTATTAGAAACAGAGACCCCCTCAACCCGCCCATTACCCAAATTAGTAATATCATACTCACCGCGAACAGGGCCGGATAACGCTAAATCTTCAGCTCTGGACGTTGCCATTTGTAACTGGCGTGCCGCAGAGTCTAATGGTTTTAATAAGAATTTATCACCTGTCACACCACTAATGGTTAACTTTAAACCAAATAAGTCACCATTGGCATTATCGGCGGTAAAGGGGGAAGTTGAAGGAAAACCAGTGGCACTGGTTAAGGTTTTCACTTTAAGGAGATCAGGTTGACCATTGCTGTCTAAATATGGTTGTCCCATCTCGTCTAAGGCCGTTACCGTGGCGGTAGTGGCATCGACTATCGTCACAAGGAAATTATTCGGCGGCAATTGATTGGCTTTGCCTGGTTCAACTTCTACGATAACACGACTGCTGGCGCTATTGTCTTTAAACGCTAAACCTTGCGAGCTCGGCAACCGAAATAGATCCTGCCCAATGGTGCCATTAAGCGTTAAGCCTAATTTATTTTGCTGGTTCATGTTATCCGCCAGCGTAAGACCTAATTGCCCTAATTGTTGTTGGGTCGGATTTAACACCTGCAACCTATAATCGGTTAAAGCACCGACCTTACCGCCAATACCTTGTGCGCTCAGCGTCACTTTGGCATCAGCATTTTCACGTAAGGTGAGCAGTATTTCGCGATTATTCGGATCAGGCTCGCCGCGCAGTGATAGCAGATTAAACTGGCCACGTTCAACCACGAGCGCCTGCCCCGTGCCCATAAATACCAGTTTTTCACCTGATTTCGAGTCAACGGTTTGGATATCCACAAATTCGGCTAACTTTAAAATAGCGGCATCACGCTTATCGAGTAAATCTAAAGGAACAGGCCGACTAGGGCTGGAACCATAATTGACAATTTCAACATTCAAGGTCGCGACCTGACTAACCAAGTCATTGATGTCTTTTACATAGATATCCAGCTGTTGATTAATAAAATTTTCTTGATCAGATAACAAAGTAGACATATTGCCAAATTGGTCAATTAACGACTGGCTGGTTCCTAAAACAAGTTGCCGGTTGGATAACTGCGTGGGATCATTGTTCGCGGTTTGAATTTGTTGAAATAAGTTATTCATACCGGTGGATATACTGTTGGCTGCATTAGAGAACAGCGCGTCTAAACGATTCGCTTCTGCCAAGTACTGCGCACTGTAAGATGCACTGGTTGTGTCACGACGTAATTGTTTTTGGCTAAATTCGTTTACCAAGCGCTCAGTGGTGCCTTGGCCAACACCTAAGCCAAATTGCTGCGACACAAATTCCGTGCGTTGCCGCACATAGCCAGGCGTATTGATATTGGCAATATTGTTACTGGTGGTATTTAGCAAGGTGTTACTGGCTAATACCGCTGTTCTACCAATGTTAAGTAAGCTCATTTATCGCTCCACGCACCCGTTTACGGGTATAGGCTATTCTTCGGCTGTTGTTTGAAAATCTTGAGCGTTATTTAATTCTGCTCTAACTTGTTCAAAGGCGGTACTTTTAAATACCGCCATAATTTTTTGGGCATAATTGGGATCGGTGGCATACCCTGCGGCTTGTAATTCACTAAAATACGCAGCTGGTTCTTGTGCGGCAGCGACCGCTTGTTGATAACGCAGGCTATTAGCAATAAAACCCGCGTAATCTTGTAAGCTGTGTTCGGCAGAATCATAAGCCCGAAACTTGGCTTGTTCTTTACGCGCCACTCCTTGGCGGTATTCCAGCGTATCAACGACAGCGGTCTCACCTTGCCAATTACGACTGGCTTTAATACCAAATAAATTATAACTATTGTCACCACTGGCGGTTTTAATAACGCGTTTACCCCAACCTGTTTCAAGTGCGGCTTGGGCAATTAGCGCTAACGGATCTAACCCTAAAGCACCGGCAGCTTTGCGTGCCGCGGGCAGTAAACTGCGAATAAACTCCACCGGTGAATCGTTACGAAGCGTTGACGCCCCCACAACGGCTAGTGGCTCAACATTACTTATAGTGCTACTGCCAGCAATTGCCGCAGCTTGGGCTTGTTCTTGTTTTTGTGCACGCTGTTGTTGCAGTTTATCTAATAATGGGCTCAGTTGTGATAATTCGCGCCGCCCCGGCTGAGCCATTTCGGCTTGCGCAAGCTGCTGCATAGATTGGGCTTTTAATAACCCCAGCTCCGGTGCATCTTTAAACAGTTGCACTTGTGGCATGTTTAATTCATCGGCACGTGTATCACCGGGTAAACGCAACGCGGAAGCGGATTTTTTGTGCTGGCTGGCGGCTTGAGGGTCCAGCTGTTGCACTAACAAATCGGCTAAACCCAAGGCACCTTTTTGCGCTAAATCAGATGCCATCTGGTTATCATGCATATCACGATAAAACTCTGTGGTTTGGCTATTCATTAAACCTTCTGCTTCAAACGCCTTATTCGCTTGACGCATACTTTTTAGCAGCATATTAAAAAAGATCCCTTCAAACTGCTCAGCTGCTTGGCGCAGCGCACCCTTGCTATCATCTTTAGCTGCACTGCGAATTTGCTGCAGGCTGCTTAAATCATGATAAGAATGTTGCAGTTTGCCGGTATCCATTTAGATCACCACCAGCTCGCCATGAATGGCGCCAGCCTCTTTTAACGCTTCTAAAATGGCCATTAAATCACCCGGAGCTGCGCCAACTGCATTTACAGTGCGCACCAAATCATCAAGTGTGACACCAGGGTCAAATTTAAACATTCTGGAGTTTTCTGGGTTCACATCAATAATGCTGTTTTGTACTACGGCCGTTTCACCACCGGCTAACGCATTAGGTTGCACCACCTGTGGGTTTTCAGCAATGGTGACCGTTAAGCCACCATGAGTAACAGCAGCAGGGAACAAACGCACATCTTTACCAATCACGATGGTGCCAGTGCGAGAATTAATAATGATCTTGGCAGATTGATCTGCTGGTTGAAAGGTCAAGTTTTCTAATACCGACAAATAACTTACGCGTTGGCTAATATCGCGCGGCGCTCTAACCTGTACCGAAGAGGCATCTAATGAAAAGGCGGTTTCTGGGCCCATAAAGCCGTTAATGACTTCAGCCAATCTTTTTGCAGTAGTAAAATCTGGGCGCTTTAAATTAAACGTAATAAAATCGCCTTTAGCAAAAGGAGACTCTACTTCGCGCTCGACCACAGCCCCGTTTGGAATACGGCCCACTGTGGGTGTGTTCACTAAAATACGCGAACCATCTAAACCTTCCGCACCTAAGCCACTAACAATTAAACTGCCCTGTGCTACTGCGTACACATTGCCATCTAAGCCGGTTAAAAAGGTTTGTAATAAAGTGCCGCCACGCAAACTTTTCGCGCTACCTACCGAAGATACCGTAATATCGATATTTTGCCCGGGCTTAGCAAAAGCCGGTAACTCAGCATGGATGGCCACTGCCGCCACATTTTTTATTTGCGTACGTGAACCCGCCGGTAAGTTAATCCCAAAATTAGCCAGCATGGTGCGGAAGCTTTGTTCGGTGAATGGGCTTTGTTCGCCAGTACCGGGTAAGCCGACCACCAACCCATAACCGACTAATTGGTTACTGCGCACCCCTTCAATATCGGTGACATCTTTAATGCGCGCAGCTTGAACTAGGTTGCTGCAAACTAGCGTAGATAATAAGCCGAGCATGATCAGAAACCGCATATACTGCTCCTAGAATGGCCAGAATGGGCCATTAAAAAACTGGGTTAACCAGCCAGGTGATTGCCCACCATGATGCGCACCCGTACCGCTGTATTCGATACGTGCATTCGCGATCTTGGTCGACTCTACCGTGTTATTCACATCAACATCTTGTGGCCGAATAACCCCAGTTAAACGGATATATTCTTTACCGGTATTTAATGTCAGCCATTTTTCACCGCGGATCACTAAGTTACCGTTCGACATCACCTGTAACACATTGACCGAGATATCGCCGACTAAGCTATTGCTCTGATCCGCTTTGGCATCACCTTTAAAGTCTTGGCTACTGCCCGCGCCAAACTGCAACACGTTACCCCCTACCGATACGTTGCTTCCGGCAAAATTAATCGGGTCAAAAGCAATGTTGCTGTCTTTGGCCGTTTCCGTTTTAGCTTTTTTCGACGCTTGCGTTTTCTCACGCAGCACTACGGTAATAATGTCGCCTTCATGCCGTGCTTTGTTATCGGAATACAAACTATTGGAATGGCTTTGCATAAACAACGAACCATTTTTCACCACCGGCCGCGGCGCCGACTCTGGCGGCAAGGGAGCAAAATACGGATCGTTTGGCTGGGCCTCTTGCATCGAAGCACAGGCGGTTAAACTACCGACCATCAGTATTAATAGGACATTACGCATTAGCTGTACCTGCCTTATAACTGTTGAATAACAAAACCAAGCATCTGATCCACGGTTGAAATAACTTTAGAGTTCATTTCATACACGCGCTGGCTTTCAATTAAGCTAACCAATTCTTCTGTGACGTTCACGTTAGAGGTTTCTAGCGCGCCCTGCACAATAATGCCTAGGCCTTCTAACCCTGGAATGCCTTGCACCGGATCGCCACTAGCGGGCGTTTCGCTAAACAAGTTTTGACCAATCGGCTCTAAACCGGCCGGGTTAATAAAATTAGTGACCGTTAACTGACCTAATACGGCATTTTCAACCTGCCCAGCTAAACGAGCGGAGATCTCTCCATCTTGAGACACCATGATATTCGTCGCATCTGGCGGCACCACAATATTGGGCTGTACCTGATAACCAGCACCAGACGTCACAACATTACCATCACCATCAACCGTAAATTGGCCATTGCGGCTATAAGAAATGGTGCCATCTGGCATTAACACTTCAAAAAAGCCATGGCCTTGGATCATCAGATCCAAACTGTTCTCAGTGGTGATCATATTGCCTTGGGTAAAGCTTTTTTGCGTCGCCACAACCTTAGTACCGGCACCTATCATTAAGCCGTTAGGTAATTCGGAGTTTTGGGAAGAGCGGCCACCTGGCTGATTAATGTTTTGATACAGCAAATCTTCAAACACGGCACGGCTCTTTTTAAAACCTACCGTGCTGGCATTCGCCAAGTTGTTAGAAATAACCGAGATGTCACGCTGTTTCGCGTCTAACCCTGTTTTGCTGATCCACAATGCTGGATGCATTTGTACCTCCTGGGCTTACGCCCTATTAACTAAGTGCCAAGCAGCTGCTGGCTGAAGTAAAACGGTAAAAAGAAAAAGCGTTAACCCATGATCCGCAGCAACTGATTTTGCTGTTGATCCATTTGCTCAGCTTGCTTCATCATTTTCACTTGTAATTCAAACTGGCGCTGTAAGCTGATCATCGTGGTCATTTCGCCAACCGCATTGACATTACTGCCCTCATAGGCGCCGCTAAGCAAAGTGACATTGGCACTGGCCTGGGCATCCTGACCATCTTTACGTCGAAACAAGCCATCGTTACCTTTAACGATATCGGCATATTCCGGTTGTACTAATTTAATACGCCCTACTTCCTCTAACGCGTTTGCCGGAGCGCCTTGCGCTCTGGCAATCACGGTGCCATCAGCGCCGATTTCCATCTTCGCTAGCGGCACGGGTAACTGCAGCGGCCCCGCATCGCCCATCACCGGCAAATCGCTGGCGGTCATCAACATACCGCTGGCACTAATTTGTAAATTGCCAGCACGGGTGTAGGCTTCATTACCGTCTTTATCTTGCACAGCAAACCAGCCGTCACCTTGAATAGCCACGTCTAATTCACGTTCAGTAATAATCATCGCACCACTGTCAAAGTTTTGACCTGGACTCTCTGTTAACGAAAACACTCGGGTGGGCAAACCTTCACCGAAGGCTTGCATGGCTCGTGCTTGCTCAAAATCGGCTTTAAAGCCGACTGTGCCGGTATTAGCCAGATTATTTGCGCGAACACTGATGCCATTCATGTTCTCTTTGGCACCGCTCATGGCGATATATAACAGACGATCCATAATAAACCTCGCAGGGACTTGCCGTTTTTACTTAACAAAACTTTTATTGCTTAACTATAGTTAAGCAATAAAAGTGCCAGCTTGATAAAACAGGCTATTTTGATTAAAAAAAAGCCACCCGCAGGTGGCTTGATTCGACCGATAAATCGTTTATCGGATCTGCAAGATGGTTTGTTGCAAGGTACTGTTTACTTCTAAGGCCCGCGAGTTGGCCTGGAAGTTACGCTGGGCGCTAATCAAATCAACCAATTCTGTAGTTAAGTTAACGTTTGACTGCTCTAACGCCGAGCTTTGAATGCTACCAAAGGTACCGGTATTTGGCTCACCGGCTAACGGCTCACCCGAGGCTAAGCTGGCTTTCCAAGAGGTCGATCCTGCTTGACTTAAACCCTGTGGGTTAGCAAACCGTACCATGGCTACTTGCGCTAAAAACTGCTGATCGCCATTAGAATAAGACGCCATAATCTTACCACCCACATCGATATCTAGCCCTGTTAAACGGCCAACAGTAGTGCCGTTTTGACTTAATGTCCCCACTTCAAAAGCAGAAGCGTATTGGGTTGGTGTACGTGTTGCGGCTTGATCGCGAAAGCGAATACCAAAATCACCTGAATCACCGAAACTAGCGCCATTATTTAATAAGCCATTTAAATCTGCCGGCGAAATAGTAATGTCACTAAAGTTGGTATCGTCAGGGGTACCATTTGGTTGAAAAGCTAATTGTGTTGTAGCAGATGGGACGATTGTGCCATTAAATGTGGTATAGACATCCCAGGTATTACTTGCCAAGGGATCTGTTCTAACAAAAAACACGCTGAGTATGTGTGCCTGCCCTAAGCTGTCGTAAATAGTGGTAGACGTGGTACTGTTATAAGAACCACGATCAGTGGGATCAAAAACGGTTATGGTTGGCGGCAATGATCGTGCGTCTAAATTCATACTAACAAACACATCACGCGTTGCGCTGGGTGCGCCAGCAGTAGTGGGGATCTGGATAGGATTAGTTGTACTTAAACTGACCGAGGTAGTCGAGCCCGTTTCTGCATCAACCGGATAGCCTTGTAAAAAGCTACCATTGTTGTTAACTAAGAAGTTATTGGCATCCAGCTTAAATGCACCGGCACGCGTATAACCATAATCACGCGAACCCACTTCCGAAGCGGTAACAAAAAAACCATCACCGGTAATAGCCAGATCCAACGAGTTATTGGTAAATAACAATGAACCTTGCTGGAATTGCTGAGCTACAGAAGATGTTCTTACACCATCACCGACCTTGGTTTTACCCGCTTGAAATACTGAAGATGCATACACATCGGCAAATTCAGCACGAGATTCTTTAAAACCCGTAGTATTAACGTTAGCGATGTTGTTTGCTGTGGTATCTAAATCTTTTTGTGCAGCGGCGATACCGCTTAATGCTATATTAAAACTCATATGTTACCTCACCTTAAGCGGTTGTATTAACCATAAGAAACTTCTAACACATCGGCCAGTTTCACTGCCCCAATGCCTAATAAATTCAGTGTAATGCCGTTACCGTTGTTGCCCATACTGACACTGGATACAGGGGTATACACTTGTACTGGGGCATTTTCCGTTTTGCCTCTGGCACTGACTTCAACACTGATGTTATAAAGCCCAGCTGCAACAGTCTCACCAGCTTGATTGGTGCCATCCCAAGCAAACTCGTTTTTACCCAATTGCGGTTGATTTACACTAAATGTAGAAACTAGCTCGCCATTGGGTTTAGTGATAATCACTTTCATGTTATCCGCTGGTTGTTCCAGGTTTATTTGGCCACGCGAGAGCGACTCACCGGTGAAAACTAATTGGTCAGACTGTGTCAGCACACTGCGCCCTACTAGTGATGAGGCTTGCAAGGCTTGATTAGACGACATGCTTTGCGCCAAGCTACTAAAGTTATCATTAAGCTTGGTGATACCATCGGCCATGGTAAAGTTGGTCATCTGCGCGATCATCTGATCATTTTCTACCGGTTTGGTCGGGTCTTGATAAGCTAATTGCTGAGTTAACAAAGCAAAAAAGTCAGACTGCGTTAAAGCGCCATTGTTTTTATCGGCAACTTTTTTCTCAGTATCCCAGTACATCCCTTCTAGCGCAGAATTTGTATTAATGGTTGTCATGCGTTACTCCTTACCCCTGACCTAACCGTAAGGTGCGCATTAACATTTGTTTTGCGGCATCTGCGGTTTGTACGTTGGTTTCATAGGCTCGAGACGCTGAAATCATATTCGCCATCTCTTCCATAATGTTGACGTTGGGCTTGTAGACATAGCCATTTTCATCCGCCAACGGGTGATTGGGCGCATATTCCACATTCGGTGGCGCGTCAGATTCGACAATTCCCAGCACTTTAACGCCAGAGCCGGCATCTTGTTGCCGCTGCGCTTGCGCAAACTCGGTGGCAAACACCGGGTGACGACCACGGTAAACCTGATCGATACTACTGCTAACGCTATTCGCATTGGCAATGTTACTGGCTGTGGTATTCATTCTCACTGACTGGGCGGTCATGCCAGAGCCAGCAATATCAAACACTTTAAATAAGCTCATAATTACTGTCCTGTTCCTGTCAGTGCTTTTTTCAAGCCACTGATCCGACTATTCAAAAATTGTAGGCTGGTCTGGTATTCGATGGCATTTTGCATCATGGCATTACGCTCGCGGTTCATATCCACGCTGTTACCATCGCCGGTGTCAGTTTGTTCTGGATTGCGAAACTTCACTTCATGCCGGGTTGCAGTTGAAATGGGGAAATGCCCATCATGCGTCCGCTGCATGGAACTGCGTTGCCGAGATTGGGCGTTCACCAGCGCTTGCTGAAAATCGATGTCTTTAGCTTTGTAGCCAGGAGTGTCAGCGTTAGCGACGTTTTCTGACAGCACTTGCGCACGACGATCTCGAACCAGCAACGCTTGTTCGTGCATGCCAAAGGCTTTGTCTAAACTGATTGCCATTTTTTTGCCACCTCATGTTGTAACCTTAATTTGAGGAAGCAAAAAGCAGGCCAAGATGCAGAGTTAAGATTTCTTGCGGTAGATAATGCCAGGATTACAACGCAGCATGTCAAAGTCTTCATTCATGGTTGATAATGACTCTGAGGCCCCGAGGATTAAATAGCCTTTACTGTTTAATGACTGAGCAAACTGTTTAATTATTTTCGCTTTCACTTCAGGAGAGAAGTAAATCAATACGTTACGACAGAATATGATGTCAAATTTTCCTAGCAGGGTATAACTGTCTAACAGGTTAAGATGCCGAAACGTCACTCTTTTACGCACGTTATCTTTAACGCGCATCATGCCATTAGAGGTATCTTCAAAAAACCGCGTGCGCCGCTCAGGTGATAAACCACGCGCTAAGGCTAAGCCGTCGTACTCGGCTCTGGCGCAATGCTCCAGCATCGTATTAGAAATATCGGTACCGAGGATATTCACCCCGCCAGGAAAGGCATTTGGTCGGCTTTGCTGGAACTCTAGCGCGGTCATTGAAATAGAATAAGGCTCTTGCCCCGATGAACTGGCCGCTGACCAAATTTTGACGCTGCGGCAAGTTTTTTCCAGCTCCGGCAATAATTGATTCTTTAATAGCTCATACGGGTAGTTGTCACGAAACCATAAGGTTTCATTGGTGGTCATGGCGTCAATCACGGCTGAGCGTAACTGTCGTTCAAACGGGCTCATGGTTTTGGCAACCAGCTCAGATAAACTGCCATGGCTAAAACGTTGCATTAAGGGAGTTAAACGGCTTTTAACCAAATATTGCTTATTATCACCCAGCACGATACCGCACTGTTGCTCGAGAAAATCCCGAAATTGCCGATATTCCGATTCTTGTAACTGCTTATTCTGCACGCATGACCCTTACCAATTATTCAACGTGGAGCCATTTTTGCACTGATTGCGCTAACTCATCGGGATTAAACTTTGCAATAAAATCCTCAGCCCCCACTTTTTGTACCATTTGCTGATTAAACACGCCACTTAACGAGGTATGTAAAATCACATGTAACTGTCGCAGTTTCACATCGGCTTTCACAGCCGCCGTTAAGGTATAGCCATCCATATCCGGCATTTCGATATCAGAGATCAGCAAACCCACTTTTTCTGTAATCGAATGTTGGCATTGTTCACTTAATTGTTGCAGGTAGGTCAGCGCTTCGCGGCCATTTTTGACCAAGTGCATTTTTACACCCAATGGCTCTAATGCCCGTTTCACCTGATTACGCGCCACGGTAGAATCATCGGCAATTAAAATAATTCGATCACCTAAATCAGTTGCAATGCTTTTCGACACCGTTTCATCGTGGATCATTGTCGGTGAGGGTGAAATCTCTTCGAGAATTTTTTCAACATCTAAGATCTCAATTAATTCTTTATCCAGTTCGGTCACGGCCGTTAAATAGCTTTGCTTACCACCGGTGCCTTTTGGTGGCGGCATGATGGCTTCCCAGTTGATATTAACGATTCGCTCAACTGAACTAACTAAAAAGCCCTGCACCGAGCGGTTATACTCAGAAATAATAATGAACGCGGTGGATAGATCTTGAATTTCTCGCCCGCCGATAGCCAAGCTCAAATCAATGACCGATATGGTTTGACCACGAATGTGCGCAATACCACGTACAAACTTGTTGCGTTTGGGCATGCTGGTTAAACGCGGACATTGCAACACCTCACGCACTTTAAACACGTTAATGCCATAACGCTGGCGTCCAGCAAGCTTGAACAGCAATAACTCCAATCGATTCTGACCCACAAGTTGGGTGCGTTGGTTGACGGAATCTAGAATACTGGACATCTGGGTTTCCTTACTTCAGCCTTAGGCGTGGTATTTGCATGATTGGTTCTAAGTGTCAGAAAATCGGCGTCAATACATGATTCAGGTATGTTATAGCCCTTTATTAGTTAAGCATAGACAAACCCTATGAAAAAGTATGAAAATTTTCGTAATACCACCGCTTTAATCAAGGCACTGTGCTTAGGTTTAACGCTGAGTGCATCGGCTTTTGCCGAGCAAAATACCTTAGCAAACTATAGTCCCGAGCAATTAACGACCCTGACAGAAAATTGGTTAAAAAACACCTTAGCCAGCGAACTGTCAGCAGATACTGAGGTAAGCGTGACCCCTTTGGATACTCGGATTGGTGATAAAGAATGTGCTAATGCCCTGCAATTTAGTTTACCGGCAAGCTACAATCCGCGCCAAACCACCGTGCAACTAAGCTGTGACAGCCCTGTGGCTTGGCAGTTGTTTATCTCAGCTAGGATCACCGAGTATCTTGATTTAGTGGTGATGCGGCAAAATATTTCTCCAGGAACGGCTATCACGGCCGATATGCTAGAAATTGAGCGCCGTGAGCGACGCTTAGTTCGGGGTAATATTGTGCAGCAACCGGCTGAGATTATTGGTAGTAAAAATAAACGCAGCCTGAGTGTTGGTCAAATTATCAACCTTCAAGATCTTTGTCTTGTATGCCGGGGTGATATTGTTACAATAGAAATTAATAACAGCGGTTTATCTGTTACTGCCACTGGCGTGGTACAGCAAGATGGTACCCTAGGTGCTATAGTTACCGTGAGAAACCAGCAATCTGGGCGCAGTATTCAAGCAGAGGTTGTTGGGGTTAATCAAGTTCAAGTAAAATTTTAGAAAATAAACCTAAAGTTTTCTTTGTAGCGGCCGTTAACCTAAGCATAAGGACTAAAGTTTAGGTGAAGAGGTTCTATTATGGCGATTAATATTAATAACTTGCAAAATACTCCGCAGGTTAAAACAGATAAAAATGATCAACTGGTGCAGCGCCAACAAACTACTGTGCAGCAAAATGCCGGTAGTCAGGCAACGCAAAAGCAAGATTCGGTTTCTATTACACCGCAGGCTCAGCAATTTTCTAAATTGCAAGAAAAGGCCAGTAACAGTAGCGGTATCGATCAAGAGAAAGTCGATAAAATTAAACAGGCCATTGCTGAAGGCAAATACAAAATTAATGTTGAGCAGTTAGCTAAGCGTATCATGCAATTTGAGGGCGATTTATTCGACCGCTAATGAATACAGCACAAAGCGCCACCCTCACCTGCCTGAACCAACAACAAGCGCATTTATCTGCGCTTTTGTTGTTGCTAGAACATGAGCTTAAAGCGGTTACCGAACGTGATGTACCGCGTTTAAACGACATCATCGAACAAAAAAATACCTTATTGCTACAAATTGAACAAACCGATACGGCACTCAGCCAATCTGAAGATCTGGCAGAGCAACGCAAACACTCTTGGTTTGATGAGCGTATTGCTGTTTTGGATGATTTATTGGCGCAGTGCAAACAACAAACTGCCGTTAACCAGCAGGTTTTAGAACACAGCCAGTTAACGCTAGGTCGATTAAAGCATGAGATTTTATCAGCGAACGGTAAGTCCGGCTTAACCTACACCAACAAAGGCAAACCGGCTGTAGATAGTAAAGGCAGCGGCGTAAAAGCTTGATCCAACTTTACCTATTAAGCAATTATTGGCGCTTAATAGGCCTTGCCATCACCACAAATAACGTACACTGCGAATACTTTGCTTCGGCTCGGTATGCTGCAAGGTTGCATATACCTCGGCAAAATCCAGCGATAGCTCGGTAATATAAGTATCTTCAACCGCGTAGGTTTTCACTACCCGCGCACCGCGGATCACACCTTGCACTGACGCTTCTAACACATCATTTTGCGCGACCATGGCACTTAAGGTGTTTTTGCTGTCAATTCTTTGACCATAAACCCGCTCAGCTAATTCTCGATAAGCTTCTAATTTAGAGGCCCGCATCGCCATTAACATACGCTGGCTGTCACTCGCACCCGGTTGTGCTGATATTGGCGCTGCGCCTAGCGCCGTGATCACCGGGAAAGCCAGTGGCGTTTCTTGTTGATATTCAATATGTCTATCAGCCAATTGGCCGCAAGCTGTTGTTAATGTTGTAAGGATCACAACTGCGCTTAAGTTCTTTATCATAATAACCCATCCTGTCACGGCAAGTAAGGCAGATAGCGGGCGCTGCCTAAACCAACGCTTTTCTGATATCAAAACCTAAGCAAAATTCGCGCCAGTCATTACAAAGATCCAGTTCGGCACATTATTTGCTTGTACCTTAGTAGTAGATACGTTGTAACGCCGGTGCTTAGCTTACGCTAAGCAAACAATGAAATAGGCGCTTACACCTAATCAATAAATTCACACGATGGCAGACTATGAGAATACGCATTCTATCCACCCTCTTGTTCGGGCTTGCCGCTTTAAGCCAAAGCAGTTCGCTTTACGCCAACTGGTATGAAGCCACCGGGCAAGCCAGTATTGAACGTGGCGATTTAGATAGCGCGCGTCGAGCAGCTATTGAAGATGCACTGCAACGCGCTACCTTATTTGCAGGGGCAAAATTAGAAAGCCAACAACAGGTGGTGCAAGGGATCTTGCAACATCACTCGGTTACGCTTAGCACTAGCGCAGAGCTGCGACAAGTACAATTACTGTCAGAAACGCACAGTCAACAACAGGTGTTTATTACGCTAAAAGCCCATATCTTGCCCATGGCTAAAAGCTGTGCGGCTAATTTTCGAAACCCATTATTGGTCACCCAAGTGCATTTAGATGCGCGGCAAGACGCCATTTATGGCCAGTTGTTTGAACTAGGTGAACACAGTACACGACAGCTGTCGCGCCATTTGCGTGACTTTGGCCCAGGCTTAGCATTACAAGTGCGTGACGAACCCATAGCGCAATCTCAATTAACCGCCAATGTTGCCGATCAGTTTTTTGCAGAAGGCCAACAATTTATTTTATTCGCCACCATTCAAGATTTATCACTTGGTGATAAAATCAGCAAATTTTGGCAAAGCAGCCAACGCGAACGCTTCTTTACTTTAGAAGTGGTGTTGTTTGATACCTATGAGCGACGAGTGCGTTATCAACAAGAATACCGCACCAGCAGTTTTTGGCCAGATCAAGATAACACCACACCCAGTAGCCACAGTGTGGCATTTTGGCGCATGCCCTATGGCCAAAAAATTGATCAAGTACTCCGTACCGTGGCACAAGATATTCAAGAACAAACCCAATGCCAACCGTTGCTCGCGCAAATTCGCCAAGTAAAGCAACAACACATTCAGCTTGGTTTAGGCAGCAGTCATGGTTTAAAAGTGGGCGACCAGGTTAATTTAATTCAGGTGCAACGCGATCCACAACAAGCCGATTTGCGGCGTTTACTTGATAGCCCTGTGCAACTCACCATTACCGATATTACCCCAGAAGGCGCATGGGCCGCCTCGCTTAGCCAACAATTGCTCAATCATATTCAACCCGGTGATATTGTTAGCTTTCAAAGCCGATAGCCTTTTATCAAGGTCGCTTACTGAGTGATGAAACAACAGCATAAGCGGTCGCAAGGTAATATTCACTTCAAGGTTTTATTCTGCTAGACTCTGCGCCCTGTTGCCTCATAGTTAAATGGATATAACGGCCCCCTCCTAAGGGGCAATTGCAGGTTCGATTCCTGCTGGGGCAGCCATGAATAAAGCTTCTTTCATACCAAAACAGCTTTCCAGCAATCACGTGCCATGCCGGTGACTGCGGATTAAGCCGCCTTAGCCACACCGCTGCAGGGTGCAGATGCCAGTTTGTCGATAGAGAAATCACAGTGATAACAACGCCAGCCCTCGAGGCTGGCAGTGTTTAACGGGTAATGCCCGGATAAAGCGAGCTGATGACAAAGTGTGGAATGAGCAATTGCGAACTGGCGGCCACGACCTTGCTGTGAAAATTGATGATGCGCGCATTAACCATGATACCGCGTGGCGTGAAGATCATCGTACCCGATAAGACAAAATCAATTTGCTGCAGCATATCGAGTTTTGCGTGATCACGACTAAATACAAAATCGCCATTTCGGGTAATTTGGATATCGCGCGTGGTTTTAAAATCGACTACCTGCAAACCAAATTGCTGCAATTGGTGAATAAAGCCTTCTGCTAACTGATTGCCAACGATGTTCGTTCGATTTAACTCACCATCTAAATCGACAAAAGAGGCGACCGCGATGCGAGATTCTGTTGGGAAATAATGAAAGTTCTCAACCAGCTGCATCGCCATTTGCGCCACATAATCGTTGAGCTGCTTATTCGATTGTAAACTGGTGACATATTGATAAGGTACTGACCAGCCTTGCTGCCGATCAGCATTGATTGGTTTTGCTGACGGTACAGGTCGAATCGTATCGCTTTGCTCTGCGCCATGAGATTGCGCACGCACATCAGAATTACAATGACCACTGGTATCGCAAGGTATGTAACCTTGCTGACTTTGATGATGCGTTTGGCAGCCCAGCAACAGCGCTGCCCAACTGAGCAGCAGCAGGTTCTTTTTTATCATGGCGTTCTCCTAAAAAACTGACATAGCATGTCAGTTCTTTATCGACCCATGCAAGCCTTTCTTTAGCGCCAAAGGGGTTAACCCTGTTTTAATTTTAATGTGGCATCGCCATGCTGCTGCAAAATGGCATTATAGACGGCTGCAGGCACAAAGGTTCGCGCCGCAGAGATCACTCTTTTGCTATCAATTTGAATTAAACGCGCATTGAGCATAATGCCAGCTTGATGCAGCGTGGCGGTGCCGGTCACAACATATTTAATCGGTAATTCTGCAGAAAGCTCGTTAAAATCCCGGCTCAGTACGAAATCACCTTGTGGGGTAACACGAATATAATCCGTGACTTTATAATCTAATACTGGCACACCAAACAAATGCAAATCGTAAATAATTGCTTCGCTAAGATGATTGGTAAACACAGAACCTTGCTGTAAATCCGTATCAATAAACGCCAAATCGGTTACTGCCACCATCGCATTCTCATCGGCATTATGGTGGTTGGTCATCAACTCTTGTACTAGATTACGCGCATAATGATCCAGCGTCACCACTGGGGTTTGCCGATAGTGCTGCGTCACAGATTGCGGTTCAAAGGCTTGTTGATTGGCAATGCGCTGCTCTCGAGCCAGTTCTCCCCGCATCGTCACCGCATTCTCTGGCACAATTTTCGGCTGTTGGCTGGCCTGTTGTACGCAAGCGGTTAAGCTAAGGGCAACAACAGCACTGATAACAAAAGCTCTCATGGTTTCTCTCCGATCCGATCACTGCGGAATAAATAATTACCGCGTTTTTGTATTTTATCTGGGCTCCACATCACATTGTGTGGCACAAAATCGGTGGCTGCGGCAATCACTTGCTGATTATCCAGCTCAATTAAACGCACATTAACCACTAAACCATCTTCTTGCACGGTATAAGTACCGGTTAATAATGCTCTGGCACCATGCTGTTGGCGTAGCGCCGATAACTGCCGAGATAGCGCTTGCTCATGATCGCTTTGCAATAACAACTCTTGACGTAAGCGCAGATCTACAGCGACAAAACCTCGTTGCACCGCTTCGCTAAGCATACTTTCAGCGAGTTGATTCGCTAAATCAATCTCTTGCTCACTTAATTGCGCCAGGCTAAGTTGTCGTGCGGGTAGAAAACTACTAACCGCCAACGGGCTGCGAAAGTGCTCACTGCTGATCGAAGCAAACAGTGTTTGTGCTAAACGATGCGTGTAAAAATCCAGCGGCCGCGCACTTAAGCCGACGGCAGAAACTTGCCGCAATGGCATTTTGACAGTCGGTTCAGGCTCTGCTTTTTGCGCGCAGCCACAAAGCAGCAGCAATATTGCACTGGCAAGAAGATATTTCATGATCACCTCATCCTGGTCGATTACTGTTTCAAAGCAAAAACCACGCCAGAAATTTAGCTGGGTTCTTGACGCTAAGGTGTTTTAAGCGAAATACTAGGGCAGGCGTTGACAATAAGTGTGAAATTGCGGCTATCACTAGGTGCGATATTAAGAATACGTAATGTTATTGCCGCACCATACAGACTTTTACTAAAAAATAACTCAGCATCACGCCAACGTAAGTCAGTTAAGCAAACCGAATTATGCTAAATACTAAACTGCTCGGCATTGAGCATAACGCTGCCAATACACAGCGTTATGAAGCTAGCCTGCTCTCGCCCTAGCCGCAGCAAGGCAGCGATAATTAAACACTGAATGGGTATTTAATGGCCGGATGCGATTGATAACCTTCTAAGGTAAAGTCATCAGGAGTGACCCATTGCTCAATATCGGCGAGTGTTTTGATATTGGGGTTAAGGTGTAATTTCGGCAGCGGGAACGGCTCACGTAGTAGCTGCTGTTTTAATAGTGGTAACTGATTTTCGTAAATATGTGCATTGACGATTTTATGATAAACCTTGCCAGGCTTATGCCCGGTAATTTGCGCGATTAAAGCCAATAACACAAAGCATTGTACTTGATTAAAGTTCAGGCCCAGTGGCACATCACAGCTGCGTTGATAAGAGGTCAGTGATAAGGTGTCGCCTAGTAAACTGAAGGTATGCGTGTGCATACAAGGCCGTAAGCAGCCTAATTCAAACTCACCAGGATTATAAAAAGTCAAAATTTCGCCGCGATCATCGATCCCTTGCGATAAGTTGTGAACCAGTTTTTGTAACTGATCTAAGCGCGAGCCATCAGGCTTCTGCCAGCCCCGCCCTTGCACGCCATAAACACGGCCTAAATCATCAATCCCTTTGCGGGCGGGATTATTTAACCACGCTGAATTTTCGTTGGCATTCGCATTCCAGGTATTACAGCCCAGTTCCCGAAACTGCGCAGCATTGTCATAACCACGAAGATAACCTAATAATTCAGCGATGGCGGCTTTATAGTAACTTTTACGCGTGGTTAATAACGGAAACTCATTCGCAGCCACATTGTATTCAAGATCAGCATTGATCACCGTTAAGCAGCGGGTGCCCGTGCGTTGGTTATCAACCCAAACCCCTTCATCAATAATGCGCTGGCAAAGTTTTAAATACTGCTTCATTGGCTACTCACTCCTGACGTTCTGCCTTGCTTGAACGAAAACACCATAATCCCGATGCCGGCTAACATCATAGGTAAGCAAAGCCATTGTCCCATGGTCATGCCAAGTGATAATAAGCCCAGGTGTGCATCAGGCTCACGGAAGAATTCAACGGTAAAACGTGCCAAACCATAACCTAACAAAAAGACCCCACCGACCACACCAACCGGTGGACGCAGGCGTCGCACTATCAGGATAACGATAAATAATAACAGGCCCTCTAACGCCACTTGGTAAAGCTGCGATGGGTGTCGGCCCAACGCACCAGCACCTGGAAAAACCATCGCCCAAGGCACATCAGTAGTACGGCCCCACAATTCGCCATTGATAAAATTGCCCATGCGCCCAGCCGCTAAGCCCAGTGGTACCAACGGCGCCACAAAATCGCCCAGCGCTAAGTAGGCTTTTTGATACTTACGCGCAAACAGGGCCATCGCAGTCAGTACACCGATTAAACCGCCATGGAATGACATGCCGCCTTCCCAGATCCGAAATAAATACAAGGGATCGTTGAGCACAGTGGCAAAATTATAAAATAAAATATAGCCAACACGACCGCCTAACAGCACTCCCACAAAACCGTAAAACAACAGATCACTGACCTGATCGCTGTTCCAACCTGAACCCGGTTTGGCTGCAGCACGAGTCGCCAGCCAATAGGCTAAACCAAAGGCTAACAAATACATCATGCCGTACCAATGAATTTTAACCAGCCCCAGATCAAGTAAAACCGGATCGATATTAGGAAAGGGTATTGCCGAACTTGTCATAAACTTCCTTAATTACTGACGACTGCAGTGGCAGTGACTTTACAATGAAATTGGATTATCAGGCTGGAATATTTAGGCTCTAAGCTGAGTTAACAACTGTTTTTGCTCTAAAAAGCGTTGCACTTGTGCTCGTATTTGTTTGGGTGAATGGCACTGCAACACCTCTGTGAGTAGTTGCTGTAATTCTGCCAACTCAACCCGCCGTAACAACCATTTTATGCGCGCTAAATTACTGCTGTTCATACTAAAGCGCCGAAAGCCCATTGCAGCCAGTAACAATACCCCGGCGGGCTCGCCACCCAACTCACCACAAATACTAATAGGAAAGTGGAGCGCCTGAGCGTCTTGCCCTAAACGGTATAACGCGCGTAGTACAGACGGATGCAAAGCATCATATAAATTCGCAACCCGTGCATTGTTGCGATCCACGGCTAACAAATATTGGGTTAAATCGTTAGTACCTACCGAGCAAAAATCAACTTTTGCCGCAAGCTCTGGCAGCAAATACAAGGTTGAAGGCACTTCAATCATCACGCCAATTTTTGGCAGCGGTAAAGTGATTTCTAACTCATCACTTAGCTCAAAACAAGCTTGCTTCACCAAACGAATGGCTTCATCCACCTCATGCAAATCGCAAATCATCGGGAGCAAAATATGCAAATTGTCATGGCCAATATTAGCGCGGATCATGGCGCGAATTTGCACCAAGAAAATCTCTGGATGGTCTAGGGTTAAACGGATACCGCGCCATCCCAAAAAGGGGTTCTCTTCAATAATACTGAAATAAGGCAGTGCTTTATCCCCACCGACATCGAGCGTGCGCATAACGACGGTTTTACCCGGATAACTGCCCAGCACTTGCGCATATAACTCGACTTGGTCTTGCTCTGTCGGAAATTGGTCACGAATGATAAACGGAAATTCTGTGCGATAAAGCCCCACGCCATCCGTGTATTGGGCGTGGACATTTTCTAACTCAACGGCTAACCCCGAGTTCACCATAAATTTAAACTGCTCACCGCATTTTGAAGCCGATGGTAAGCTAATTTCTTCCATATAACGTGCATTTAGCGCAACGTCTTCAGTGATAAGCCGCTGATATTCATGGCAGAGTGCTTCAGAGGGCGATAACAAGATATGGCCTTGGTAGCCATCGACAATCACGCGCTGCGCATGCCAGTGCAACAGCGGTAACTCACTCACCCCCATCACGGCTGGGATCCCTAAAGCGCGAGCCATAATAGCGGCATGCGAGTTTACCGAGCCTCGTAATGAAACCACGGCAACTAATTGCTCACGTGGAATTTCGGCCAACATAGTCGCCGTAACTTCATCAGCCACCAACACCACTTTATCGGGTAATTTAGCCCGGCGCTGTTCGGTATCCAATAAATTATTGAGCACCCGCTGCCCCAGATCACGAATATCTAAACCGCGCTCTCTCAGGTAAGGGTCATCCATATCATCAAATTGCCGGGCAAAACGCTCTACCACGCGTTTTAAAGCACTTTTGGCACACCAACCATCGGTAATTTGAATTTCGATTTCGCGCCCCAGGCTGGCAGCGTCAAGAAGCTGATGATACACATCAAAAATAGCTAATGCATCGGCCGGTAAATGGCTCGACATGCGCTCAGCTAAACGATTAAATTCGGCTTTGGTGATTTTGACGGCCCGATAAAACAAGGCTAATTCTTTTTCTGGATCTTCGGCGCGCTTTAACGAAATAGCAGCAAAGTCACTGGCCGGCTGCGCGACATAGGCTTCACCAATGGCCATCCCGGGGGAACCAGGTAGACCATGAAACTGCGAGCCTTGCTGGCTAAAAGGGGTAATGCGTGTCGCCGCATCACGCATTTCAGCATTCGCTAACACCGAAGCAAGCTGCACGCCCAATGTTACCAGAAAGGATTCTTCATCTTCGCTAAATACCCGTTCAGCCGCTTGCTGAATGGTTAATACACCCAGTACTTTACGATGATGAATAATGGGGCAACCTAAAAAGGCCGAAAAGCTGTCTTCGCTAACTTCAGGAGTGACTTTAAAGCGAGGGTGTAAATGAGCTTGGGCAAGGTTAATGGGCTCTTCACGCTGCCCCACCCAACCAATCAGACCTTCGGAAAAACCAATAGCCACTTTACCCACAGCATCTTGATTTAAGCCGTCAGTGGCCATCAACATAAAATGTTGTTGCTTATAATCCGCCAAATAAACCGAGCAACACTCGGTTTCCAACGCATGCTTAACGCTGCTAACCAAGCCAGCCATAGCTTTGTTTAGTATCGGCTCTTGTGCCACATCCTGAACAATTCGCCGCAGCTGGCCTAGCATAGTAACCTCATTTCACGTGCAGGTTTTATTTCAAGTTTTTCGTTTTATACTGTCCCGGCGAACAAACGGCAAAGCGACCGGAGCGAATTCTTTCATAACCTTGCGATACACTTCCCGTTTAAAGGAAACCACCTGCCGCACCGGATACCAATAACTGACCCATCGCCAACTATCAAACTCCGGATGACTGGTTTTCGCCAGATTGACATCCTCTTCCCGACAGATCAAACGCAGTAAAAACCACTTTTGTTTCTGTCCAATACACACAGGATTGCTGTCTTTGCGGATCAGCCGTTTCGGCAACTTATAGCGTAACCAATGTTTGGTTGTCGCAATAATTTCCACATCTTCAGGCCGCAGCCCGACTTCTTCATGCAATTCGCGAAACATGGCTTCTTCCGGTGTTTCACCGTCATCAATGCCACCCTGTGGATATTGCCAGGAATGTTGACCATATCTTTTCGCCCAAAACACCTGTCCATGGGTGTTACAAATCACTATGCCGACATTGGGCCGGAAACCCTCGGCATCGATCACACAAACCTCAAGCGATGTTAAATCTGCTATATAGAGGATTCTTTCACAAAGTCGTCTTGGCGGCAAACGGTATTTTTCAATCACACCCCATAAGTTATCCACAGATAACGCAGCAAGCAGCGCGCGAATGTGAGCTTTTTCACAGATGCTGTGCATAAAGCTGTGACTAAGGCCCAGTTAGCCACTTAATAACTCGAAACTCGCAAATAACTTCAAACAAAACCTTGTCATTTTCTCTATATATTTCATGTAATTAATTATATTTAGCGCTTTTGAAATACCAAATACTTTTGTGCATAAGTCGGTTTGCTGCCTTTTTAAACAGCCAAAAGCCTTAAATAATGCTAGGGTAAAAGCAGTAATGTTCAAAATAGCGCAACATGTCTGCAAAACCACAATCTACTGCCGAACTTCTGACTAACTGCCAACGTATTGCCGGTTTAACGCTGGGGCAATTAGCAGCAGAATTATCGCAACCTGTCCCCAAAGATCTGCGTAAAGATAAAGGCTGGGTCGGTCAACTCATGGAATTAGCCTTAGGCGCGAGCGCAGGTTCACAGGCTTTGCCTGATTTTCCAGAGTTAGGCATTGAATTAAAAACACTGCCCATTGATCACAGCGGCAAACCACTGGAAAGTACCTATGTGTGTGTGGCGCCATTAACGGGTAACATTGGCCAACATTGGGCGGATTCTTGGGTTTGTCAGAAATTACAGCGAGTATTATGGTTGCCTATCTTGGCTGAGCGACAACTTCCCCTACATCAACGGATTATAGGCCAAGGTTTTTTATGGCAACCGAATGCTGAACAAGCAGCTATTTTGCAACAGGATTGGGAAGAGTTAATGGAGTTAATTAGCCTAGGCGGTATCGCTAATATTCGAGGGGCTCACGGTAAGGCCTTGCAATTACGGCCTAAGGCAGCCGATAGCAAAGCGCTAACGAAAGCGATCGGTGCGCATGGCGAACCGATCCAGACTTTACCGCGGGGTTTTTATCTGAAAAGTCACTTTACTCAGGCTATTTTACAGCAAGAATTTCAACTAGCGGATCGGTAATACAAATTTACTAAACATCCGATCAATATCTTCTTGAGTACGCAAAGCATTGGCTTTTTCCACTACATCACGGGTTAAGTGTGGCGCAAAGCGCTCAATAAATTCGTACATGTAGGTGCGTAAAAATGCGCCTTTTCGAAAACCAATTTTGGTGGTAGACGCTTCAAATAAATGCCCTGCTTCGATCACGACTAAATCTTTGTCTAAGTTCGGATCAATCGCCATTGAAGCGATCACGCCAACGCCCAGACCCAAACGCACGTAAGTTTTAATGACATCGGCATCGGTAGCGGTAAAGACAATATGCGGCTCCAAATTTTTCGCGGCAAAAGCGCGATCGAGCTCTGAGCGCCCGGTAAAACCAAAAACATAAGTGACGATAGGAAAACGGGCCACATCTTCAATTTGTACTTTGTGATCCAGTTGCGCAAGGGGATGATCTTTTCCCACTATAATACTGCGATTCCAATGATAACAAGGCAGCATCACCAGATCGTGGTATAAGTGCAGCGCTTCAGTGGCAATGGCAAAGTCGGCATCACCGCGTGAAGCGGCTTCAGAAATTTGCTGAGGTGTACCTTGGTGCATATGCAGCGAGACCTTGGGGAACTTCTGCATAAAATTACCAATCACCGGAGGCAACGCATAGCGGGCCTGCGTATGTGTCGTCGCAATATTGAGTTTACCTTGATCGGGTAAGGTGTGCTCTTTAGCGATGGCTTTAATATTGTCAACTTTCGCCAATATTTGCTGGGCTATTTCAATCACTTCGCGACCAGCAGGTGTAACATGCGTTAAGTGTTTACCACTACGTCCAAATACTTGAATGCCTAACTCGTCTTCTAACATCCGTACTTGCTTACTGATACCAGGCTGTGAGGTAAATAAACTTTCTGCCGTAGAAGAGACATTAAGGTTATGATTCATTACTTCGACAATATAACGCAGTTGCTGCAATTTCATTAATTGACTTCCTTACCCGGTAACGGTCAACAATCTGGATAGCCCAAATATTCCAATAGTTTTGTATAATAGCACTATCTATAACATTTTGTTTTAGCAAATAGTCGAGGTTGCTGGCTAAAAATAGCTGGCTTATGGTGCGATTTTTGCTAGTCTAAAGTTGATTTTGTAAAGCTGAGCGGAAAAATGACGCGTAGACTTATCACTACGCAGGCAACGCTGCGGCTTATCGCACCGAAAAATAGAAGGCAGAGGTATCGATGGTATTTTCCCTAATCATCACGCTAATCTTAGCACTGGTGATTATCGCCATTACAGTCAATGTGGTGCAGCAGCATAAAGAGAAAATTCAAAACTTAAAACGTGCTGAATTCACTAAATTGCGTCATGCATTAGAAGAAACAGAAGAAATTTTGTTTAACTCTACGAATGTGCCGATGTCTAACGGTATCTCCTTAATGCTGATGCGCCGAGTAAGCTATTTGTTAAAAGCCATGAAACAGCTCGAACCCGAGCAGCGGGACTTACGCCAGCGCCTAGAAGATACTGAAAACCGTATCGAAGAATTGAAAAATAATACGGGGGCTGTTGCAGATAATATCAGCCTACCTGATGATGATCAGCAATGTATCGCCATGTTCAAAGCCATTAAAAAGCTCAGAACCATGCTAAGAGCAGAGCACGCTCGAGGGAAAGTGGAAACGCAATTGGTGGTAGACGAGGACGCACGACTTGATCTGTTGCAATTACGTATTACTGTCGAGACACAAATTAAGCGCGGTAAGAGTGCCCGCACCAATAAGATGATGGGCTCGTCTCGGCAATACTATGAAAAAGCATTAAAACTACTCGCAGCAACCAATCATCAAAACGACTATGTGAGTCAGCGCCAAGCCGAAGCGCAGCAGCAGTTAGCTGAGATCACGGCAGAGTTAAAAAGCGGTAATGCCAAAGACATCGCAGAACGTAGCGATAAAGATAACAAAGATCTCGATGAGCTATTTGCTCCCAAAAAGAAATGGTAAGGCCAAGGCCTTACCATTTACGCTTATCCATCTAACGTTTTAGTGCCCATGTTATACGCAAAGCATCTAAAGCTTATTTCTCTGTGACAACCCAGCGACCATTTTCATACCATGCCGCCCAACCGGTGGCTTTGCCTTCTTGCTCAGTCATCACATATTGCTGCTTAGTCTTGCGACTCCAGCGAACAATAGCAGGGTTACCAGCTTTATCTTTAGCAGGGGCATCAGCCAGATAATAAAACTTCGGTGAAATACGCTCACGGAATGTTTTAAGCTCACTCACTAGCGGCGCTCGGGTTTCGCGTGATTTCGGAAAGGTTGCCGCGGCTAAAAATAAACCGGCCGCACCATCGCGTAACACAAAGTACGTATCCGACTTTTCACACTTTAATTCAGGTAAATGAACAGGATCTTCTTTTGGTGGCGCCGCTTCACCGCTGCGTAATAATTTTCGGGTGTTTTTACAGTCTGCATTGGTACAACCGAAATATTTACCAAAACGGCCCGATTTGAGCTGCATTTGCGCGCCACATTTATCACATTCAATTTCAGGGCCTTCATAGCCTTTCAGTTTAAACTGCCCGGCCTCAACCTGATAACCATCACACTCAGGGTTATTACCACAGACATGCAATTTACGCTGCTCGTCAATCAAGTAGCTGTCCATAGCTGTACCGCATTTGCTACAACGTTTCTTCTGGCGAAGCACTTCCGTTTCAAGTTCATCGTCAGTGACATTAACCGCTTCTTCACCCGAGACTAAATTCATCGTCGTGGTGCAGCGCTCTTTTGGTGGCAAGTTATAGCCTGAGCATCCTAAGAACACCCCTGTAGATGCAGTACGAATACCCATTTTACGGCCACAGGTAGGACATTCAATATCGGTTAAGACGAACTGATTCACCCGCATCCCGCCCTCTTCTGGGTCAAGTTCAGCGGTTTTCAGTTTACCGGTAAAACCTTGATAGAACTGATCAAGCGTTTTACGCCAACTTAACTGCCCTTTGGCAATATCATCGAGTTTCACTTCCATGTTGGCGGTAAAGTCGTAATTCATCAGATCATCAAAGTTTTCAACTAAACGATCGGTAACGATTTCACCCATTTTTTCAGCATAAAAGCGTTTATTCTCTACCCGAACATAGCCACGATCTTGAATGGTCGAAATAATCGCAGCATAAGTTGATGGCCGGCCAATACCGCGTTTTTCTAACTCTTTAACTAAACTGGCTTCACTAAAACGCGCGGGCGGCTTAGTAAAGTGCTGCGCACCGTGCAGTTCTTTTAAAGTAAGTTGTTCACCGGTGCGCACATCTGGTAACTCATTATCTTCATCGCCTTTGCGTTTCATCGCCGGCTGAACTTTAGTCCAACCATCAAAACGTAGCACGCGCCCTTTGGCTTTTAATTCAAAATCTCCCGCTGCAACGGTAATGTTGGTCACGTCGTATTGTGCTGCAGGCATTTGGCAGGCAACAAATTGCCGCCAGATCAGCTCATATAATTTTCTGGCATCGGCTTCCATATCAGTGAGATCAGACGCCAGCACCGTGACTTCAGAAGGACGTACAGCTTCGTGCGCTTCTTGAGCATTCGCTTTACTACCATAACTGATAGGATCGGCAGGTAGGTAGGCTTTACCAAATTTTTGCTCGATATAATCACGACAATTTGCCACAGCTTCTGTGCTTAAATTGGTCGAATCGGTACGCATATAGGTAATATGCCCGCCTTCGTATAGCCGCTGCGCTAACATCATGGTTTTTTTCACACCATAACCCAGCCGCGTACTGGCCGCCTGCTGCAATGTCGAGGTAATAAACGGCGCTTGAGGTTTGCTGCTACTGGGCTTATCTTCCCGATCTAAAACCTGATACTGGGCTTTATTTAATAACGACAGGGCTTGATCCGCTTGCGTTTTGTTTACCGCCGAGAACGTTTTGCCCTGATATTTGCTGACCGCTAATTGTAAGGCATGTTTCGCAGCCGTAACGGTGTCAGCGTCAATGCTCCAATACTCTTCTGGAACAAAGGCTTTAATTTCACGCTCGCGTTCAACCACCAAGCGCACAGCCACTGACTGCACACGGCCAGCAGATAAACCACGGGCGACCTTTTTCCATAACAGCGGTGAAACCATAAAGCCGACAACGCGATCAAGAAAACGTCGAGCTTGTTGGGCATCAACTTGGTCAACATTAAGCCGACCTGGCTGCTCAAAGGCTTGAGTAATGGCGTTTTTTGTTATTTCATTAAACACCACGCGTTTAAACTTACTTTCTTCGCCACCGATAATTTCACGAAGATGCCATGCAATGGCCTCTCCCTCACGGTCTAAGTCTGTTGCTAGATAAACGATGTCGGCTTTATCAGCCAGCGTTTTTAGCTCTTTCACGACCTTTTCTTTGCCAGGCAAAATTTCGTAGCGTGCTTTCCAGCCATGCTCGGGATCAATACCCATTCGATCAACCAGAGCTTGGTAGGCCTTTTCGTCTTTACTAAGCGTTTTATCGGTAGCCTTAGCTTTATCTTTGCTACTGCTCGTAGGTAGATCCCGAATATGACCCACGCTAGACTTGACGATAAAGTCATTGCCCAGATACTTATTAATGGTTTTTGCTTTTGCCGGTGATTCGACTATTACCAGTGATTTCGCCATTTTAAACCCAGAGATCCCCTATTACAGCACCATTTTGTGGTGCCCTTTTTTAAACGTATATCCGCAAACCGCTGTTGTGACAAGTGTCTAAACTGATTATTATGCAAATAGGCCACAATTATTCTGCGATAAGGCCTGTCACTCAGCAAAAAATGAAGCATAACATCTCGCGGTCGTAAAAATAACAAAAACAGCACCGCAACTAACAAAGGATAAGAAAAACTATGCAAGCTTATGAAGCAAATTTCGATGGGCTCGTGGGCCCGACCCACAATTATGCCGGTTTATCAGTCGGCAATGTGGCGTCTTTAAACAATGCCAAAAATCATTCAAGCCCAAAACAAGCTGCTAAACAGGGCTTGCAAAAAATGAAGGCATTACATGACCTTGGCATGGTTCAAGGGGTGCTTGCACCGCAAGAACGCCCCGATTTGGGCATGCTACGCCGCTTAGGTTTTAGTGGCAGTGATGCACAAGTTATGCAAGACGCCGCAACAAAGGCACCTGAAATTTACCGCGCAGTGTGTTCTGCATCCAGTATGTGGACCGCCAACGCAGCAACCGTTTCTCCCAGCGGCGATACGCCAGATAAAAAAATTCACTTTACCCCAGCAAACCTAACGAACAAATTTCATCGTTCACTTGAACCAACGACCACCGGTCGGATCCTGCAAGCGATTTTCAGTGACAATAAGCACTTCGCGCATCATCTGCATTTACCTGATAATGAGCACTTTGGCGATGAAGGCGCGGCTAATCATACGCGTCTGTGCAGTGACTATGGGCAAAGCGGTCTTGAACTCTTTGTATATGGCCGTTATGCCTTTAATCAAAGTAAACCTGCACCACAGCGCTATCCAGCTAGGCAAACAGTCGAAGCCAGTCAAGCTGTAGCACGTTTACACGGGCTAACCGATGCTAACACCGTCTTTATGCAGCAAAACCCTGAGGTGATTGATCAGGGCGTATTTCATAATGATGTTATCGCCGTTGGCAACCGTAACGTGCTGTTTTTTCATGAGCAAGCTTTTTTGAATACAGCGGCCAGCTTACAAGAGATCAAACAAAAGTTTCCTGGTGATGCCCAGCTGCACTTTATCGAAGTCAAAAATCAACACGTCTCGGTGGCTGATGCCATCCGTACTTATTTATTTAACACCCAATTGATTAATCTGCCGTCGGGAGAAATGGTGATTATCGCGCCAACAGAATGCCAAGAGCATGCTGGCGTGTATCGTTACCTTACTGACTTGTGCCAGCAAAATACCCCGATTAAAAACGTACATTATTTTGATGTGAAGCAAAGCATGCAAAATGGTGGTGGCCCTGCTTGCTTGCGTTTAAGAGTGGTATTGAACGAGCAAGAACGCCAAGCGGTAAACCCTGCAGTGATGATGAACGATAGCTTATTTGCTAACCTTAATAGCTGGGTTGATAAACATTACCGTGATCGGTTATCGGAAGCTGATTTAGCCGATCCACAACTCATCATCGAATCGCGCACTGCCTTGGATGAATTGACGCAATTACTTAAGTTGGGTTCGGTGTATAGCTTTCAGCGTTAGGCTAAATATTGCTAAACACCTATTTACTTAAATCGTTAATTGTTTTAAAAAATAGGAAATAAAAAAGGAGCCTTCAGGCTAATGCCGATCAGTTAAGAACTTTTCAGATCGGTTGACCGATCCAGTGGTTGGTATATAAAGGCCTACAGAATGAACTCTGTAGGCCTTTTTTATGCATATTAGCCAAGCGCTGGAAACCGTTTTAGTAAATAGTCATACCGTTAACTTTGATAGTTTGTCAGATGTTTTAGACCCTGGACTTATTGAAACAGGGCTTAGCATTGCCGGT